>JAAERL010000304.1 GCA_024230435.1 Desulfobacteraceae bacterium
GCGGATATCCTTGATCCCGAGATGAAGCAGGCTCAGCAATATGGCGCAGGCCTTTTGTTCATACCAGGACAGAATCATGGACAATGGCAGATCATTGACCCCGCAATTAAAGGCTTCCGCCAAGGCAACGGCGATTTTAACGGCCGAGTAGGCATCGTTGCATTGCCCGATATCCAACAGGCGGGGAATACCGCCGATATCGCCCAAGTCTTTGTCAAAAAAGCGGAATTTACCGCACCCCAGGGTCAGGATGATACAATCTTCGGGAACCTTTTCTACAAAACGGGTGTAGTAATCGCGCCCCGGTTTTGCGCCATCGCAACCTCCCACCAGGAAAAAATGGCGAATGGCTTTGTTTTTTACGGCCTCTATCACTTGACCGGCTACTCCCATAACAGCATTGCGGCCAAAGCCGGTCATTATCGTCTTTGCTTGCCCGTCTTGCGTAAATCCGGGCATGGCCAGGGCTTTTTCAATGGCCGGAGAAAAATCCTTATCGGCAATGTGTTTTACTCCCGGCCAGCCCACCAGACCAGTGGTAAAGATATTATCCTGATATGCGCTCTGGGGTTTTTGTATACAATTGGTAGTCATGATAATAGCCCCTGGAAACTTGCTGAACTCTTTGGCCTGATTTTGCCAGGCTGTTCCATAGTGGCCATAGAAATGATCGTATTTTTTAAGCTCCGGATAACCGTGAGTAGGCAGCATCTCACCGTGGGTGTAGATAAAGATTCCTTTTGCCTCGGTTTGTTTTAGAATATGCTCCAAATCCTTCAAATCATGACCGGAAACTAAAATGGCTTTGCCTTTTTTATGACCCAAAGGTACTTTTGTGGGCACAGGATGACCGTATGTGCCGGTATTGCCATCGTCGAGCAATTCCATGGCCCGCAGGTTTATCTCGCCGCATTTCAGGTTCAAAGCCACCAGGGCATTAACATCAAGGCTGTCATCCAGGGTCGCTGCCATAGCTTCGTAAATAAACTGATAGACTGTATCGTCCTCCCGGCCCAGAATACAGGCATGGTCGGTGTAGGCTGCCACCCCCTTGATGCTGTAGATCAGCAGTTCGCGTAAACTGCGAATGTCCGGATTCAGATCGGGATCGGCCATAACACCTAAACCTTCGGCCTGTGCCACAATATCATCCTTGTTTGCACCAGGCGTAAAAAGCATCTGGGCGTTTTCAGGTACCTTTCCACCAGTGGCTTGAATCCTGCCTTTGAGCTGATCGCGTAATGTGACACATTGCCTGATCAGGGCAACAAACCGGTCAGGATCGAAATCCACATTGGTCAACGTGGAAAAAATCGCTTCCACTGTAAATTTATTTACATTCGAATCGGTGGCGCCAGCCTCTTTTGCGGCAAGCGCAACCTGGCTAAGTGCTTTGACACAATAAAGTAAAACATCTTGAAGGTCCGCAACTTCGGGTTTTTTGCCGCAAACGCCGATTTTGGTGCACCCTTTACCTTTAGCCGTTTGTTCGCATTGAAAACAAAACATGTTTTTCCTCCTTGGTTAAGTATCTTGATTGAAAATATTAAATACCAAATTTGATATCTTATTTTGTCTCAATATATACACTTGCCTTGCACAAATCCTTGACTTAAATCAAAAGCATGTTTTTTTATCGATTTGGGACAAAGTTGGCCATTGGCTTATCGGATGGCCCAAAATTAAACAATTCAAGATAAAAGGGATGAAAAGTGGATCAAACACAACGCATTATCTCCGAAAGCCCTTTATTCAGCGGGCTTTCGGAAGAACAGCTTTTTCAGGTCCGGGATATCGCCCAGGTAAAGAAGTTTGGCAGCTCCGAAATCATTTTTATGGATGGTGATGAAGGTAACGGTTTTTATATTGTAGCCGAAGGCACGGTAAAAATCTATAAAGTTTCGGCTGAAGGTAAAGAGCAAATCCTGCACATTTATGGGCGGGGCCAACCCTTTGGCGAGGTTCCGGTGTTTGCCGGACAGCAATTTCCAGCCTGCGCAGTTGCCCTGAAAAAAACCCGCCTGTTATTTTTCCCCCGGGCGGCTTTTATCGGCCTGATCACCGGCAATCCTTCACTGGCGCTGAACATGCTTGCGGTGTTGAGCATGCGGCTGCGCCAGTTTACGATCCAAGTCGAAAATCTCTCCCTGAAGGAAGTACCGGCAAGGCTGGCATCCTATCTTTTATACCTTGCCGGGGAACAAAATAATCCCGATCTGGTGACGCTGCCCATATCAAAAGGGCAATTGGCCAGCTTGTTGGGCACAATTGCCGAAACATTGTCGCGCATTTTCAATCGAATGACATCTCAAGAGATTATTGTAGTTAACGCAAATCAAATCCGGTTAAACGATAAAGTCAAACTAAAGGAATTATCCATTGGCGGAAAACTACAATAAGGGGTCGTAGAAGAGGCGAATATACCACTGTTGCTCGTCCTTAAATTCGTTTTCGTTTGTTGCGTCAATGTGCATAGATAATAAGCATATAATCAGTATGCACCCATTTTTGCTTGTTGAAAACGAATCCAAATTTAAGCGCAATAACGTCTATATTGGTATTTTCTAAGATCCTAAAACCCGATGATCAAGTTTTTCAAATAGTTATACAAAATAGCTTTGGTCGATATGCAAATTTAAAAAATCAACGTGGTATAAAGGCAATTATAAAAAAATTGATCATCGGGTAAAAGAAAGCCAACATAGAAAAGCCGGACACAAATTGTTTGGAAAAAGCAGCAAAGGATTGCCCCATGAACTTTATGCCGGTTCCAAAAAGCAAAACAACTATAATTCCCATTGTCGCCAGGTAACCAAGCGGATTGAATGATTTAACTTGGGATCTTTTCTTTGCTGCAGATTCTTTTTTGAAGCGTCTGCCATGTCAAAATGGCCTTCTTAGCCTCTTTATTTTTTTTTCAAAGCCGCCAGTTCACGGCTTAACAGCCGGATATGCTCCATTTCTTCCTTGATGATATCATCAAGCCGCTGGCGGCCCAACTTTTCGGGAACGGCTTCGCGCATGCCAAGGTAAAATACAATAGAATCTTTTTCAGCAGAAATGGCGTCTTTCAAAATGGCTTCCATGGAGGACGTGTCGATTGTCTTTTCAAAAAAAACCCTTGTATCGGCCAACGCATGCAAGTAACCAAATGCATCGTTGTGGGGATCAAAAACCGTGGAGACTTTTTCATCAGATGTTAATTGACTTCGCATTTGAGCGAACGTTTTTTCATGATCATCTTCCATGGCGGCCAATTTTTCTAAAAATGCCTTGCTGCCGCCGCTGACCGAATCGGCAGCCCTGCGGTAAAAGCTGGCGCCGTTGCGCTCCATTTGCTCGGCCATTTCAAAGACATCGTTGGCATTAAAATCGTACATCATTTTGGTATGCTCCTTTCATTTTCGGCGGCTGCCGATACTTCAATCAGCATTTTAGGCGATTTGCAGTTAAATAATATACCATCTTGTATGTCTTTTTTCCCGTCTTGTGCGTTATGCCAAAGCCCGAATACGTAAAGTATGCAAACTTTGGCACGCCTTGAATACGAAAAAAAATTCTGCTCAATCTGGTATATTCTTTTCCGCCAATCGCCTTACATTTAAAAAATATAGCAAAACTTTTGATCTGCCTTCATTTTTCTTAGAAAAAATAATTTAGGGAACTAATTAGTTTGCACGTTAGATAATGTCAAGCAGGGAGATCTTTCGCACTAATGCTGTGAGCGCTTATCAACTTTTTTCTTCCAGCTTACAGGCCTTGTCCCATTCCGGGCAAACTTTTTGCCTGGGTTTATGGTATTTTAACATGCATTCGTCACACTCGAGTTCAATATTAGGAACATCGCCATAACGTTTTTTCAATTCCTCATCGGTTAAATGAGAGGCGAAACTGCAACCGCATTGGGGGCACGATGATTTGATTTTATAGCGTTTTTTTTTAGGCATGACGTCTCTCCTTTTATATCTTTGATAAACCAAAAATCATGATAAGCCGGCAGCTTCTATCGGCAAGCCAATTTTTCAAAGATATGAAGCCAGCGGCTCTGCCAATAGTTCGCAAATCTGTTCTTCGGGTAATATTTTTTCCTCCAACGCTACCTGGCGCACGGTTTTACCCTCGGCATAGGCTTTTTTTGCCAATTGGGCTGCCCGGTCATATCCGATGCGGGGAACAAAAACCGTTGCCAGGGCCAAACTTTTTTCTATATAGGCTTCGCACTGCACCGGCTCGGCCTCAATGCCTGCAACGCATTTATCGGCCAACAGCCGCGCATGACCCGCCAAAAGATCTATGGACTGCAATAAGTTATAAGCTGTCAGGGGAACCGTAACATTTAATTCAAAGTTCCCGGATTGCGCAGCCAAAGCGATGGTTGCATCATTGCCCATGACCTGGAAGGCCGCTTGAATCACAGCTTCGGGGATAACCGGGTTGACCTTTCCAGGCATAATCGAGGATCCAGGCTGCAAAGCCGGTAACTTGAGTTCACCGATACCACAGCGCGGACCTGATCCCATCCATCTTATATCATTTGCAATTTTAACAAGGCCAGCGGCAATGGTTTTCAGGACGCCACTGGTTTCCAAGGCAGCGTCACGGGCGGCCTGGGCCTCGAAATGATTGACTGCCTCTGTGAAATCGATGCCAGTGTGATCTGCTAATTTTTTAATGGTTTGAGATGCAAAATCGGTATGGGTGTTGATTCCCGTTCCCACTGCAGTTCCGCCCAGGGCCAGTTCTTGTAATCTGGGCATTACGGCATCGATTCGCATAACGGCCAACTCCATTTGCCGGGCATATGCACTGAATACCTGCCCCATTGTTATTGGCACGGCATCTTGTAAATGGGTACGTCCGATTTTTCGAATCGGATGGAAAGCAGCGGTTTTTTCCATTAATACGGCATGCAGGCGTATCAATCCGGGACGAAGGTCTTTTTTGACCGCGGCGCACGCGGCTACATGCATCGAAGTTGGAATCAAATCATTGCTTGACTGGCCCAGATTTACATGATCGTTAGGATGGACGGGTTCGCGTCCGCCTTTTCGGTTAGTGATCATTTCATTGGCCCGTGATGCCAGGACCTCGTTCATATTCATGTTGGTGGAAGTGCCCGAGCCGGTCTGAAACAGGTCAACCACAAATTGCTGGTCCCATCGGCCGTCCATGACTTCCTGCGCGGCATCCGCAATGGCCCTGGCTACGGAACCGTCGAGCAGGCCCAACGCCTCATTGACCTGAGCGGCGCAATATTTGATCAGGGCAAGGGCATGTATCATACCCTGCGGCGGCTTAAGTCCGCTGTGATAAAAATTTTCAACCGCACGCTGGGTTTGTGAGCCGTAGTGAGCTTGTTCCGGCACCCGCACAATGCCCATGCTATCGCGCTCGCTGCGAAAAACATCGCTATAACGATCTTGCCCCATAGCATATCCCTTTTCAGGTTAGACAGGTAGAAACATCTGGACCAAGCACGTACTTAGGCGATTTGCAGTTAAAGAATATACCATCTTGTATGTCTTTTTTCCCGTCTTGTGCGTTATGCCAAAGGTGCGAATACGTTAAGTATGCAAACTGATCAGCAAAACTTTGGCGCGCTTTGAATACGAAAAAAAATCGAAGCTCAATCTGGTATATTCTTTTCCGCCAATCGCCTTATCTTAAATTTTTGCTATGTTATTCATAAATTGAGAAATTTTAATACCCAATCCGGCATATTGCCTGCCGGATATGCAAAATTCAGCGTCACCTTCCTCCAGAAAGGTTTTAAGGCGGTGATTATCCTTTTTCAAATCAACTACCCAGCGTTGGTGATTCTGATCAAACTCGAACTCAAGGTCAATGCCGCTTTGACCGATATCAGGATATAGCTCTTGTATTTTTTTACACAACTTAACTATGTCAATCATGATGATCTCTTTTAGCGCATGATTAAACTTAAAGTTCTTGGATCACTATAATCACTAATGCCGAATGTCAAAACCGTACCTTAAAATAACAATATACGGAACCATTTCCTCATTGTTTTTTTTCATTTTGACAACAATCCCTTATAAAATTATAGTGCTTATGCGCAATTGATTAAAGTGACCGCTCCAGCTTCACCTCCAGCTCAAGGACTATATAACGTAGAACCAAAATTTGGCATCTTAAATAATGCCCTGCGGGCCAATTGTATCATATGTCAACAACTGTGCTGTGCAACATTTGGAAATAAAGATTGCAGGCTGGAAAACGAAAGGCGATATGAATAAGTTTTCCATAAAAATGAAACGGTTGTTAAAGCATCTGAAGGGGTGGTTTGGTAAACGGCAAACCACCCGGGACGATCTTTTCATCGGTGAAATACTCAAACGAAATGGTGTTATTACAGAGAATCAGCTCAAAATGGCTCTGGAAAACCAGCGTGCAACTCTGCTTCAACACGGACGGGCCGTACGTTTGGGCCAATTGGTCGTTGAGTTGGGTCTGGCTACGGAAAAAGATGTCATCCAAACAATCAACTCGGAATATCAAATTCAAATCAGCTCTCTGACTGATGATATCCGGGAACTGCTGGCAAACAAATACGGTTCCTACTACGAACGTTTACCGCATTTGAGAATCTCGATCTGGATGCAGATGGCGTTGGCCATAACCTTTATCATTATGCTGACTATCGTGACGCTTAGCCTTTTGGTATTGGACAAACAAAAAGGCCGCCTTTACGACCAATCCGTGCGGTTAGGCATGGTCAGCTTGAACTATTTTGCAAATAACGCCCCTATTCCATTGCTTGAGGATGACATTCTTCAGCTAAACACTCTGATAAAAGAAGCCGCCAGGGTCAAGGGGTTGCGATACGCGCTAATCGTGGGGGCCAATGATCTGATCAAAGCTCACACAGACATCAATCTGATAGGTGTGCCTTTCAAGCATTTCAGCGATGATGCCGAGCTTATCATAAAAGACGATATCACCTATTACAGTTACAACCGGCCGGACGGTGAACGGCTGCTGAATCTTTACCGGGATATCAGTTTCAAGAACAAATCACTGGGTCAGGTTCATGTTGGAATCTCTTTGAATTTTATAGAAGATCTCATCAAACAAGAACGCGTATCTATAATTATCGTCACCTTGGCAATTACACTATTGGGGCTCGGAATCGCTCTTATCTACGGCTTCCGGTTTTCACGGCCTATTTCCGATTTGGTTAAAGCCACCCGCGAAATTGCTAAGGGAAACTACCAGTACCGCGTTGCGCTTAAACGCAATGATGAACTCGGAAGCCTGGGCGCAGCCTTTAACCGCATGGGTCAGGAGCTATGGAAAAATGCCATGGCTCAAAAGTCCTTTGGCAAGTATGTAGGTTCCGAAATCCTGGACATGATTCTGGCAAACCCGGAAACCGAATGGCTTAAGGGCACACACAACGAGGCAACCATTTTTTTAGGCGATATTCGCGGCTTTACAGCATATGCTTCAGAAAATTCACCCGAACAGGTGGTGGAGGCATTGAACGAATTTTTGGAAATCGCTGCAACAGTTATAATCAAACACGGCGGATATGTGGATAAATTCATCGGAGATGCTATTCTAGGTGTATTCGGTGTGCCGGTGGTCCACAAAGATCATGTCGAGCGAGCTATTCGCGCGAGTCTGAATCTTCAGGATGAGTTACGCCTGAAAAGCCTTCATGGTAATCAGTTATTGAAATCTGTAGGAATCAGCGTGCACACCGGTGTAGTTGTAGCAGGCAATGTTGGTGCTCAATCCAGATTGGAATACACCGTAATCGGCGATACCGTCAATTTGGCTTCAAGACTCAATGCAATGGCGGGTCCGGGTGATATTGTCATCAGCCGGCAGGTTAAACAACAGCTATCGGAGCGGTTAATCACAGAACCGTTAGGATCAAAACACGTCAAGGGACGAGCTGAGCCTGTGGATGTTTATAAGGTTCTTCGTCTGAGCAACACGCGGTATGCGAGCTAACACATTTATTAAAACAGTATTCACCTTAGTTGTGCTGGCTGTAATAACAAGCGCCTGTACTGGCCGTTTTTTGTCATCCAATGAGATAGCCAGGGATGGATCTGCTTACAAAGGACGCTATGCCGGAATTGTAACCGTAAAAAAAAAAGATACCCTGGCCTCTTTGGCCCAAACCTATCTGAAAGACGCCGGCAAAGCCTGGTGGATAGCACAATATAACGGCATCACAGACCCAATGCCCGGTCAAAAACTGGTAATCCCTTATAAACCGCCGGTTTATGGAGGATTGCAAGATAACGGGTACCAAATGGTCCCAATTCTGCTTTACCACAGTGTCGCCAAAAAGCCCCGGCGCCGGCAAGTAATTTCAATTCAGACCTTTACGGACCAAATGGACTACCTGCGGTCAAATGGTTATGTCACGATTGGTCTTGATCAGTTATTGGCTTTTGTTAATTTAAAAGACGCTATCCCTGCACGCAGTGTTGTGGTTTGTTTTGATTCTGAAGATTCCTGGGTATATAAAACGGCTTACTCCATTTTGAAAAAACGCGGCATGAAAGCCAGCGTGTTTGTTTCGACAAAACGAATCAATAAAAAAGGCCGTCTGTCCTGGAAACATATCATGAAAATGGCCGCCTCGGGATGGAATATCGGATCAAAAGGCGTCACCGGTCAGAATTTAACAAAGGCCGATAAAGGAGAAACTGCCAGACAATACATCAAACAGCTGGAACGGGAAATAAAAGATTCAAAAAAAATACTTATTCAAAAGCTAAAAAAACAATGTCTTTATTTTGCTTATCCTCAGGGCGGATTTAACGATCTGATCATTGCGCTTCTCAAAAAACACGGCTATCAAGCAGGATTTATCCGCTCAAGGGGCAGCAACCCGTTTTATGTAAACAACTTTAAAATCCGGTTAACCCGCGTAGATGGGAGTTGGGATAAAAAAACATTCCGGCGCAATTTAAAAATTTTCCAATCGGCAGAGTTGAAATGAAATTTAAATCAGCCATATTCGTCTCGCTTTTGTTGGCTGCTTTTTTAAATTGCTGTGCATCAACGAGTCAAACCCCCGGTCAAACAGTAGCTTTATCACCGCAACTGTACCAAAAAAAAGCTCAAGATCTTGAAAAAAAAGGAGAATTGAATGATGCTCTTTTGGCATGGCGCATTGCTGAACAAATGGACCCGGACAGTAAAACTATTAAAAACAATATAAAAAAGTTAAAAAACACCATTGCTAAAACAGCGAAAATACATTTCCGAAAAGCAATCGGCGCTTATAAAAAAGGTAACGATGCTTTGGCTCAGCAACAATTTCTCATCACACTACGCCTGGACCCTAAAAATTCAAGCGCCAAACGATATCTGAAAAACCAACAGCAGGATAAAGAAAAGACCTTTTACCGGGTAAAAAAAGGAGACTCTTTCAGTAAAATCGCTCACAAATTCTACAAAGACCAGACAAAAGCCCATATAATCGCCTATTTTAATGATATCGATCCTGACAAACCCCTGATGATTGGAAAACTATTAATCATTCCGATGCTTGAAAGCGAGCATATAATCCCCCGCATGGACATTGAAACCAGGCTTGATAGCGCACAAACAGGGTTAGAACAAAAACAATACGATACCGTTGTTGGGCAGACAGGGCGAATACAGGCGCAAATACGGAACCACCAGAAGGCTGAAAAGCTGGCTAACCAGGCATTGTATGAAAGTGGTCTCAAGTTAATTCAAAGCGGCCAGCCATTTGCTGCTCTAAAAAAACTCAACCAAGTCAGCCCTAAGTACAAAGGCCTTGACAGCGCCATTAAAAAGGCCAAAAATTTATTAAAAAACAAAGATTTATACAATGAACTCCAAACCGCAAAAAGACATTTTGATCAAAAAAATTACCCCAATGCCATTCTTATTACCGATAAGATTCTGATTAAATATCCGGGCAATCCCACCGCGCAAAGTTTATTTACAGCCGCTCATTACGCCCTGGGCAAGCAAATGCTGGATCAACACAAAGATGCTGAGGCCTTCAAAGCTTTAAGCGTAATCAATCCTGATTACCAAGACACGTCCCACTTGCTGGCCCAGGCAAGAGGACGATTGAATGCACGCGCTGAAACCCACTATCGTAACGGAGTTAAATTTTTTCTCAATGAAAACCTCGTATCAGCCATTGAGCAATGGAAAAAAGTCGTGAAACTCAATCCTAACCATCCAAAAGCAGCCCAGGACATCGAAAACGCCTTGCGTTTACTGAATAAATGGCGTGATTTGGAGAAAAAAAACCGGACGAATCATCAGTAACTCTTTAAAACAAAAATAAATATAAACAAGATTGTTTTTTTTGAAGCTCTGATGGCCTAAGTCATTTGACAGTACTCATCCGAATTGGGTAATGTAGGACGTTTGTTGTCGAAGGAAATTTTGAGGGCCAATGATGTTTTACCGTCTATGTGGATATATATGCTTTTGGGTAATAATTCTGTGCGGACTCGGACTGTTATTGTTTGCATGTAATAATCCGCTCATAAAAAACGACCTGGAAGCCATTGTCTCAAGCTCTGAGCTGGTAATGATCACTCGCAACAACTCCACCTGCTATTATGAAGGCCCCCACGGCCCCACAGGCTTTGAGTACGAGTTGGCCAAAGCGTTTGCTGACTATCTTGGCGTTAACCTCAAACCAATTATTATTGAAGAAGAAGCCGAGATGGTGACGGCTTTGCGCGCAGGCAAAGCCGATATCATAGCCGCAGGTTTGCCATTCGGTTATCAATCCGCGCGGTTATTGGCCTTGGGGCCCGGATATCTCCAGATTACCCAACAACTGGTAGGACACCGCGGCGGTCCGGAATTAAATACCTTTAGCGATGTCAAAAATAAGCTTATATGGACCACGGGCAGCAGTGCAAGGCTGGATTTGTTGAAAAAACAAAAAAAAGACCACCCTGAGCTCAACTGGCAAACCCTGTTGGATTACAGCGCCGAAGAGCTGCTGGAAATGGTATGGATCCAAAAACTGCCTCTGGCCATCGTGGAATCGAATATTCTTAAACGAAATCAGCGTTTTTTTCCAGAACTGGTGGTCCACTTTGATATAGGTTATTCCCAGCACTTGTCATGGGCTACAGCTCCTGCAAACCGGCATTTGCTGGCCGCATTGAACAAATGGTTTGCCCTGGATTCAACCCAAGACAGGATCGCCGGCCTGACCGGCCACTATTATGGGCATTTGGAAAATTTTGATTATGTGGATTTAGCGCGTTATCGCCGCCGCATCAAAAACCGGTTGCCCATATACCAGGAACATTTTGAAAAAGCCGCGTTAAAATACAATTTGGATTGGCGTATAATGGCCGCCTTATCTTACCAGGAAAGCCACTGGAACCCAAAAGCCAAAAGCCCCACCGGTGTTCGTGGAATTATGATGCTGACCCTGGACACGGCAAAAACCCTTGGTTTGAAAAACCGGTTGGCCCCCGAGCCTTCCATCTATGCCGGTACACGCTATTTTGCACGGCTGCATCGCATGGTTGGAAACGATGTGCCCGAACCGGACCGCACCCTGATGGCAATGGCGTCTTACAACCTTGGTTTCGGCCATTTAAAAGACGCCCGCAAATTGGCCAAACGGATGTCCAAACCCCATCATACCTGGCATGGCGTCAGATCGGTTCTGCCCCTGCTGCAACAGAAAAAGTATTACAAAACCCTTGACAGCGGTTACGCCCGCGGCAATGAAGCCGTACAGTATGTTGACCGCATCCGCACTTACCAAAGCATATTAAACATGGCGATGGCGTATTCGATTTTAAGCGGCTACGGCAGTTAGCGCCCATCGGCGAAATTTGCCATTTATGGACGCACACGAGTTAAGACCTTGATGCGGCCTAACAGGCTTGATCCAGCCGAGGTTGCATATAGGCAAGCTCCATTTCATTATACTGTTTTAATTTAAAACAGGTGGCGTCCTTTTTTTCCGTGGCGCCTTCTAATTGCTGAAGAAACCTATCGAGTTTTCTGATTTCATTCATAAAATAACCTTTTCCATATGAATAAATGGCTTTATGAGAGCACTTTTTCGCTAAATTTTCTATTTCCCAAACAGGCTCTAATTTAAAATCAGTGTAAAATATTGCTTTATTGGCTTATCAATGGCACTATGCACTGGTTTTTTCGGGCCAAATCATATGGGGGTATATTCTAAGTGTTTTCCAGAAATGAAGCCGTAAAATCAAAAGAAATCGTCAAGGGCGTTGGACTAAAGGCTCTGAGCTGGGGCAAGCGCATGATGCTGACTCAGTTTACAATCCAAAAAAACAGCGCTGTGCCAATGCATAGCCATCCACATGAGCAAATCGGCTATTTGGCATCAGGCAGGCTGGAACTTACCGTGGAAAAAAAAGCGTTTATTGCAAATGCCGGAGACAGCTGGTGCATTCCCGCCGACGCTGAACACAGCGCTATCGGTATTGAAACCTGTGTAGTGATCGAAGTTTTTTCTCCTGTCCGTAAAGAATACCTGCCCGAAAACAAATAGGATCTTTGAAACGCCAAGCCGTTATCTTTGTTTCCATACCGGAGCCCTCTTTTCCGTGAAGGCATTTACGCCTTCATGGGCATCTTCAGTGCTGCAAAGTCTGGCAAACACCTCGGTCATAAAACCAAAAGCTTTTTCGTAAGGTAAATCAGCGGCCTCATAAAACGCTTTTTTGGCAATTTGGACAGCCAAGGGACTTTTTTGCGCCAAGGTTCTTGCCCATTGCCGGGCTTGCTCATCTAATTGATCATTTGGAACAACGCGATTGACCAACCCTGCCTCAAACGCTTGTGCAGCTTTGATTAGATCACCGTAAAGTAACCATTCCAAGGCTTTTTTAGGGCCTATGCAACGGGCCACCGGCACCACCGGCCCTACACAGTTTAAACCGGCCTTTATGGCGGTAAGACCAAATTTGGCATTTTCGGCGGCAATAATTATATCCGATGCTGCGGCTAAGCCTGTGCCATTTGCGACCGCCGCCCCCTGAACCTGTGCGATAACCGGCTTGCGCATACGGCTTATGGTGATCAAAGGCTGCTGCATGCGCTGTGCCCATAACTGATATGACATAACGCTTTGACCTTCAAACTCTTTTAAGTCGATCCCTGCACAAAAAGCCTTGCCGGCCCCTTTAAGAAGAATGACTCTAACGGACGCATTCTCGTCTAACCTGTTCAAAGCATGGTCCAATTCAATTGCGCAAGTGGTATTTAAAGTGTTCAGATGCTCCGGCCGGTTAAGGATTAATTCAGCCACAAAATCTTTACCTTCAATTATCTTAATATTTTTATAAATCATGATAAGCGCCTTATTTTTTCATTAGATTCAGATAATTTATAAATCCGGATTCAACGCGATTTGATCCCCCAATTATATAAGTTCTCATTCCTATATTAAGTTTTCAATAGAAACATATTTTCAACTAAATAGCGGTTTCAAAAGTGCAATTATTGTAATCCGGAACATCAATTATGTACTTATCTGCGTCTAAATCTAGGTATTATTCGAATTTTTGCTGTTTTTTCAATCAATTATAATATTGGCATACTGATTGCTTTCTTACAGAGAGACACAGGCAAGCAAGGAAACCGCCGGCAAAAACACTTATTAGCGAGAAAAAAGTTGCTGGCGCTAACACAAAACAGGAGGTAGCGCATAATGATAAAAAGTTGGATAAACGCAGTTAACATTCTGTTAATTTTCAGCTTTTTAGCTGCTCCTATCGCTTTTGCAATCGACAGATCCATTAGCGGCACAGTAGCTCAAACAGAGCACGGATTCGTTATCTCGGCTGATAACTGTGACAATCAGTGGTCTTTTGATCAAAATCTTTCCACTATGGTTGGAAGAAGCGTAGAAGCCACTGACTCCTTGCATGAAGGCGAGACAGAAACAACCATTACAATTTTAGATGTTGAAGTAGTTATTCAGTAAGCATACGTTTTGGGGAATTTCCTAATTTATATATAAATTATGATCAATTACACGCATGACTCTTTACATACTATACATAGGGGGGAAGGCAATATGAAAACGAGCGTCATGAAACTTTCAATATTAGTGCTGGTTTTCGTTTTTTTAGCAGCTACTTTTGCTCTTGCGGGTGAAGAAACCATTAGCGGCATCGTAGCTCAGACGGATCAAGCCATTGTTATTTCAGCCGATAATGGAGAAACCTATCTCATTGCTGGTCAAGACCTTTCAGCCTTGGCTGGTAAAACCGTAAAAGCCACCGGAACTTTAGAAGAGGGCGAGGCTGGAAAAATTTTAAAAATTATTAGTGTTGAAGAAGTCAGAGAATAAGCGTTGCCGCGCATTTTTAGTAAGTCCAAATAACTCATCAGCTCATAATCACGATAATTTAACTGAACTTGGAAACTTGGAAAACTTGGAAAATTTGGAAAACTTGGAATGAAAGGATTTAGACAAATGAAAAATTTAATCAAAATAGTTACCGTTATGCTTATTTTCGGATTATTCGCAACTCCGATGGTATTTGCCGAAGAGCAAACCATCACCGGAACTGTAGCCCAGTCAGATCAAGGTGTTGTAATCTCAGCTGATGACGGCGAAGTTTACATTGTTGCAGGTCAAGACCTTTCCGATATGGTAGGTAAAGTTGTTAAAGCCACAGGTACCGTTGAAGAAGGCGAAACCGGTAAAACCCTTACAGTTACAAGCGTAGAAGAAGCTTCAGGCGAAGGCGAAGAAGGCGCTGCTCCTGCTGAGGAAGAAGGCGCTGTTCCTCCTCCATCTGAATAAGAAAACTACGCTGTGTAAAATACACAGATTTGCCGGAAGATAAGTCTCGATTCCCCCCCAGCATCGCAGATAACATCTTCCGGTAATGCCCCTCCAAATCCCATACATTGGATTATTGGAAGGACCCCTTTCAAGGGGAAACCATAATCCACGTCGCTTTTACCCATCATCACTACCGGCGCTGCTTATGGCGCCTGCCTAACCGGCGCCGGTATCCTCAACAAAGGGGTGAAAATGGAAAAACATGGGGCATGCAATTAATGATCGAAATAGAACCCAAAAGAGAAATTAAATAATACAAAAAAACGAACAACTTAGAAATTAGAAAAGGATCAACAAAATGAAAAATATTATTAAAATAGTTACAGTTATGTTAATTTTCGGTTTCTTGGCAACCCCCATGGTATTTGCCGAAGAGCAAACCATCACCGGTACTGTAGCCCAGTCAGATCAAGGTGTTGTAATAGCGGCTGATGACGGCGCAACTTACATCGTTGCAGGTCAAGATCTTTCCGATATGGTAGGTAAAGTTGTTAAAGCCACAGGTACCGTTGAAGAAGGCGAAACCGGTAAAACCCTTACAGTTACAAGCGTAGAAGAAGCCTCAGGCGAAGGCGAAGAAGGCGCTGCTCCTGCTGAAGAAGAAGGCGCTGTTCCTCCTCCATCTGAATAAGAAAAACTACGCTGTATAAAATACACAGATTTGCCGGAAGATAAGCTTCGATTCCCCCCAGCATCGCAGATAACATCTTCCGGTAATGCCCCCCCCAATCCCATACATTGGATTATTGGAAGGATCCTTTTTAAGGTGAAACCATAATCCACCATCGCTTTTCCCATCATCATTACCGGCGCCGTTTACGGTGTCTGCCTAAACGGCGCCGGTCTCCCCTTCAACAAGGGTGAAGATAAAAGAACGAGGCGACAAATTTTAAGGGGAAAAATTATGGGGAGGTAACGATTACGCAACGCTGAAAGTGTTGAACTAAAAATGAAGAGGACTTACTCAATGAAAAATATTATTAAAATAGTTACGGTTATGTTAATTTTCGGTTTTTTGGCAACCCCAATGGCATTTGCCGAAGAGCAAACCATCTCAGGTACTATAGCTCAGTCAGATCAAGGTATTGTATTAGCAGCTGATGACGGCGCCATTTATCTCGTTGCCGGTCAGGATCTTTCTTCTATGGTAGGAAAAGCTGTTGAAGCCACCGGTACCATTGAAGAAGGCGAAGCCGGTAAAACCCTGACAATTTCCAGCGTAGAAGAAATTTCAGGCGAACAAGGCGATATTTCTTCTGAAGAAGCTATGCCCGAAGAAGGTGTTTTGCCTCCACCATCTGAAAAAGAAGGCACTGCTGCTCCATCTGAATAAGCATTATTAAATTCGATTTTGTGAATATTCACCAATACCACTTTTACCGGAAGGTTGCCCCTGATCCTTCCCAGTATCACGGCCATAACCTTTCGGTATTCATCCCCGCGCCCCTCCATTGGGTTGGCGAACAGTCTGCCCCGGACAATAAACGGCGTTGCTAAGGAAGGCTCCGCCACCTCTAACTGCGGTGGATTCCCTCCTGCTTTAAGGCGATTGGCGGAAAAGAATATACCAGATTGAGCTTCGATTTTTTTTCGTATTCAAGGCGCGCCAAAAATTGATGATCAGTTTGCATACTTAACGTATTCGGGCTTTGGCATAACGCAGAAGACGGGAAAAAAGACATACAAGATGGTATATTCTTTAACACAAATCGCCTAAGGGCTTGAAAATCACTCTTGAAAATATTGCACGTGATAGGTCTGTATAGCCAACTCGCTTTTGCGCCAGGCATTTTTATCCAAACCGGCTTTGAGGCATAAATGCGACAAAAACTGCTCAGGCTCCGGCAACTGTTTCCAGACCTGGGGCAAAAAAGTTGCGCCCGCCAGCCCCTTACGGATAATCACGCCATCCACGTTTGGACGCAATTTGCGTTTGAGGTCATCGCCATCAGTATATTCAAGAGCGTGCGGCCGGGTCAGGATACTGACTTCGATGCTGACGCAATCCAATTCCCTATTGTTCAGCGGACGAAACCGCGGATCTTTTAGGGCGGCTTTCAGGGCATTTTCGGCAATATCATCCACTAAAGATTTATCACCTTCCAAACTGCCGATGCAACCTCTGAGCTGCTTGCCGATTTTCAAAGTTACAAAAGTACCGCAAGTCTTTTGCATGACAGGTGTTTTTAAAAAATCGGCTAATTGCTTGCCGTTATCTGCTTTGCGGCCGAAATGCTCCATCAGGGTTTTCCTCGCCAAATCGACCAGGGCTTGCCCTTGTTTGTCTGTTAATTTATCAGATTCAGATACCATTGAAAAATCTCCATTTAGCAAATGTATTGTCTACGCAATGCTCTTTTATTTACTTTACCCTCACTTGTTTTCGCAAGAGATTCTGTAAAAACAATTTTATCCGGAACGGCAAATTTAGAAAGCTTTCCGTTCTGAATATATTCGAGAAAAAAGTCTTTAAAATCTTGCTCACTGGTTTTGTCCCGGAATTCCGGCTTCAACACTACAATCAGCAGGGGCCGTTGCCCCCACTTGTCATCAGGAACACCAATTACCGCTGCTTGGCTGACCGATGGATGTTCACTGACAATATTTTCTAACTGCACAGAAGAAATCCATTCGCTCCCGCTTTTGATTGCATCTTTGAGCCGGTCGGTTATCTGCAAGTAACCATCCTCATCAATAAATCCGATATCACCAGTGTGCAGCCAGCCCTTTTCCCATAGCTCACTGCTTTTTTCAAAATCGTTAAAATACCCTGAAGTTAACCATGGCGCACGAACAACTATTTCGCCTGTGGTCTTACCGTCCCAGGCGACAGAACGGCCATGTTCGTTGAGCACTTTAAGTTGCACATGCGAAATGGGCAAACCTGTGCGGCAACGCATATCGATCTGCTCGGATTGACTCCAGTCGGACATGTGGGGTTTTAAATTGCTGATACATAAAACAGGACAGGTCTCCGACATGCCATAGCCAGTAAACAAATTAACACCTAACTGCATGGCTGACCTGCACAATCCCTTGGAAAGAACAGATCCTCCGATAATCATTTTCCAGTCGGAAAAATCGGTTTTTTTAGCGGCCTCACAGTTGATCAGCATATGAAGAATGTCAGGCGCGCAATGGGAAAATGTAACCTTTTCCTTTGTTTTTAAATGCAATAGCATATCCGGCTCATAGCGGCCCGGATAGACTTGTCTGGCCCCTAGATGGGTCATTAAATAGGGCATTCCCCAGGCATGGACATGAAACATCGGCGTGATGGGCATATAAACATCCGCCGAAGAGATGTTCGCCTGTGAACTGAACCCGCTAAGCGCGGCCATAACACAAAACGTGTGAAGCACGATTTGCCGGTGGCTATAAAAAACGCCTTTTGGCCCGCCTGTAGTACCAGCGGTATAAAAAACAGTAGCCAAGCTGTTTTCATCAAAATCCGGAAAAGTATAAGCTTCCGGATTATCTGCCAGTAAAGTCTCATATTCCGCGTCAAGCTTTAGCAGAGTGGATAGGTGCTCGCGTGAATCGTTGATGAGGATAATTTTTTTGACTGTATTTATTTTATCCCTAACTGCCTCAAGCAGTGGTAAAAAGTCTGCATTGGCAATAAGCACATCGTCTTGGGCATGGTTTATCGTATAAACCAGCTGATCCTTTGAAAAATGAACATTGATGGTATGCAGCACAGCCCCCATCATCGGAACAGCAAAAAAGCATTCCAAATAGCGATGACTGTCCCAGTCCATAACGCCCACGGTTTGTCCGGCGGTAACGCCCATTGATTCTAAGGCATTGGCGAGCTGCGCCACCCGGCCCGCCAGATCTGAATAGGTATAACATATGCTGTCACGGTAAATAATTTGCTGATAAGGCGCGTATATAATCGGCGTTTCCAGCAAATGTTTAATGAGCAAAGGATAACGATGTACAAAATGATCAGGTTCGATGATTCTGGTTTTCATCACATCTCCTCCCAACGAATTAATGGTCTTAAAAGATGCCAATAAACCGTTGCGCCGGATTTGAATTCGTTTTCCAAAAACAACGATGGGTGTATACTCATATACTCATTGTCTGTGCTCATTGGCGCAACAGACAAAAACGAATTTAAGGACAAACAAGAGTGGCATATAAGCATCTTCGGCAACCCTAAGAATGAAAATTTTAATTTTTCAATAAGATAGTGGCCATCGGCGAAATAGTAAAAATTTGTTCGAGAAGATATCGATCAAAGTTTTCATTTCCGGATGGGCGCGAGACAGCATGATTAATGTTTAACCCCTTTCTGCTGCCTGAAAAGGTTTGCCGGATCAGTCAAAAAAGCTGTAATTGGCTTCGATAAACATTAATAACCACTTGTGGATCATCGGTGATCACAAGCTGATCGAGAATCCAGTCCGGAGCCCGCTGATGTGTCACCATAATTTGGATCTGCTTACGCATTGCCGCCCAGAAACCCTTTTCACTCTCTGTGTTAAAAAGAATAATGGGTACCCGATCCATAATCGAGAGCTTCATATTGCACAACGTGATCCCCAATTCTTCAAGAGAACCTAAACCACCAACATTGAAAATGGGAAAAGACGCTATTTCAAACCACTTTTGTCGGCTATGCCGGCATGTGGATTGAAACACCTGGCAAAAATCCACGTCCGTAGTCATGGATTGATCGGTAATATCCAAATAATTGGCGCCTGACAATATACCTTTTTTTCGAGCCAGGGTATTGGCCACCTCCATTACGCCGCTGCCGCCTCCGGTAACAATACCGATATTTTTTCCCCAGAACGCCACCAGAGCGTCCATCAAATTGCCCAAACGTTGCTCTCCGGCCCGGGAAAGAGTATACGTGGAGCCATAAAAGGCAAACAGCATGGACTTGTGAAAGGCCGCCAAACGATTTAGGACTACAAAATATCCCTTTCCATCGCGCATGGTATGTATCATCAAGCTCCGGTTCAGGGTGCAGGACCAGTAAACATCCACGCCAAAAGCGTTGTACTCGGCAAGGCGCGCATGATCTTCCTGGGATAAAAAATGCCCGTGATTCTCTGAGGCTTCATAAAAATAGATAGCCTCTATCTTTGCATCAGCGGCCAGATTTATAATGTCACGATGTTCCACAATATTTGGAAAATATTTCAAAACTAAAATAATAGGCGATGTTATTGCATCCTTGTCGATATGCGAGGTGGCGTAAATATGAGGGCACTTGCTTCGCCTGGAAAAATCAAGACGGGTGGTACCGCACTGTGCTTTTGAAATTGTACATTTTTCAGGCGGCCCATTGTTATAAATTTTTGTATTTTCAGCCTTTTCCTGTGTTGATGTTAAAACGGCCGCGGTTTTTCCACGATAATGGCACGTGTTCATCTCTTGAGCGCTGATTTGCAGTTGAATTTCATCCAGCTTTTTAAGAGTTAAGCGCTTGTAATTGCGCACCGTGGTTTTTCGCCGTTCAGTAAATTTGCGTTTTGGCGCGCCGTATACCCTTGCGCTGATTAAGGGATTGACAATGGGGTTAGAGGTGCCGTTGATAATTTCCAGATAAATCCTGATCCCTCTGGTTTTAATGGGGTCCAGGACCGTAGCAGGCAAGTTGCGGCCAAGTGAAAAACCGCTTTGTAAAACCACATAATGCTCGTTCAAATACATCGAACAGGTTGTAATCACACCCTCGCCAGGCGGAATCACAAGGTTGTGAACTGCCGTATAGATTTGATGGCGGCTAAGGATCTCGCGGCCGTCCTCGCGCAGTAAAACCCGTCCAAAAAATTGATTATCGATATCTTCGCGAAGATGACAAACAACCTTATGAGGAGTGATAACGATACTGCCATCGCTGGAAATCGCCGTAGAAGCAGGTAACTTGAGTTCAGCCCGTTCAATGGCTGTCATCACTTCTTCTGATGTAAGCAATGCATCCGGATCGCAAAAGACCAATCTTCCCACCGGCAGTCCCTGATCAAAGAACGTGCGCAGCTGGTCCAGGGCCGGATAACCAGGAATCACGGCTGAAGCGGTTTGAGTTACAATCAGCACATCGTTTTGAATCTGGTCCGCCAACAAGGTGTCACAGACAATTTGAACACCCAGGCGAGCTATACGGGAACGTTCGCTGAAAACGATATGCTCGGGGTTAGAGCGAATACGAGTCACCATATGCTCGGATAATCCAAAGGCTGTTTGAAAAACGATTCGATCCGGCTCATTGGCAAGCACCTTTTGAATGACACCATCGCCGGACTGCAGCATTCCTCTATAGGATCTGTTATCTCTCACGATTTTCGTCATAACACCCTTTCGTTGAATATTTGTCATTTCGTCAAACAAATAACGATATGAAATGCCGCCATTAAATAATTTTATAGGTAACTGCCGAATTTTGTCACTTTCCACCTGTAATTCAAACTTAAATAACACTGAATAACGCTGATTCGAAAAAAATCGTTTCGCTATTGTTATTTTTGATAAAACAGCCTCCGGCTCTTTAATGTTTATAACGGATAAAATGATAGCCCAAAACGATATAAATTGTGTTTCTCATACGCTTAATTTTGCACAAAATCAGATAATTAACAGATATTCAAAAGGAAAAAATTCTGTTTGAAAATGAAGGTTCCCGGGCAACTTTAGTACAGATTTAATTTATACTTCAGTATGCAAAATCAGCCAATTGTTTTCAAGAAGTTATTAATGGCACATAAATTGCAAAAAATACTCATCTACAGCTACTTGCTTAATTTTTCAATTAAGGATTAACTATGAAATGCTCAAAGTGCGGATATACACGTCAAGAAATAGACAATCGATTTGTACCCGCGACGGAATGCCCATCGTGCGGAATTATTTACTCAAAAACCAATAACGAGCTAAGCAGGCCTCAAAAATTTAGTCTGGCGGGAGCTTTATCAAACAAGCCGAGTCCGGTTGCCCTGGAGAGCTTAAAAAAAGCCCATGAACGGGTGGAAAAAAAATTACGCGAACAAATACAAACGCATAAGGTTGATGAACGCCACGCCCAGACACTGGAACGCGCCAGGAATATTGCCGCCATAGAACTACGTAAAAGAAAAACCGAATATGATAAAGAAACTCAAAGCCAGGAAGACGAAAAACCGGTTAGAACAGAGCTGGCCGCCATAGACGCATCATGGACGAAAGTATTAAAAAACGCCTTGGATTCAAGTCCGGAAACACAAGCGGCACATGCAGACCGGCAGACAGTTGATACGCAAAACAGCAAATGGCAAACTAAGGCTTTTGACAGCCAACCCGTCATTGAGACGGAAAAGCTTTTTGATGATATGCCGGTTCAAGAGGATACAGCGGTTCAAGAGGATACAGCGGTTCAAGAAGATACAGCGGTTCAAGAAGATACAGCGGTTCAAGAGGATTCAGAGGTTCAAGAGGATACAGAGGTTCAAAATCTTCCTGATATTTTTGAAGAAGCCATTGCAGCCGATTCGAAAAAAACAACGGCAGAGTCCATTTTGAGCAAACTGGATCAAGTGTCAGACGGCAAAGCAGTCGATGAAATGAACGGCACACATCACTATGCGTCCTACGAATTAGGCGATATAATCGTACCTGCCTTAGAGCAGGAAAAACCAGGTCAAACAAGCCAGCCACTCATCGTTACCAAGACCGATGCTGATCAGCAAACCGAACCTGCCAGGGCCAAAGCAACGGCTGCCTATGCATTCAGTCATGAAGACTTACACCCCGGCGGGCCAGGCTTGATGCGTTTTCTTCCGGCCGCGGCCTGGGTAATCCTTTTTGCCGGAATCACCGGTTCTATTGTTTCCTGGATAACTCTTAAACATTTTGAAGCCAGCGCCCCGGGCATAACAGCCCAGAGCCCCAATATGCTGCTGGTTGGCCTGCTGCTTGGTTTTGCTTATATGGCCACGGGAGTACTTGGCTTTGCTTTTTTAGGAGTATCATCTGTTCTGAACCGCCAAATCAAAGAGATCCGGAAATTGCTGCTGAACCAGAATCAACTGCTTTCAAATCAAACTCATAGCGCAATTGACCGGACACCTGAAAAAGAAAAAATCGAAGAAAGAAAATAAAAGCTTTAATAAAGCGCTGACAACAATTTTTAACCTTAATTTTGAAGCTTTAGCATTGACCCCAACCCGCTGTCAGCGCTATTATACCCGTCAAGGTTCCAAAAAAAAATCCACTTTTTAGGCTTGGAAGCTTCAAATCACCCGTTTTTGCGTCGGATTTTGGTTTGTTTTTCAGTCGTTTGGAAGCTTAAAAACGCCCGGCAGCGCACCGGATTTGAATTCGTTTGCAAGGATGCACGCCCATTGTCTGTGCCCTTTGGTCCAACGAAGATATCGGACAAATTCGCCAATTTGCCGGCAGTGCAAAAAAAGATTCGATGATTTAAGACTTCCAAACCGGTCTTAAAATTAATAAAGGAGCATTATGGGTGAGCTCATTACATCTGTGGGTCTTTGTTTAGGTGCATCAACCGTATCTGTTGTCCGCTTAAGCCAGGAAATCAAAAATCCACGGGATAATAAAACTATTTCAAAAAAAAAACCTTTGATCGTAGATCACAAAGAATTTCTCCACGACGGCGATCCAAAACAAACCCTTCTCAAAGCTTTGGAAAGCATTCAGTGGAACAGGCAGGATAAAATTGCCGCAACCGGACGCAAATTCAGCAAATTGCTCAACCTGTCATCTATTACCGAACCCCAGGCCGTAGAATATGCCTTCGCTCATGCAAGGCCCGATGATACCCATTGTCCGGCCGTTATCTGCGCAGGGGGTGAAACCTTCATGGTTTACGTGTTAGACAAAGCGGGGAAAATCTCCAATGTGCTTACAGGGAACAAATGCGCCTCCGGAACCGGAGAATTTTTCCTTCAACAATTGCGCCGATTGGATGTCTCTTTAGCACAAGCGGCCCAATGGTCTACAGAGCCGGACCCTTACCCAGTGTCGGGCCGTTGCAGCGTTTTTTGCAAATCCGATTGTACACACGCCACTAACAAAGGCATCAGCAGATCCAGGGTTACTGCTGGGCTTGGACGCATGATGGCTAATAAAATTCTGGAGCTTTTGAAAACCGTCGAACCCCGGAATTTAATGCTAACAGGAGGCACAGCCCGAAATCAGATGATGGTCCGGTATCTCGAAGATACCATACCCGGCTTGATTGTTCCCCGGCAAGCGGCTTATTTTGAAGCACTTGGAGCCGCTCTATGGGCGTTAGAGCACGACACCAAGGCCTTTCCGGGCTTTGACAAGCTGTTTTTTCAAACTCAAAACCAGTTCAATCATCTTGCGCCCCTTGCACAATCCAAGCCCTTGGTGGACTTTAAAACCATTGGAAGGGATACTGTTCGTAACCGGGATGTTTGCCTGTTAGGCCTGGACGTCGGTTCCACAACCACCAAAGCTGTACTTATCCGGCACAAAGACCAGGCCCTGCTGGCCTCGGTCTATCTGCGCACCAATGGCGACCCGGTAGGCGCGTCACGGCTGTGCTACCAGGGCATATGTGATCAGGTAAGCCAACATGCCGATCCGGACGCTATTAGAATTAGCGGATTGGGCGTTTGCGGTTCCGGCCGCCAAATTGCCGGTCTGCACGCCATGACCGACGGTGTGATCAACGAGATCATCGCACATGCCGCAGCAGCGGTATACTTTGATCCTGATGTAGATACACTCTTTGAAATCGGCGGCCAGGACGCCAAATATACCTATATTACTAATGGTGTGCCCTCCGATTACGCCATGAATGAAGCCTGCTCGGCAGGAACCGGTTCTTTTCTCGAAGAATCGGCTCTGGAAACCTTGGGCGTTCCCATGGAAAAAATCGCCCCAACCGCCCTTTTAGGCGACAGGCCGCCTAACTTTAATGACCAATGCGCTGCGTTTATCGCCTCGGATATTAAAAACGCCATTCATGACGGCATCGGCCAGGAAAATATCGTGGCCGGGCTAGTCTATTCCGTGTGTATTAATTACACTAACCGGGTAAAGGGCAATCGTCCCGTAGGGCGTAAAGTTTTTATGCAAGGCGGGGTCTGCTACAATCAGGCCGTTCCGCTGGCCATGGCCGAATTAACGGGAAAACCGATCATCGTTCCGCCGGAACCAGGCTTGATGGGCGCTTTTGGGGCAGCTTTGGAGGTAAAAAAACGATTGGCCGCCGGGCTTCTGCAGCCTAGTGATTTTAATCTGCAACACTTGGCCAAGCGGCAAGTATCTTATGGCAAGCCGTTTATTTGCAAAGGAGGCAAGGAGCATTGCGACCGGGGTTGCGAAATTTGCCGAATCCGCATAGACGGCCGCACCTACCCTTTTGGAGGCGCCTGTAACCGATACAATAATCTGCGCCGGAATAAAACATTTGACGCAAACCGCCTTAACCTGGTCAATCGCCGCCAGGAACTGATTTTTAAAACATTCGCACCCCAGCCGCTGAATCCGCAATCGCCAAATTACCGTGGCAGAATCGGAATCAATCGCAGCTTTTTGGTAAACACGTACTATCCGCTTTACGCACATTTTTTCAGCGGCATCGGGTACGAGCCCGTTGTGCCCGAGACCGCAGACCAAAAGGGAATTGATCAGCGAAACGCTCAGTTTTGCTATCCTGCCGAACTGGCCCATGGTTTTTTCCATAACCTCATCTTTTCGGAAAATTTGCCGGATATTTTATTTTTACCCCACTTCAAGGCCGTGCCCACCCTCAACGGCACGCCCAATTCTCAGGTGTGCCCTCTGGTTCAAGGCGAAACCTTTTACCTGCAGACAACCTTCAGAAACCAGTTGCAAAAAATTAAGCAAAAAGGAATACGGCTTTTTGATCCCATAATTAACATGGGGCCGGGTTTACACTCTACCCGGCAGCCGCTTATGGCTGTCGCGGAACAATTGGGGGTACCTCGTTCAACGGCCCGCAAAGCTTTTGATAAAGCTCTTTTAGTTATGAACGCATGCTTAGAGCAAATGCGGGCCCTTGGCCGGGAGGCCTTGCAAATGCTTTCACAAAATCCTGATCAACTAGCGGTCGTACTTTTTGGGCGCTCCTATAACGCATTTTCTCCCGAAGCACACATGGGCATCCCCCATAAACTCGCCACACGGGGAATCATGGTAATTAGCCATGACTGTCTTGATCCTGCAGGATCACCGGACAAATACGGCATGTATTGGGGTATGGGGCAAAGCATCCTGAAAATCTCCCATAAAGTAAAAAATCATGAACAATTGTTCGGAACATATATCACTAATTTTTCATGCGGGCCGGACTCCTTTTTAATCACCTATTTCAGAGATATCATGGGCCGCAAACCTTCTCTGACCCTGGAGTTGGACAGTCATACCGCCGATGCCGGCCTGGAAACCAGGATTGAAGCCTTTATCGACATCGCCAAAGCCTATCGTAAACTGGAAAAAGAGCGCATCGGCGCCGAGAAGGCACCCGGTTTTAAACCGGCTTACAATTTAGTTAATAAAAAAAACTTCCAGGTGCGAACCTCAGACGGCAGCACGTTGGAGCACACCCATGAGCGTGTGACCCTGCTTTTCCCATCCATGGGCGAGTATGGCTCCAAGGCTCTGTCCGCCGTGTTGCAAAGCTTCGGCTTCAATACAGTGTGCCATGATCCCGCAGACGAAAAAATCCTGAAACTAGGGCGCAGTTATACCTCCTGCAAAGAATGTCTGCCCCTGTTGCTGACCACCGGAACATTGCTAAACTATCTGAACCATCGCAGCACCAATGAAGTCGTCCTTTATTTCATGCCCACGGGATCAGGGCCATGCAGGTTTGGGCAATACTCGATCTTTATGAAAGACTTGATCCGAAAATTGCAAATCCCGAATGTAACCACCTTAAGTCTTTCCTCGGATGACGGTTATATCGGCTTGCCGGCCAATATTCATCGCAGAGCATGGTGGGCGGTTGTTATATCGGACGTATTTGAAGATATGCACTCAATGCTTCTGGTAAACGCCAAAAACCCCAATTCGGCCTTACAGCAACATGGTGAACACTATGACCGTATCTGCAAAGTACTGGTCACAGGCAATTTTAACCAGCTTAAGCAGGCTTTGAAAAACACGGCGCAATCGCTGAGCACCATTGAACTGAAAAAACCCATAGCTCAAGTTCCCATAATTTCTTTGTCAGGTGAAATCTTTGTAAGACGGGATAACCTTTCCCGTCAATTTATCACACACTATCTTGCCGATAAGGGGTTTGCCGCCGTCTGCGCCCCTGTAGCCGAATGGATTCAGTATTCCGACTGGCTTATCAATAAAGGCTTTGACGACCATAACCACAGTGGGATTCGAGCAAAACTGGCTGCACAGATCAAACAGTACACGATGAACCAGGATGAAAAGCTGATCAAAGGGCTACTGTCTTGTTCAGGACTTATTCATGCACATCCAGTTCACATTGAAAAAATCGTTCAACTTGCCCGTCCTTATATTTCACCGCATTTAGGAGGCGAAGCCATCCTGACTGTAGGAACTTCACTCAAGGAAGTTGGAGTAGATTCCTGTGGCGTCATTGCCATAGGTCCGTTTGGATGTATGCCCAATCGCATTTCAGAATCTATCCTGAGCGAAGTGATGACGCGGGAAGACAAACTTTGCATAGATCCTGAAAATCATTCCCTGCGGGCGACTCTTACTCACATCGAGCAGTTGCCTTTTTTGGCTATTGAAAGTGATGGTTCCGCCTTTCCGCAGTTGATCAATGCCAAACTTGAGGCTTTTTGCCTGCGCGCCCATAGAATGCATGAGAAAATGCTTTCCAATCTCTATGCAAATTAACGATAGGGTCTTGAAAGCTTCAAATATACCGTTATTGCGCCTTGGATTCGTTTTCAAAACCTTCAGGAATGCGGATTTGGGGGGACATCGGATAAGAATTACTGTGTATCTGTCTCATTTTTATTGTCCGCATTATCGGTATTGACTGCATTATCGGTATTGTCCGCATGCTCGGGAAGAGATGGCCGATTCCTCCGATCCGGAAGTTTGCGGCGGTCGTTGATATGCGAAAGGGTCAAAATCACACCGGCACGCACACTTGCGCGCCGGTCTGTTTTTCTTAAGCGCTTATCCTTGAGAAATTTTTTTTGGCTTAACTTTTTACGCCGGGAATCACTTTTTTCTCGTTTGCTATCAGCCGGCTGTATGGAATTTAATGTAATTCGATCCATCTTGATTTAACTTTTTTGATTTAACTTTTTTGCCTGCTGATCTAAATATCGGCAAAAAAACGCATATCTTTAGGCCGCAGATCACAATCATGTGACTGCTGCCGGCAATAAGGCGATTTACAGTTAAAGAATATACCATCTTGTATGTCTTTTTTCCCGTCTTGTGCGTTATGCCAAAGGTGCGAATACGTTAAGTATGCAAACTGATCAGCACACTTTGGCGCGCCTTGAATACGAAAAAAAATCGAAGCTCAATCTGGTATATTCTTTTGCGCCAATCGCCTTAACGCTGTAAATTTTCAGTTAATGCGCCTGATTCGAGCTGCTTTCACAGTCCTGAAAACTCGTCAGGTACTGCCTGCTCATTGCCTGTGCCCATTGACACCGCAGACGAAATTAGTATGCTTTATGCAGATGCACAGCGGTTTTTTATCATGCGGCTGTGAACAAGACACTGGAATTTTTGAATCATGTCACAACCGGCTTACTGGAAACAGCGATAAAAAATGGAACAATTCAATGAAATAGCAGACAAAATAGCGCTTAGCCTGGGCGCTGGGTGGGCAAGCGGTATCAATCTTTATGCCGCCATACTTGTTCTGGGGCTGTTGGGTGCAACCGGAAACATGGTACTGCCGGAACATTTCGAAATTTTAACCAATCCAATCGTTATTAGCGCAGCAGCAATAATGTATTTGATCGAATTTTGCGCCGATAAAATACCAGGCACTGATACGGGCTGGGACGCCGTGCACACGTTTATACGTATTCCTGCCGGAGCTATGCTTGCTGCAAGTGCTGTTGGCACGGTTGATCCTGCAATAGCGGTGGCCACGGGAATTTTAGGCGGAACTCTGGCCGCAAGCAGTCATGCGGCCAAAGCCGGTTCCCGTATTCTCATCAATACATCTCCGGAACCTTTTACGAACTGGACAGTTTCCATAATCGAAGATGTGGTGGTGATAGGCGGTTTATGGACCGCGTTGAATTATCCCGTTGTTTTCCTGGTGCTGCTGATTTTGTTTATCATATTGCTCATTTTTTTACTTCCCAAACTCTGGAGGGCAATCAAAAAGGTGTTTGGCTTTATCGGCCGGTTATTCAGATATAAACCGGTTGATGCGGGTGCTGACATGGATGGAAAACAAATTCCGGCTTCCGGTATTGAGCCTGATCAAATCCAGCAGAGACTGAAAAAATTGCAAACCCTGTTTGAAAAAGGCGTGTTAACCCAAAGCGAATACGAACAGCAAAGGCTTGAAATAATAAAAAAGATTTAAGATAATCCAGCGAGAATTCCCGGTAATTTATTGCCGGGAGCAGGCACAGGTGTTTTTTACAACAAACCAGATGGGAAATCAAAAGCGGCGGTTATGTCTTTTTCACTACGCAACAGTGTATTGGCTCATATGTATTATGCGTATCTTGATCGTAAAATCATACCGGTTTTTGAGCACGCAGGACTGAATCCAAACCAATTGAGCCTATTGGGACTTTGCCTTGCCTTGATGGTTCCTCTGGGCTTTTTGGTACATCCGGTCATAGGATTGATAATCATGTTAGCATCGGGAATGTTAGATAGTTTGGATGGTCTGCTGGCTCGGCGCAAAAATCAGATAACGGATTTCGGAGCTTTTCTTGATTCAAGTCTGGACCGTTTTTCCGACACTTTTTATCTTGCCGGTTTTTTAATTTTATTTGAAAACTCCCGTTATTTTTTCTGGGCGGCGCTTTTTGTTTTAATCTCACTTGCATCAACACTGATGATCAGTTATGTGAAAGCGCGTGCACAAGCTTTAGGTGTAAGCTGTAAACCGGGTCTTATGGAGCGGGGAACCCGTTTCATTTTTTTAGCCCTTTGGGCTTTAATTTTTGCAGTGTTGCCCCAATCAGGCGCCACTGTTCTATGGTCGGGTCTATCGCTATATTTTTGTTTTACCACGGCAACGGTAGTTGAACGAATAAGATACATACAAAAACAGATGAGTTAGTGCCCATCGGCGAAACAAGATAATTTGATAACACCTTAGGCGATTGGAAGATGCGAATATACCACTTATGCTTGTTTTTAAATTCGTTTCCGTTATGTTGCGTCAATAAGAACAGGCAATTAGTATATAAAATTAGTATATAATCAGTATGCATCCATCGGCGCATTTTAAAAATGAATCCAAATCCGGGCGATAACACTATAGGCATCTTCCAGAACCATTGCCCAACTTTTGATGAACTTTTGAAGAGAGAAACTCGAATGCAAAAGATAAAGGTAGCGATTGTTGGCGTTGGCAACTGCGCCAGCGCATTTTTACAAGGAATTGAGTACTACAAGGATAAAAATAACACTCAAGCCATTGGTTTGATGCATTGGGACATTGGAGGATATACCCCTTGCGACATCGAGGTTGTGGCAGCCTTTGACATTGACAAACGCAAGGTAGGTCACGATCTGAGCCGGGCCGTTTTCGCTGATCCAAATTGTTCAACAGTAATATGCGATAGTCTGCCTTTATCCGGGACCACTGTTTTGATGGGAAAAATTTTAGATGGTGTTTCAGGGCATATGCAAAACTATCCCGATCACCGCACCTTTTTAACTTCAGATCACAGCCAACCGGACAAAACTAAAATGGTTAATATCCTCAAGGAGAGCGGAGCACATATTCTGCTTAATTATCTTCCGGTGGGTTCTGAAGAAGCCACACGTTTTTACGCGGAGTGCGCCTTGGAAGCGCAAGTAGCCTTTATTAATAATATACCTGTATTTATTGCCAGTGACCCTAAATGGGCTGGCCGGTTTGCCAAACATCAAGTTCCACTTATCGGAGACGATATCAAGTCACAATTAGGCGCCACTATAACACACCGCGTTTTGACTGACTTGTTTAAAAAACGGGGCGTAAAACTTGAACGTACGTATCAGCTCAATACCGGAGGCAATACAGACTTTCTGAATATGCTCAACAGGCAGCGGCTTTCTTCCAAAAAAAAATCCAAAACCGAAGCGGTTCAATCCGTTGCAGCCAATCGTTTAGAGAACGAAAATATCCACATTGGCCCCAGTGATTACGTTCCCTGGCAAAATGATAACAAAATCGCTTTTATACGTATGGAAGGCAAACTATTCGCAGATGTGCCCATGAATCTGGAGCTCAGGTTATCCGTAGAGGATTCTCCAAATTCAGCAGGTGTGGCCATAGATGCCGTTAGATGCGCCAAATTGGCTTTAGACAGAAAAACCGGAGGTGTATTGGAAGCGCCGTCAGCCTATTTTTGTAAACACCCGGCCCGGCAATTTACAGACGATGAAGCGTACCAGATGATTCAAAGATTCATAAAATCCCAGGATGGTTAGGCGATTGGCAAAAAAAATTTAACATCTTAACAGATACCATATTGGGCTTAAATTTTTTTGTCTTCAAGGCGCGCCAAAGTTTGCTGATAAGATTTTATATAATTTAATACAAATCGCCTTGACCGGGAATGCCAAATCCGAACCACCGGAGCACATTGCGTGCCGCATATATGGTCAGGGTATAAAATCAGGGATCAGCTCCATTGCATCGTAGCGCCTGCTGATCACATACTTAATAATTACCGTAAGATCATCTTTTCCAATGAGTTTGACCAGGCTGGGGTCCAATGAAAGGGATACGCGCATTTGACCGGATGACTCCAGTTTATTTAGCTGGACCTTACGGGTATAAATCGTGGACATGCGATTTAGCACTTCTTTTGATCCTTCAAGGATACAATACTCGGGAATCAGCATAACACTCTCTATGAGCAATCCCTGAGGCAATGAGCCCACCCAATCCGCTTGTATCGGCACCTTCTTGGTCAACGGCATATCCAGCACCAATTCAACCGAAGCCGGTTCAATCCGGTTGAGTCTCACTCCCGGCGGCAGTACGATATTATGATCGCCAATTTTGAATTTATTTTTACCGTTTACCGCCCTTCGCAGATCCAACTTTACCCGGACATGTTCCATTCGCATCGAACCCAACAATGCTGCAGATCCGCTTAGGTAAAGGCGTACGCTGTTGGCGGATGTGGACATAATCTGCATGCGCGAGTCCCGGTTTTGATATTCTAAGGGAACTTCCAGACTGGTCAGAGTTTTCATGCCTCTTGCAAAACTGAACCAAACACTGGCCATGCAAAAGATACAAACAGCCGCCGCGGTGACCAGTTCCCGCCTGTGGCGTTTTGCTGCCAGATCATCCGCAATAGGCGTTCCCAGGTGTTCATGAAGCAACTGTGCAAGGGATATATTATCAAGCACCGGCACAATTTTTGAGCTGTGAGCCACAATAACTTCGCCACGCTCTTCGGACACTACGATAATCATGGCATCGGACTTTTCAGCCAATCCAACAGCCGCCCGATGGCGAGTGCCGAAATAGGCAGGCAAATCATCCCGGATGCTCAGAGGCAGGATACAGCCTACCCGGGTTACCCGTTCACCCAAAATTACCGCTGCGCCGTCATGGACGGGGTTCCCATTCCAGAAAATGGATACCAGCATTTCCCGGGACACCTGCCCGTTCCAGTTAACGCCCCCAAGCACTGTGTCTTCCGTATCTTCCTTGCCGGGTATTACTATGAGGGCCCCGGTTTTACAGCGGGCTAATTCATAAACCCCTTCAACAATGCTATCGACATGCGTGCGCTCTATTTTTTTAGGAAATCCCCACAATAACGCTTTCAAGTTCTGGGCTTGCAATACATTCCTGATTTCATTTCGGAAAACAATGATAATGATCAAGGCGGCGCCGGCAATGATACCCTGCACCGCCCAGCTTGTCACAATCAGTCCCAATCCTAACGCAATCCGTTGAAAGACCCACAACAATCCAATACCGGCGACAACACGAAACACATTCGTTCCACGCAACAGAATATAAAGCCTGAAAAGGATGTAACTGTTCAGCAATACATCAATAATATCCTGCCAGCGAATACTCGTTAGAAATGAGATTATTCCGTTCATACAAGTTACAAGCCCCAAAAGGCGTTATTGAAGAAAACAAATTCTATGGACAAACATATAAACCGTTACTGAATATAGCGTGATGTACTGTTTGCAAAAACGGCATGCATCATCGGAATGTATCGCATCCTGAAAAATTCTGCCGGAATTTAAAAGTAATTCATCAAATACCTTGTTTGCAACCGCTCGTCTAACATACCACCTGCGATAAAAAAAGCATCACTGGCAGGTTGCAATGCCACGTGCGGGTTAAAAGCTGAGAATACTGACATCATGCGGATTTACCCGGTTACGCTGAAACGCAGGGTTTCGAGCAATAAGCCATCAGCACCCCATATCTCAACGCGCCAAGGGCCCTTATCTGCTTCACGTAACTGGATGCTGCTGTAGGTAGCCCATCGGGGAGGCTTTAACAGCAAACGTTTGGTGGTCACCAATTTATCGTAGCGATACCAACGATGAATTGTGTAAGTTGACCTTTGAATTTTATCAAATGACGTATAGCATGACAGCTTACCCAAACTTATCGGAAATACAACAGAAACATGAACCGGCTCAATTCCTTCAATGGATTCACACATCACGGCGCGGGTAAGAATCATACTGTTTGAGGCAGTGACAGGAGAAGCCATTATCAGAAACATGCAGATCAAAAATAAACATGCATATTTCAAATTCAATATCATTTGATCATTACTGTCAAAATCAGATTATTTTGCAAGCAAAAAAACAACTAATTTCGAAATATCGAAAAAAGGTTTGATCAGATTGTATATCGGAAAAAATGTGACCGGCAGGCACGAAACATTGACGCTGAAGTTAACTATCTGGTACTGCGCAATAATTCAGCGAGTGTTTTTTCTATAATGATTTCCTCCTGGGAGGAATTGTCATGTATCATCCTGATAATAGCTCTATCTACAACCCAACCAAATCCGAGTTCATCGAAAAATATGATTTCTTTAACTTGCATGAAAAAGTATTCCCCCTTATCTGCCATCCATTCGATATAGTGCCGGTCAATAATAAGCTGTCTGATAAGCTGTCTGAAAATCTTGTTAGCTTGATGCTTCACAAGTGTTATCGACCTTCGAACAAAATAACTTTAGATTTTTTTGTGGAGGCGGCATTGAAGGCAATCCTTTTATAAATCATTAATTTTCAGATGATTATAACCTGCTAAGACGATATGTTTTTAGGCATTATAATGCATTGGGAACTACGTCCATCGCACTTGATCGACAAAGGCTCCGGCAAGTGCACATGACGCAAATAGGTTGATTCGAAAACTGCGGGAAACGTTTCAATCTGTTTCCAATGTAAAAAATCATTACCGGCTTGGGAAATGGTCAGATAAGGAATCGCCTGTGTACTGATTTGCTGAAAAAAATGGGACCCTTGGGAGGCGTCGGCGTTAAGTTCGGGTATGCGCAATTCGACAATGGCTCCGGCGCCGCTGATGTCATCCCATTTGACAGGTATTCCCAGCCAACGGTCAAAGCTTCCCCATCGTCCCGGACCAATAAGCAAATACGGGGCTTGCGCCGATTTCAAAATCGCGTTCAGTTTTCTGATTCCCGCTGCCATTTCAATGGTTTTTGAAATATCAAATGTATCGAGTTTAACATAAACGATATCGAACATGCGCTCATTTTTCCCATGCCCAAGAGCCTGGGCCGAATAACAAACCGCATTTGCTTTATCTTCATCAAGGATTTCCACTTCCAATGGATCGCTATCGGACATCGGGCGTATCTGTAAAATGTTAAATTCGGCAGGCTGCTTCGCGCCTTTTCCAAGGTTAACGGCAAACTCAATTTCCACATTACAGCCCAGCCCCTTGCGGCCGATCTCCAGCAGATCCGTTATCAGCTCTGCCAAGGGAAAAGTGGTGTGTTTCAAAACGGATGCAAAGGTTACCAGCTTTGTTCCCGATGCTGTGCCGGAATCCCGGATACGGTCCTCTTGGGCAATGTAGGTGCTGGTCAGCTCCATGACCGGCTCCTCGCTTAGTGCATCGGCAATGTTCCGGCACGCCAGATCGTAAAGACCGTCTTTACCCGAAGATGCATCAGTTAGTTCCATAGCAAGCGCATAAAACTGTTGCTGGGCATTGGCCAGAATATCCTCAGTTTTGGAAAAATCAGGCAACATTTTTGGGTACTTGGGACAAAAGCGCAAGCCGCCCGCGCCAGAATCGATAATTGTGCCGAATCCCAAAGCGATCTTGCACATGCCGTCCTCAGGCTCAATGTTACCAATCGGATAATAATTCTGGGACCTGGCCAGGCCGGAAATCGATGGATAAAAATAACCATCGTGGCAACGGCCAGTAATTTGCTGAATCATTACGCCCATTGTCTCCTTACGATGCAAAAATGCGGTGGAGCGTGTAAACCGCCGCGGCAAATCAAACCAGGTGGACGCATAAACCATCTTAATTGCCCGGACAAGAGATTGCAGGCGCTGATGATCATCCGGATGGTTATTGGCTATCATATAGGTCTTGTACAATCCAGCCAAAGGCTGGTGGTGAGCATCTTCAAGCAAACTTGAAGAGCGTACCGATAACGGATAACGCACCTGATCCAGATAGGCTTTCAAATCGGAAACAATCTGTCCGGGCATCCGGGCATCTAAAAAAGCCGCCTGAACCTTTTCATCTGTAGATGCTTCGTCTAAAAAATCATTAAGACGATTTTCGGAGACAAATTGATCAAATCCGGTGGTTGTAATCACCAGCGTGCGTGGAATCTGAACCGAAATTTCTTTGTATTTCTCGTAAAAACCCGGAGATTGCCGTAATAAGTTGGCTACAAAAGCCAGCCCTCGGGCTTTGCCACCCAAGGACCCTGGACCGATCTTGACAAAATCGGCAATTCCCGGATCAAAATACCTGGCGTTGAACTGGATCACAACGCCTTTCTGACGCCACTTGCGCAGGCTGTGTATACTGGCGGTTAAAAACTGGCGTATGGCTTCAATATCCGGGAAATCAGATACTTGCAATTTACGCAAACGCGATGCCAGAACAATTTCAGAACGGGCCATGATCCAATTGGAAAACCTGTTGCGCAAAGCGTGATAGAGCAACGACTCATCGGGGATCATTGGCAAGATGATCTCTAACTGCCTTAAATTTGAAGCTCTGGCTATTTCTGATCCATCCGGGTTGCGGAACACGAAATCGCCAAATCCCAAATTATTGAGAAAAAAGTTGCGCAGCTCGGTAAATAGGTCGGGTGAATTTTTATCTAAAAACTTTGCCGGAATCTGTTCGGCTTTGGTCCTGTTTTCCGGTTCCGAACTGAGCAAAAGCAACGGCAAATCCCTAATCGTATCTTTTATTTTAAGTAACAATTGATAACCGGCGTCAGCGCAGATAGCCTCGCTTTTTGGAAACCGGGTGTCGGACACCACCCCGAATAAAAAGCTATGGTAACGCTCGTATAATTGCATAGCTTTTTCATAGGTATCAGCCACCAGAATCTTGGGCCGCGCCCGCATCTTAAGCAACCGGTGTTCCTCGTTCAAGCTTTCTTCCAATACCGCCTGGGTCTGGTTAACAACTTGCCTGTACATCAACGGCAAAAAATAGGACTTGTAAAGGGGCGAATCTTCAACCAGAATAATCACACGCACTTGAGCCCGCTGAGTGTCGTTTTCCACATTCAGCCGGTCTTCAACATTTTTAACGATGGCCAGCAGCAGTTCCGCATCTCCGGACCATACAAATACCTCATCGATGCCGGAAATATCCTTGTTTGTAGGCAATGGGAACAGCCCCTCTAAGCTGTGGGCAAGCAAAATCACCGGCAACTCGGGTTCAATCGCTTTGATGGTCCGGCCAAACTCAAAGGGGTCCGTATCTTCCAAGTGGGGCATGGTGATAACCAGATCGAAATTTTCGGTTTTCAACAATTCCAATGCGCGCCTCGTATTGTCAACATGGGTCAAGCGCGGCGGGCGGCTCAGATTAAGGCCGTGATATTCATTTATGATTTTAGACGCCAGGGAACCGTCTTCTTCTAAAATGTAGGCATCATAAGCACTGGCCACCAGCATGATTTCCGATACTTTATTGGCCATCAGCTCATGGAAGACTTTAAAATGGGTGTCGAATTCACACGCCATATAACTTAATTTAGGATTTAATGGGTCAGATTTCATTTCATCAGTACTGAATTGTTTGGCAGGCCTGTTATTGGCCAATTTATCTCTCATCGAAAAAAAAAATATGATTTAGGTTAATGACCTCGAAACGCTTTTGCAAGGAGAAAACAAATGCACTTGCCGGATGATAACCACAGCTCTAAGGCACACTATAAAAACATATTCGGCTGGGCAATTTATGACTGGGCAAATTCAGCGTTTGCCACAACGGTAATGGCCGGATTTTTCCCGATTTTTTTTAAACAGTACTGGAACCACGGGGTTGACGCTACGGTAAGCACGGCACGCCTTGGTCTGGGCAACGCAGCAGCCAGCCTCGTGGTGGCCCTGATGGCTCCGATTATGGGCGCCATTGCGGACAGCAGCGGAAAACGCAAACACTTTCTGATCAGCTTCACCTACTTGGGCGTTCTGATGACAGCAGCCCTGACGCTGATTCCTCAAGGACAATGGGCCACCGCCATTGCCGTTTATATACTCGGAATTATAGGTTATTCCGGGGCGGTGGTCTTTTACGACTCCCTTTTACCTCACATCGCCCCGGCAGACAAGCTCGATCAGGTTTCAAGCCTGGGTTATGCGTTGGGTTATTTAGGCGGCGGCTTGCTGTTCGCCTTTAATGTATTTATGACCCTGAAACCCGCCATGTTCGGACTGGCTAACTCGGGCCAGGCGGTAAGAATTTCCTTTGCTACGGTGGCCGTCTGGTGGGCAGGGTTCACCCTGATAACCATTCTATGGCTGCCAGCAGACCCCAAAGGGTCCAAAATGCCCTTCACACAACAGATCAAAGACGGATGGCGTCAGTTTATCAACACGTTCAAAAAAATATCCCGCCAAAAAACTATTTTTATCTTTTTATTGGCTTATTGGTGCTACATCGATGGTGTGGACACCATCGTGCGCATGGCAGTGGATTATGGCATCAGCTTGGGCTTTGAATCCAACGATTTGATCACAGCCCTGTTGATTACACAGTTTGTAGGTTTCCCATCCGCCATTTTTTTCGGTTTTTTGGGCAAACGTTGGGGAGTGCGCCGCAGTATTTACCTTGCCCTTGTTATTTATATTGGCATCACGCTTTGGGGCGCCAGCATGAAACAGGTATCCGAATTTTATTTGCTGGCGGTAGCGATCGGCCTGGTTCAAGGTGGTATCCAGGCCCTGAGCCGGTCTTATTTCGCCCGGCTGATTCCTCTGGAATGGAGCGCTGAATATTTTGGTTTTTATAACATGCTGGGAAAATTCGCAGCCATTATAGGCCCAACCCTGATGGCAATTACCGGCCTTGCAGCCAAACGTATCTTAATGCCCCCGGAGCCGTCCGCAGAACAAATCCGGCAAATCAGCCTAACAGCCAGCCGCACCGGTATCGTTTCCGTATTATTGCTTTTTATCATCGGCGGCGTGCTTTTTTATTTCGCCAAGGAAGAAAAAATTCAAAAGTAGCCATACCTCCGCAATTTTACAAATTATCAATTAATTGAAGAACTTGGATATGATACTCAGGTTGCAGTTTCACTACTGTGAATCCGCCACAATATATCCGCCCAACCACTTATATTCTATTTGCACTTAGGATGGTGTATTATCATATGATGTAGTCTATCTAATGTTGAAGGATACGATATGCCATGATAGACTGACGAAGGATTCGATATGCGATGATAAACTTAAGAATCAACCAAGAAAGGAGACGGTGTTTGCTTTGCTGCATAAATGCCAGAGCCTGCCCACCGAATTTTAGATGAAGATCAACTGCTCCAAACATCCGAATCAACAAGTTCTATGCAATTGCACGAAATGTGGTGCGCCATTATGTTCCAACTGTGTTACAAAACAGTATCACGGAACTGAAAATAGGCAACTATATTACGTATGCCCTAATTGCAGCACAAACATGAGCGAACCGGAAATTATAGACGCTATTGTCCCTTTCTGGTTACGCATCACCCATTTTTTGAGCTATCCATTCAAATCCAAACACGCCATGATCATGATTGCAGGCGTCGGCCTGCTGTCATCATTGAGCCTTTATCTGGGCCTGCTCGGCTTGTTTGCCAGCTTTCTGATGCCGGTAATCATGCTCAAATACTCATTTGAAGCTTTACAGGCAACTTGCACCGGGGATTTTAGTCCGCCTCACGCGGGCAAAGATGTGATTGTCAATGATATTTATTTGATTTATAAACAATTCTTCTTATTTGTCATGCTCATTGTTGCTTATGTGGCAATCATCAAACCCATGGGTCCTATTGTCAGCATTTTTATTTTACTGATATTTTTCCTCATCCTGCCGGCCATGGTGATTGTCCTGATTTTAAAAGACAGCTTATTTCAGGCCATTAATCCGTTAGTTTTATTCAAGACGGCGCAACGCATCGGGCCGCCTTATCTTCTGGTGTTTTGTTTCGCGGCCCTGCTCTACATCGCGCCATTGATTATCGGAGGCTATATCATTGGTAATCTGCCGGCATTTTTTTATACTTTTGTGACCGGCATGGCCAAAAACTACTACATACTGGCAATGTACAATCTGCTGGGATATGTCATTTTGCAATATCAAAAAAAGCTGAATTACGCTGTAGATTTGAGTAGCTTTCTGGATAAAACGAGCTGATTGCTTCCGCAAAACAATTGCCGGAAATTCTTGGCATGCCAAAGTTTGCATACTTAACGTATTCGCACCTTTGGCATAACGCACAAGACTGGAAAAAAGACATGCAAGATGGTATATTATTTAACTGCAAATCGCCTAAATATCCAGTCTGACCCAACGCGTACAATAACGGTTAGCGGCTTCGAGCAACTTTCGCGGATTGCCGGAACTATTGCTCAATACGGTTAAATTCCCGGCAGCTGTCCGGCAAATAACCATGCCCTTTTCAAGAATCATTGATTCGCCGGCTTTTACAATTTGCAGTTTTCCGTTAATTTGACCGGGTGTATAGTCACCGTCTTCATACTGATAGAGAGCCATTTGCCCTAAGGCATGAAATTCATGCTTGCTCTGGCCGGTTTGCTCACGCGCCTTGCAGCGAATATGCCCCGGTTCGGTCAACGCAGGTTCAGGAACAATGATCACACACGCACAATCAGCCAGCAACCTGTTGCCGTTATAAATCTCCAAAGTCACATCATAGCCTTTCATAGCCTTTCATTGCCGGAATTTGATGATCTTAATCGCCTCGTCCGTCCATTGAGAAATTTTACGCGTCTGGGCCCGGTGTAAAGGATCTTTTTTGATTCGCTGAAAATTCTCTTCCTGTTCTTTAATTCTTTCAAGCAGAGCCACATCGCTTATTGTCCCTAAAGCTCCTAGTGCGCGTATGCCTATCATTAAATTTTGTATCAGCCCGCCCATTAAATTTTGACTTTTATCCAAGTAATAAATCCCGGCGCCGGGATCACCGTATTCATTTACGGCCGATCTAATAATCGCTTTGCTTGTATCACTTTGCACCAGCGTCAGAAAGATAAAAAACTCCCGTTCTAAGTTAAGCATAACTGAGGCCGGAATATGTTGTTCGCTAGTTTCTCCAATTCGCAGAGCTTCAATCAGTTTTTTATGAATGGTATCAAACTTCGTTAAAAATATTTCTTTTTCTTTTTCAATACGCCAGCTTGCATATTTTATCACCACTTTATTCAAATTATGCCGGTTCATTACAATATCTTCAGGTGTAGTCTGAAAATCAGCCAAAGCCTTTTCCGGTTGACGTATAATCCGGTTAGCCAGCATGACTGCCTTATTGTCGGAGAATTGCAATTTTTCAGGATTTTCGCAAATATCCTCTATCAAAATCTTTAAAGCCCTTTGGGGTTGCTTCATGCTCACAGTAAGCGATTGTAAGGCGTTAAGAAAACAAACTTTGTCTTCTGGAAAAATGGCATTTTTCATATGATGCCATAAAAAATGAAAAATTTTGTTTTCATAACTTCTGAAAACAATTGAGACATCATGGAACATCTTTCTTATAAACCTGCCATCTTTGGTAAAACAGGATTTCAATCTGCGAATCAGTTCTTCTGATTCATTCACGGGAATACGGAAATCCCTGGCAATGATGCTATAGTCCTGAGGTGTAAAGCGAATGGGACGATGCATCATTGCCGCCATCTTTTTCCGGGTAGCAGAACGGTCCTTATAAAAATAGACCAAGCTGTAAATCTGGGAATGAATGATTTTTTGGCAATCCTTATGCTCTGCACGCTCCTGTCCCTTATCTTCAACTACTTGCAAATTATCGAAAACATTGTCTTTGACCTGATCGAGACGGTTTTTAAGCTTTCCAAGCAATTCCTTTTCGATCCCGGTTCGTTTTTTACTTTGCTCGGCAGCTTGGAGCAACCTTGAGCATAAGTGCAGCCGTTCGCCCAAAACATGTGTGTCTATCTTGGAATAATCGTCACCATATACACTATGAATCATTTTAGCTACAGTTTGGGGGGCTGCGTTTGCAGACTCCATAGCCAATCTTGCGATATAAACCTTTTCCTTTGTAATAACTTGTTTTTTTTGAGCATCAGTAAGCAGCCACTTAATATTGTTAAGTTCCAGGGGAGGTCTTGTCCATCTGCCGCCGAGTTCAGGCAAGCCCAAGGCGGCATTGTAGACACCCGGATATTTTTTTATTGCAGTAGCGTTTGTTTTTTGCCTTAACCAAATACTGGCTTTTTTGACCATTTTTTCCATGTTTTCGGCACTGAACCGGTTTAACCCGGCAATCAGGGTCAAATTTGGATCGGGGAGCAAATTTTCATCATAAACAAGAGGGATAGCTTTATTTTTTTGATCTGCATCAATAACGATGGGCGATCCGGTTTGTCGCGACTGCCTGAACCCAGCCAATATTTTCAGGCTAATGTGCAAAAGCGGCATCTGTTTTTCCAAATGACCGGCGAGCCTGATAAAGATATTGTTGACACCATAGCCGGCCATTACGGTAAATGCCTCAACCAGCAGCTCAGGCAGTTTAGCGTATTTTGAACCGCAACGGCTGACAACCCGCATGGCGCTGTAAGCGTCCACAATGATATTGCCGGTAATCACTTCATAGTCGTATTTTTCATGCAAATTGGAATCTGGAGGAGTTCCCCGATAACGAATAAATACGGATGCCAGGTTGCCAGGTGTTTCACCGAGTTTCTCCAGAACATAGGCTATATGGCCGAATACCTGGTTTTCCTTTTGGGCTTTATGGGTAAAATTACCGTTTGCTAAGTAACGGCTGATTAAATAGGTGAGTTGAATCAACATGATCCGGACTTGATCATGGCGCATTTGTTCTTTAAGAATACCTTGTGCCAAACACTCAGGGGCAATAAGATCCTTGCGCGTCTTTACCCGAGATTTAGTTCTGCCAGGAAAGCTAAATCGCTGCCAGGCTTCCGGATCAAGCTGAATTTCGCTTTCTTTTCCCATTTGCAAGCACCTCGCGCGGATATGAAATTGCCCCAAATCCCTTTCCGTATCAACCGATTATCGATTATCAGCAACAAAACCATGGGAACACGTTTTTTTATCATTCAATCAGTATAGATTATCGGCGCTTAAAAAAATTTTCTTAAAAATTGTTTAGGAATTGTAAAATGTGACAAAACATTAACGCAATTTTGCCAAGGCGTCCTTGCGCTCTTGCATTCGTTTTTTAAGTTTGGGAAAACGTATCATATCCGTATGAGGCAAAAACAAAGCGGCAACATAATGATCCATATAAGAAGATGTTTCGGAAAGCTCGAAATTGGTCATCATATTGGTAACACCCACCACCTCCCGGCGGACTTGATTGGTCAAAGCGCACATGCGAGCTCCCAGCAGTGAGGCATTTCCCACATACATAATTTTATCTGTGTCGATTTCCGGCAATAAGCCGATTGTCATGGCCTTTTCCAAATCCACATAGCTGCCGAATCCTCCGGCCAGAATAATTTGCTCGATATCATCAAATCCCATGCCCACTTCCTGAAGCAAGGTCATACAGCCGCTGTAAATTGCTCCTTTAGCGCGAATTAAATTTTCAATATCGATCTCATTAATGGCAATATCCCTGTCGATCTGGGTTTCATTACGGTAGGCCAAAACATATTCATAAATGTCATTTTTTTCGCGAATTCTGTCTGTGTCAAGATTCCTTTCAAATTTTCCCCTGTTGTTGATCACGCCCATTTCAAACAAAGTGGCTGCGATGGTGATGAGCCCGGAACCGCATATTCCCTTGGGCCGCACACTGCCAATGGTAATCAACATGGGTTCGTAAGTTTTAGGATCAATGGAGAAGTCTTCAATGGCGCCTTTGGCCGCCCTCATACCGAACTTTATTCCGCTGCCTTCAAATGCCGGCCCTGCACTGCAGGCCGCGCATGCCATCCAGTCCTTATTTCCGATAACCACTTCAGCATTGGTCCCGATATCCAGAAAAAGAGTCAACTTGTGCGTACGATTCATACCCGAGCCCATTACACCTGATACAATATCGCCACCGACATAACTGGAAACCTGGGGGTAAACCAAAGCGGTGACATGATCGCCAAGATTAATTCCCACATCAATGGCCTTGATGGGCGGATAGATCTTGGATGTAGGCACATAGGGCGAGCGTCTTATAAACCGCGGCTCCACTTTGAGCAAAAGTTGGGTCATGGTGGTATTGCCTGCCAGAGTCAGAACGGAAACGCTCTCCCGGGCAATACCGGATTTTCTGATGATTTTGTCCAGCACCTTGTTAATGCTTTCCACCACCACCTTTTGGAGCTTATCCAGACCATCGGCCTTTTCCGCGAACATAATACGAGTGATGACATCCTCGCCATAACTGATCTGAGCGTTAAAGGTTCCTGATTCTGCGAGAATCTTACCGCTGATCAGGTCCACTGCCTGGCCATAGATTGTAGTGGTGCCGATATCCATGGCAATTGCGAAATTTTCGCATGTAGTATCGCCGGGTTGCACATTGATTATCTGAGTTTTCCCGGATTCACGTACCGGCCTGGCAAGAGTTACCGTCACTCCGAATTGTTTCTCCCTAAAAATAGCCGGGATCTTGCGGATCACCGGCAAGGAAACCTCCAAACCATGCTCATCATGCTTTAAGCCCAGATGGCTTACAAGCCGGGCCACATCCGCGACGTTATCCTGCGCGTCGGGTTTAGCAAGCTGTAAAAAATATTTTTGCATTGGAGGCACCAACAGCCCCTGATCTTTAATATCCTTAAACTCGATCTGCTCAACACGTGTGGTATTGCGTGGTGACACGCGCATCAGGGCTGATGTGTCAACAGCCGATTCGACTGGAATTCTAATCGATGCATCGCTGCTTACAATTGACTTACACGCGAGCCGGTATCCCTTTTTCCGATCCTGATCCGATAAGTGCCCGGATTTTTCTTCCTCCACATTGCCCTGTTCAACCAGCACACGGCATTTGCCGCATGCACCTTCACCACCGCAAGAAGCATTGATGTGAACTCCGGCTTCTAAAGCGCTTCGTAAAAGATGTTGTCCAGCCGGTACGTTTACACTGATATTATTGGGTAAAAAGGTAATTTTATACTGTTGCATCCAAGGATTCCTTTCTGACTGTGTGGCAAGCATTACAACTCATGGTTTTTAATGGGAATGATAGTGAGTGTCAACAGGCAAATCCTGATCGGCGGATTGTAATTTGCAAAACCGGAATTATGATAACCCAAAAGCCTTTCGCAAATAAGCAAAGAGCAATAAACCGGTGCAATGGACTATAGAGATAGAGCAAGCACTTAAAAAAGCGCCCTTTTTTCCGCGACCCTAAAGCCAGCATTGAGGACGAAGCCCTCATGGCAGGCAAAAAAAAACATTTCCCTGGCTGAAGTTAAAAGCACAAAAAAAAGTTACCTTTCAGGCATGTCTTCCGAAATGAAAGGTAACCCATTGCAGATGTGCTTCGGCTCTTCCATCTGTCACAACCGCATCCGCGTAAACGATTCTCTGGTTAAAGATATTGAACAATCGAATCCAATTTGAGGTCTTAAGGGCCGTGGAAGATGCGGCTATACCACTATTGCTTGTCCTTGGATTCGTCTTTTAATTGCAAAAACGGGGTGTTTGTAACTTTTCGCCTCCCTTATAGCTTGCCCCGGTAAATGCCGTGACACTCTTTGCAGGAAGACTGAATGTTATTCATATACTTTTTAACCTGCGTAGTATCACCGGTTTGAAGACCCTTTCTAAATAAATCAGCGGCGGTGCTAAGCTTTTCAGCCTGGATCTTCATTGCGGGACCGGGTTGCCCCTTGAAAAAATAATGTGCGTCTTTGATCGAAGTATAAACTTGTTTGTGAACGCCGCGGTATAGCGGCGGCAGCATTGCTGCGGTGACGGATATATTGCCTGCGTTGACCTTACTGTTTTTAATTTGCTTGCCTTCCATCTTTTTATTCATGTCCTGAAGGTTTTCCGCAAACAAATGCATAATAAACTTCCGGGTCTTTACAATTTGTAAAGGTGATCTCATTCCCTGATCCAAAACATTGCCCGCATAAATTACGGTTAAACCAAAAAGTAGAACAACAAAACATACAGTGATGTATATTGCTGTTTTCACATCGGCCTCCTGCTTTATAGGTTAAATTTTCAATTTCTAATTATGCAGAATGGGTTTTCGCCAATTAACATCGCACCCCATTTCACGTATCAGCTCAATAGCTTCCGGAACAAAGGCCCCGACTGTTGCAATCCCATGGGAATCGTCTCCGGGCATTACGCGAATCCCCAATTCGCATGCATGTTTTAAAATTGATCGTGAAACGTATGGTTCGCTGGCGCCTTTGCGCAAAGCAGCTACATTCAGGTCTAAAATAAGGTCTGATTCGGCTATATATTCCAGATTCCGCCAAATGCGTTTTTCAACGGCGGGCCGCTGAAAGTTGTGCTGATAATCAGGATCGAAAATACGGATTAAATCAAAATGAGCCACCACAGCCGGTTGGACACGTTGAAGCAACTCATATTGGAGATCAAAATAAATGCAATATAAAGCCTCTATATTACCAGCCTTTTTCACAACACGGCCATAATCCTGAGAACTGTAATCAAAAGAGATATCCATGACGTGATGCACACCGCCAACAATATAGTCTGGTTGATACTTGTCAATTAACTTGCGGATAGAATCAAAGCAGCCGGTGCAGGTTTCTGTTTCGAAGCCAACCAAGATACCGATTTTGCTTTTGAAATCCTCCTGTAACCGGCGTGCTTGCACCATATATTCGTCAAAGCGCTGTTTTAAAGACTCAACGGTAAAACCGGCCTTGCGCTCTTCCGGATAAATGAACCTGTCATGAACAGGCGGCATATGCTCGGTTATGCCTATCCACTCAAATCCTTTTTCAACATAGGCATTGACAATCTCTTCCAATGTATTTTCAGCATGACTGCAAAATTGTCCGCTATGGCCGCCATGTACAGATATCAAAGTTGGTTCCATTTGGCTCCCTTTCATTGCCTATGAAAAAATTAGCATAAAACAGGTAAGAATTCATAAGAATAGCAAAAATTGCCTTTTTGTCAAATCTTGAACGAAATGCTTTCCATTGACATCCTTACCGCCCTAAAGGACGATAGATTCCTGCATGATCAAGCCGCTGGCGCAGTCTTTTTCCAGGCTGACACGCCCATGCCCTGCCGCCAAGACGTTTATCATCGCTACATAGCATGTATTTTCGCTAAAACCACAACTTGAGCAGATGAATACAGATTGAGTTTTGCTATTTTCTTTATCCGTATAACCGCACTCAGAAAAGGTTCGGTAACTATTGCGAGCTGATACGGCTATGAGCTGTCCTGCCCGCCAGTCGGCTTACCTTGCTAAAAGCAAAGCAGCGGCAATAGGGTAGAACTAAGGCGATTTACAGTTAAAGAATATACCATCTTGTATGTCTTTTTTCCCGTCTTGTGCGTTATGCCAAAGGTGCGAATACGTAAAGTATGCAAACTTTGGCACGCCTTGAATACGAAAAAAAATTCTGCTCAATCTGGTATATTCTTTTCCGCC
>JAAERL010000305.1 GCA_024230435.1 Desulfobacteraceae bacterium
ATTTTCAATCGTTCATCGGAGTTTCAATCGGAGATTTTGTACAATAAATAATCGGAGTTTCAGTTGGATGAGCCTGTCCGTCCGCCTACAACTGCATAGGCCTACCGGGATCTAAATTATCGGGTGTGTGGGCTTGCCCGCAACATAGTCTGGTGTGTGGAAAGAATTCAAAGGAAATTTTGGGTCATTCCGAGGATATATTTTGTCATTTTCGGTTACTTTGAGATGTTTTATATCCGATTATCGACAGTTGTTGGGCCCCTGTGTTGGCAACGCCCCCATGAGAGTACCAAAAGCGCCCATTTATAATCCCGGTAGATAGCTAGGCCTACGCCCGCCTGATACCCGGTACTTGGTGTTTTGAGACAGACAGCATCGAGATGGCTTGGAGAAGCAGGCCTTTCTTGATCAGGTACCTGTATGTACTAAATTAGACAGAGATATTCTCGTTCAAATCCAAACTTGCCGCCGACATTCTATCTCGCTGAAAATGGTGATGTTGTGTGTGTTGCAATTGTTGTTTGTTGTTGAAAAAATAATGGCCCTTTGCGTGCGCCATGCATCAAGAGCGAAAGGAACTACAGGAAAACACACAACGACGCTGACATCACGCTTATA
>JAAERL010000306.1 GCA_024230435.1 Desulfobacteraceae bacterium
AGGGGGTTTAAATAATTCGCAAAAATGAAGAAAATAGAAGAATATTTTTTATATTTTGAATTTTTTAGAAGAAAATAAAAAGAAGAAAATAATGCATTTTCAAACCGCCAGATTTAATACAATTTCAGGTCGCCCCTGACACTAATTTTATCGCACCAGCGGGCGCTGCCTTCCATGCCGATCCAGTTGATGCCAAGTTGTTCGCAAGCCGCTGCCCATGAATAGGGAATATAGGGACCGGTTGATAACGTTATGCGCTTTTGATCTCATAGAACTGCATAATTAATTCGTCTCTGATCAATAGTGTTTGGCAAGTCTGCATAGACTACCTGATTGAAAGGTGAGTCAAGGGCAGATTTGACCCTTTGTCCTTTCGCCGGCCTCGAAACAGGTCAATAGCGCTCCTATCCTTTTCAACGCCATACATCTTTTATCTCATAGAGCTGCATAATTAATTCGTCTCTGAGCAATAGTGTTTGGCAAGTTTGCATAGACTACCTGTCCCAGTTTAGTCCTTTCCTTTCAGACGTAAATTCACAATTTTGGAAAGTGCCCTATTTCAAATCCGGCGGTTAAATTTTCAAAAGTGTCTCTCTTTCTGATAAGCCTGACTTTTTTATTCTTATCTATCAGGATTTCCGCTGGTCTTAAACGATTATTGTAATTCGAGCACATTGAATAACCATAAGCTCCGGCATTGTTGACACCGATTATATCACCTTCAACAACTTCTGGAATTTTACGATTTCCTGCTATAATATCTCCACTCTCACATATATTACCTACAACGCTGGCATTCATATAATCTGAGTTGATAGCTTTTTTTTGTTTATAGACTTCAATTGCATGATAAGAATTATATAAAATTGGCCTCATTAAAACATTAAACCCAATATCAGTACCTATGTATTTATTTCCGTAATTTTCCTTTATACTATATA
>JAAERL010000307.1 GCA_024230435.1 Desulfobacteraceae bacterium
AACTGCCACGCGTCCCTGTACGCGGCTGAGTTTTTTTTTCAACAAGAAAAATAAGGATTGGCGGCAGAAGTACGTGTGCAAGATAATGGGCAAGAAATACCATCCCTGCCGCGAGTTCAAGGCCAGCAGCGGGGAGTCCTTGGCGGAGGACAAATGACGAGGTGGGCCGGCGATCGAAACTAAAAATAGTAATGTAATTTCTAAGTGGATCAAAATTAGCAAAGGAAAATTTAAAACAGCCAACTATAAGCTAGTTCAAAAAAAACCTTGCTATATCTCTCTTAGTAATGCATATGCTAAATTAGCCGATTTTGCTGCAGACCCACCAACAACCACAGCTGATGCAGCAGCTCCAACTTTGGAATCCAGGAAGTACAATACTTCGAACCCGAACACAAAAACCAAAGCTGACCCAGCAGCTCAAACCTTGGCCCCCCAAAAGTCCAAGACTTTGACCCCAACCAAACAAAGCCGATTCAATCACAAAGCACTTGCCCGCTTTCTCAAACGCCAACTAAAGCGGGACAACAATACAAGTGAGTCAGGCCTCCTCGACGACTACATGAAATGGGCCAAAGATGAACGTACCTCATTTGCAAAATTGGACAAAGCAAACCCAAAATTTGCCGCCATTGAGCGGGC
>JAAERL010000308.1 GCA_024230435.1 Desulfobacteraceae bacterium
AGCCATTTCCAATGCAGTAAGGTACATAACCCACCTCCATAGACCTACTCTTATTCAGGTCATTAATGGAGGAACACCAAAACAGGGAGGGGCGGGAAATCCCATATTTTGCCAGAATTTTACCAAAAAACATGTAGGGAAGAGGAGAGTAAAAAGGAGAGGAAAAAAGACAGGAAATGTTCAGCATAAGTATTAAAATATGTTTAAATTTTCCTACCCTTTATTTTTATTTTATGAAATAAAAAACATTAGAAAATTAAAAATATATATTATTTATCTTCACCTTTTTTATTCTTTTCCATTATAGATTTATATTTCTGTAATAAATTACATGCTAGAATGTGAATATGTCAGTTTTATTTTTATGAATAATAATTATTTATAGTTGTGTTTCAGTATCTAATTCAATGATACCCGCTCAATAAAAGTACTGAGTTACTTCTTCCTTGTTTGTGTCTAGAGGGAGGTTGGAGATATAGATCCAATTCCGGGCGTTTGTGGCGGCGAACTGAGGTTTTTTCGTTTGCGTTTCTTGGTAGTGGTGCTGTTGCCGTTCTTGTTGTTGGTATTGTTTGCATTTTTTTCGAGAGAGGATGAAGATGGTTTGTTGTGCTTGTCATTGTTCACACGAGGGACAGGCGGTTTGTAGAGGTTGGAAGGAACCCAATAACTGGCACATCGGTCTTTTATGTATGAGGTTTCACCGTCGCTTTCATATTCTTTATCGTCGTTGGCTGCTTTCTTGACTTCGGTTCCAGGTGCAGAAGATAAAAATGCTTCCAATTTGGCAGTGGCATGTTCATCTAATTCTGGATTATTATTTCCTTCCGTTTCCATTGTACTACTCTGATTTTTATTGTCATTGTATACCATCAGACTTGGATCAAACGTGGTTTCAATATTATCATCAGATACATCCTCCTCCTCCTTATTCGTTTTGTTATCCACACCAACAGAATTCAAAATCGATATTGGCCAAAAGGCTTCTATTGCCTTTTTCAAATTATCCACATCCTTCAAACAATTCCATTTCTTATTATTATTATTGTCACCACTACCTCCTAAATCACCCGACCAAACTCTAGTATCCTCCGTTATCATAACTGCATCTTTTTTCTTATTATCATCGTCACTCATATCATTGTAAAACAATTGGGCCAATTCACAAACCGAAATGGGGCCGTTCATTTTGCCTTGCTGTTGTTTCCCATCAACGACTTGTTAGTTGCTATTCGTTGTTGTTTTGTAATACCAATTTGCGCACGCTTCATGTAACGC
>JAAERL010000309.1 GCA_024230435.1 Desulfobacteraceae bacterium
CGTATTCTCTCCACCTCCTCTTCAGTTTGTTCTTCTCCTCTTTCTTTTTTTTTGTTTTTTCCCGTGGTTTTTTGTTTTTGGTTTTTTTTTGGTTTTTTTTTCTTGGTTTTTTGGCAATTTTTGAATTTTTTAGGATTTTTTTTTTCCAACATTAGTGGGTGTCAAACTTATTCCAGCAGATGCAGAACCGTTCCGAGCAGACGGAGGAAATTACGAATTTAGCAAGATTTATTACTTAAGTAAAAATCGATGTTTCACCTTCTGTTTTCGCCATCTGCTGACAGGGATCTGCATCTGACATTAACCCTAACCCTAATCGTAGCACCATTTTGGCACTGAAGTCGTTACCTTTCGGCACCTGCTTTCAGATCTCATTTGACCAAATACCGCTACGATAAAGCGCGGCTGTACAGATGCGGCGGCGGACTCGGTATGTAATTATGACTCCTCTAGTTCATACTCCCGGCCAAATACAACAAGAACAATTCGATTTCGATGCGGAAGGTATCATGATTTTTTTGGGAACAGATCTGCATCAGCACAAACTAGCTATCACTGTTAACTGGAACTAAAAAGTTAGTTCCAGTTTTTTCCCGCCATTTGTTTCACGATAGGCCTCGTATGATTACCTAGATTTGTTTTATTTCATCTTGCAGTCGTTATTGGGGCCTATATATCTTGGCGATATTTGTCACGACCGTTGGCTATGTTAGCGATCAAAAATCCCTATATCGGCGGAGATAATATCGTAGTAGTATTTTGAGATTTTGTTAGTGGACGAAATCGACGAAATCGATGGGTTTATGTATAGTTACCTCTGATGCCACGTGTTCCTACGTTAATTTGTATCTAAACATACGCGTCAGTATACACGTCTACAAGTTCCTACGTGAAATCGTACCTAAATATATTGCTGCGATTTAGTTCCAGTTTTGCTTTAGTTCCAGTTAACACTGTTAGCTAGCAAGGGCTGCAAGAGAGAGGATATCTTTAACAGGTGACTTGACTAGATTGCCATGGTCATCTTTGATGGTTGAC
>JAAERL010000310.1 GCA_024230435.1 Desulfobacteraceae bacterium
GCAGCTTCCTTTAAAAGGTACTTACCAATGCCAACGACTTCTCTGTCGTTTTGAGTTTTGAGGGAAAAAATATTTTGGAGCATTTGAATGGACGACTTTCTCTCCTCTGACACCCAATGTGGTCATAATCACCATTTATTGGTAATTAATACACCTATTTCTACCCAATATTTTTGAATCTTATTGGAATGTGATTTGCACGACATCATCCAACGCTCGATGCATCTGCTCAAGGCAGTACATAATCGTATATCAGCGCCATTTCTCAATAATCAGAAAGCGCTAGGTACATGTATTAAATTCCTACTGACGTAAGATGGCCCTTTCTCACCCAACTCTCGCGCCTTTCTCACTGTTTCAAATGCCCCGCCACCACGCTGTAGTCCTCGGTTTATAGATTCTCTGATTTCGATTGGGTGCGAAAAATTAAATTTTTGTAGAAAAGTCCGCGATTTGGTTTTGGCGGGAGAATGTTCGGGAATCTATAACCTCTGAGAGCTCGTGCAGATTTTCAACTCGCCCAGGCCGAACATGGTTGAACTACGCCAAATCACCCTAATATGCAGTCGAATTGAGCATATTGAGGACCAATGCCTCCCAATATTGATGCCGATGCATCGCCCAACGGTCCCTCTAGCCCTCAGCGTGTCCTGGCCATGGTGGATCTACGACAACGCCTTTTTCTTCAGTCGAAATGGAGTCAGAAGAGGAC
>JAAERL010000311.1 GCA_024230435.1 Desulfobacteraceae bacterium
CATGGCTTTTAAGAGATCCAACGGTTCTTCAGGCGTAATTTTCCTCTTTCTAGACAGAGCGACGGTATCTCGCAACTTCTTTTCCCTATTTCGACCCTTCCTGAGAACACTATCTGTATATTTAGTGGTTGTCTTATGACCAGTAAGCTTCAGCAATTCGTCGCATTCATTTTCAAAATGGTAATGACTCTCCGTAATCCAGTTCAAGTACTTCTCATGAGCCTTCGGAATGTATCCAATAATCTTCTGATGCAAACTTACACATGCATCTAGATGAATCTTTATGTTTTGTCCAAGCTTCAAAAGCCTAATTGCTATTTCGTTTTCTCTTTCAGCTTTGGTCGAGCCGAAGGTGATGTCGTCGAGATCCATTGTGTTCATCTTCGCAGTCCGGATGACAGAACCACCGGTGTTGTTTGCACAAACCTATAAATTATGATATTTTTTTGCGTCTAAACTCCGAAGCATTTGTTTTTGAAAATTCAAATCTAATTACGACGAAGCGCCAAAAGACAAAATTAATCCAAATCCTTTCAATTCGAAAAAAATTGTTCCATTCTCCCAAAATCTTATACCATATGAAAAGAAATAAAAATCATTTGGAAATATTATCAGATATAAAATAAACAATACAAACACAAACGCATTTCTTTATGAATCAATCCAACTTACACTTACGGAAAAAACACAAATCGATGATGAGAGAAGCCATGAAATTACTCAAGATACACCATCGGACGGCTGAGAGGACAGTGATCGCTTACGTCGTTCCTCCGGATGCACTGGAATAATTTTCGATGGCATACGAAATTTATTGTTGAGTAATTTTTGCATGCCCGATTTCTTGTTGAAATTACTCCCATTCGTTGCATTAGTTGCAGCCAATGTATTGTTTGCGGTATTGGAAGCACCATCAATCCAAACACCCTCCACTTGAATCAAATACTTGTCACTCTCCAAA
>JAAERL010000312.1 GCA_024230435.1 Desulfobacteraceae bacterium
ACCTCGCATCGAGGCAAAACAGATAATCCGCACCGCGTTACAAAATCCCAGGTGGGATTGAGCAAAGTGCCTAACGTTGATTTTACTGCATCAGTTGCCTCAAACACCTCGCATCGAGGCAAAACAGATAATCCGCACCGCATTACAAAATCCCAGGTGGGCTTGAGCAAAGTGCCAAACACGGATTTTACTGCAGCAGTTGCAGCAAAATCGAACACAAATCACAAGCACTTACATTACATATATCCGCCCTTCAGCATGCCACTTGATGAAGATCCAATAATTGTCACACAAAAAAAGTATTGGACGACTGTTAGAAGCTATCTATTTTATTTATCCCCATCGGTTGAAACTATTTTCCTCCGTGTAAGAATAAAGTATCAAGTAGACAAGAAACCCTCCGCAAATGGCGCTCGATGCCGTTTTGCCGTATTAAATCAATATTCTAAGGAAGTCTTAAATAAAACAGATACATACAACAATTACACGTTAGAAATCAGCCCCAATGGTTATGGTTGGACATATTTTAAATTGCAACTCCGAGGAATGGATCACTCACCGCCAAGAGAGGCTTGTCTGCAAGGTTTTACATCTTATATGACTAGTTATAGATGATCGGGAGAGGGCTATGTCAAGTACACTACAACTTGTTACCGGCTCACTGATAGCAATTTTTAGCTCCGGATTGTTTATCGTCATAATACGCCGAATTTATGCACAGATTGATAAAAAAGCTGACAAAGAAGTTTATGTTGAACTGAAAAATAAGATCGCAGAAAAACAACAAATTTTAATTTGCCATCAAAAGCATACAGAAATTGAAAAAGAATTTAACCGGGGTGAAAAACTATTTTCTGAATTAATGAAAAAAATCGAAGGCCTGCAACAAGAGCAGGCAAAAACAAACACCTTTTTGGCGAAATTGGAAGCACAGATCAGCACATACGTTAAACACGTTTTAAAAAATTGAAAGAGGTAAAATGGGTAACTTTGACGACGCTTTTAAAAAAATGATCAAAAACGAGGGAGGCTATAAGCTTCATCAGGTCTACGGGGACCGATGCCTTCTTTGGCGGATGCGAGGATTGCGGATGATTTAATCACAACCGATGAAGAACGTTTAAAGATCGCTCTGCAGGAAAAAATCATAGATGCACAACTTGTTAAAGGCCAGCTTGCAATCAATGCAGCCGAAGCGCAGCACAAGAGTATCTTTGTAGCCGGTTGGAGGCCAGCTATCGGTTGGGTGGGAGCCGTTGCCCTGGCTTATCAGTTCATCCTCTATCCTTTGCTGACCTGGCTGTGGTCCTACTTGCAGGCCAAACAGATTATTGACAACATGCTTTCACCGCCGCCTGTGCTGCCTGCCGAAGCGCTGTGGGTGATCATCAGCGGAATGCTTGGCATTGCTGGCATGCGCAGCTACGACAAGCGTAAGGGAACAGTAACTGACAAGATTTCCAGGCGCATGACTCACTGAGAGCTGAAATATAGAGACTTATTAAAAAAGCAATACCCTTGCCTACGGCATGCCGCAAAAGTCTTAAATTTATTATATCCCCACATATCAATTGCTTATATTAAAACATATGCTCCTTTTGCTGTTTTTCTGCAAATTGAGTTACTGAAAGGAAGAATTTGAAACCTTACTTTGAAACTGAATTTGGAAAACTTTATAACCACGATTGTATAGAAGTGGCACAGACATTGGAACCGGAATCCTTGGATTTGGTTATAGCCGACCCGCCTTATTTCTTTTCCATGGCTTCAGACCATACCAAAAAGATAAATCCCTGGATGGACTTGATGAACGGGGCATCGTGGTATGCCGAATGGTTTGGCCTTGCATTAAAGGTCCTGAAGAGTACCGGCGCGCTTTGATCTTTTTGTCCTCGAATTCAGTCGGTTACCAATTTCATCTGAAACATTATTTTCTTTTTCAATATATGAGATTGGTAAAAGAGGCTCTCTTATCACAGCTCCTCTTCTTTTCCATTCAATAAGTTTGCTCTCTTTTTTCCTTTTTAATTCTTCTCCGTCGCTAAGATTCATAGAAAAAAGATCAAAAAATCTTCTTGGTCCAACACCAACAAATGGTTCAAAATGAACTTTATCACTTTTTTGCTGGATCCCATCTTCATGAGCAATAAATATTGCATCATCATGGAGTATTGTTGCAAAACTTTTAGGATAGGGCTCTACAAAAACAACCCTTTCGATTCCAGCTGCTATAATATGTTTAGCACAATTATGACAAGGAAAAGTTGTAGTGTAAAGGGTACAATCTCTTGTTGATACTCCCGATCGTCCACAGGATAATAATGCCTCCATTTCAGCATGTACAGCACGTCCATATTCAGTGATATCAAAGATTCCTGTATTTTTAAGTAGTTTTTTTCCTTCCACCGATAGTTCATCTTTGTTTTTTGAAATCTTATATAGTTTTTTTCCAGCCTTAGTTAGTTTATTTTTGTTTTCTGGAGTTATAAGTAATCCCATAATATCATTAACAATTTTTTTTTCCTATCGTCATTTGAGTCAGAGCCTCTGCGATAGTCCCTTTGATCACGGTCCTTATGGTCGGCCCAGTACAATCCACCGCCTGCACAAGGAACGTCATTAGCACCAGTAGCTATGATTTCACCTGTTTTGGAGGCAATTACAGCGCCTACTTGCCTTGATAAACTGCCAGATCGTACTGATGCGGCAAAGGCAAGAAACATCGCATATTCATCCTTAGTTGGTGTTAAATATGGTTTCCCAAAAATCAGATCCAGTATTCGACCGATTTGATCACTAACTTCTGTTAAATCCATATCGATAAAACAATCGGAAAGATGAAAAGTATCTATCATTTTTTGTCCGCATTTATCGTCCTCAGAATTATCTCTATCGATTAATCTTTTGGCCTCAGAATCAGAAATACCTTTTCGTTCTTTTAAAAAATGAAGCCTTCGTTCATGAGATGAATTGATACCAATTAAATAAAAACCCTTCCCATAAATTATGCGCAAGAGCTCAACCTCTTTTGGGTGTTTTAAAGAGCGAAAAAGATAAGCGATCTTTTGATTTGGATCATCATCAACCCTTTCTTCATAAATTTGGCTTATCCCTAAAGCGGCTAAAATGTCCTCATGTATATTTCTGGCTTCGTTACATGCATCCATATAGGTATCTATGCGTTTTTCTTCTGATTTTTCAGAAATTTTCGTTTTTAATTTATCGATTTTATTAACTTGTGAGCTTAGAATAATCGATTTTGTTTCGTATCCAAACTGTAGTAAGTAGTTATTAATGATGCTTTCAATATGATCAAGATCTACTCCTAAAGGGGCTACCAAACCTATCATGACCTCACAATTTTTTGAATATTCATTTATTTTGCTTAAATAATCAAATATAGATGTTTCTCCCATTATATCTCTACCTTATAACTATTTGCATTTATTAAAAAAACACTTTATCTAAATATGTTCAGTAGAATTTGAGGTAAAAATCGAACTGGAAACACTTAGGTGGGATGCGCTGTGTATTCACTGTATATTAAAAATATCGGATTTTTTATTGGGATCTTTAGTTAAAAATCGGTATGATGATAGTCTCAAATCTGCCTTCCGCCTTTTGCAACGTCCTATAACGCACATTATGGAAAAGAATAGGGGTGACCCATTAAAGAGCGTATCAAGAGAAAAAAACAATAGCTCTCCCGCCCAACCACGACTGTACCTCTCCCTGGTGGTAAAAAATTAAAGAACGACTGCAAGCCTGATACAAAAAGGGGCCGCATCGAGCGGCCCTATTTCCTACCTTTTCCCCTATATTGACAAAAAAAATATAAAAATATATAAACAACCGTTCTTTTTACTATTAGCGACAGTTCCATAAACAAAAAATTCATTACACAGGAGAGTTGAGCT
>JAAERL010000313.1 GCA_024230435.1 Desulfobacteraceae bacterium
CTTAGTATTTTTAACGTTTGTCAAGCCTCTGATCTGATACCCGGATAGGGCCGGTGCATATCCGTGCAGGCATGCTCTTTAGCCAACATGGCTGCAAGTTTCATTTTTGAGGATTATCGTGTTCTGTTTTCGTACTTTTTTCATTCAGCTAAAAAGTTAAATTGTGAATAATTTTTTGATTTTCAGCCGCGTCACTGCACCGGATTTTGTTGTTCTCTCTGCTTTTTGCTACTCTAACAAATTGTAATCAAATTGTATTTGAGCAGTTTGACCGTGCCTGGTCAGCAGATGCGGGTTTTATAGAATTGCTCTGGTGTAATATTTGCAACAATTTGTCACAGGGCATTTTACGATGCAGGCTTATATATTCGGCAAGTCTGGTGCCGAATTTTTCAATTTTATAGTTATTTAGGGATCATAGAACCTTATCCTTGGCCCCGGTTAGCATTAAATCAACAGTTTATAACCAATACAAGGAACTGATAATAATTTGGAAAGGTATGAATTGCTATGAAGCTAAGACTCTGTATTATTGGTCTATTTTTGTGTGTGGCGCTATTTTTTCAGACACCAGCCCTGGCTGTAAACTGGGATGAAGAGGACGGCTCGCCCTGGAGCCAGACTACCAATGTAGGTCCGGACGCTCAAGTGCCCGGTTTTTTTGTTAACCTTGGAATGACCGGTGCGCGCGCCAAGCTCAGCGAGAGCAATCTTAAGGCGCTTTTTATTGAGTATGTTTTCCCGGATTCGCCTGCTGCGGGCAAACTTGAGGTGGGCGACCAGATTACCGGCGCTAATGGAAATGCGTTTGAAACCGGACATCAAAACGGTTACGGCCCGGAAGTCTTCGGCGGCGAAGGGCCCTTAATGGATTTTGGAAACGCTCTTGAACAAAGCTATGGCTCAAACGGCATACTGACCCTTACTGTCCTGCGCGGCGGCTCAACGGTTTCCGTTGAAATAGATGTAGGTACCGGGTACGGGGCCTATTCAAGTGAATTTCCCTACAACTGCCCTAAAGCGGATCGTTTGCGTAATGAGTTGTGCGCTTTTGTGGCCTCAAACCAAGGAAACGACGGCTCCTGGAAAGGAATTCACGTCACTTACATGGCCGCTTTGGCCTTGCTTGCCAGCGGTGATCCACAGTATATGCCCAATGTTAAAAAGGCAGTAGAAAACCTTTCCCAGCAAACAGACTCCGATCCCAGCGACGAAATGGGAGGGCTGCCTGCATGGAAATACACCTTTAGCGGTATCGTGCTCAGCGAGTATTACCTGGCTACCGGCGAAGAAGGGGTAATCAGTGAGTTGCAAGAAATTAACGCTTGGCTAAAGGGCGCCCAGTTTAACGACATGAGCCAGGTTCAACCCGGATCAAGCGGCGCCAGCGAAGAGCAATTCGGCGCCTGGGGTCATAATCCAGGATACCACGGCTATGGCCCCTTTTGCATGCTTACTGCCCAGGCGGCTACCGCGCTTTCACTGATGAGGCGTTGCGGAATCGAGGTTGAAGATAGCGTACACCTGCCGGCTTATGATTTTCTGGCCAGTGGAACCAGCCAGATGGGCTATGTCTGGTATGCACATGGAGTGTCCAGCGAGACCAATTGGGCTGACATTGGCCGGACAGGCGCATCGGCTGTTGCTCATTATCTTTCGCCTATTTCCAATTCAGTTGCCGATTTGCACGCCGGTTTCCTGGGTTTTGACGGCCACTACAAAAGTTTTCCCGATACCCACGGCAATCCCATTCTGGGCATAAGCTGGGCAGCCATGGGAGCAGCATACAACTCTGAAGGATTTAGCAACCTGATGAACTATCACCGCTGGTGGTTTGCCTTGGCCCAGACCCATGATGGCAACCAGTTTGTTTCGCAGCCAAGCCGTGATAATGGCGGAAGATATGATAGCGATCCGCGCGTATACATCTCGGCGGCCATGGCCCTGATTTTTTCCATCAAAGATAAAACGCTGCATATGACGGGTAAAGGCGGCGTCAACAGTGAAATATTGAGTTTGCAAAATTCTTCCGCTTCCTATCAGGGCCCTATCAAGGCCAGGAAGATTGGCCAGCAGAATCTCCGGTTGCAGCAAGTACGGGCGAAGAAAATTCTTCCCTGAAAAATTCGACTGCTTCTGAAACGCCCGTAATC
>JAAERL010000314.1 GCA_024230435.1 Desulfobacteraceae bacterium
CTCTTGCAGGCCATGATGGAGAAGTGTCAACCCATGGCGAAGCAATTCCTTATACCGCAACATTCCGGCAGGGATGGTTTCCTAATCCATCTGCAAATGAATTCTATACATGCAATGAAACAGCAACCTATGGTTTTCTCGATAACGCTCCCCGTGAAGCCTATTATTCGTGGGTTTGGGGAGACGCCCTTTTTGTGGTTCTTGACCCCGCATATTATAAGAATAACAATCATAGCACTAGCAGCGCAACTATCTGGAGCTTGACCCTTGGCGTTGAGCAGAGCACATGGTTGGAAGAGACTCTGAAAAACAGCGATGCAAAATTTAAATTCGTTTTTGTCCACAGTCTTACAGGCGGTTGTTCTTCAGATCGGGAAAGTGGCGGCCGCGGTGGTGTGGAATGCTCCATGTATGGTGAATGGGGTGGGCAAAATGAAGAGCGAAGCCATGGAAATACGAATTACGTCTTCGACACGATGCGTCCGGAATCCGAAGGCTGGTCCAAACCCATCCGCGAGATTCTTGCTGAAAACGGTGTGACCATCCTTTTTAAGGGACATGATCATTTTTATGCCTATCAGCATCAAAAAGATTACGCCCCAGACCTAGCCGATGTCGCATATTTGACGGTTCCTCAAAGCAGCGTGGACCAAGGTAGATATGAACTCGCCGCAGAAGAAGGGCATGTTGCAGAGTACATGTATCAAAATACGGAATCAAGTATAATTCTCGCCAAAGGAGGACACATCCGCTGTATGGTTTCTCCCGAAACAACCACTTGTGAATATGTTCATACAAGAGATAGAGGCGTAAACCATTCCTTTTCATGCTCTGCTGAAACCAATGAATGCGATACTTATGGCAATTTATATTCAGCACCGTAGAAGCTTGTGTAAATTTAAAAGCTGAAGACCGAATCCGGGGACATCCATGATAAGGGGGACGTACGGTCGTGGTTGGGCGGGAGAGCTATTGTTTTTTACTTGACAATACTTATCATGGATGTCCCAAATTGTTCTGTTCCCGCCGATCTGATGGCGTTTTCAATTTTCGAAGAACACACCAATATTATAAAAAAGTGTACTTTTGAGCGCTTATTGGCATTCAAAAACAATGGTTGAAAAATTTTTACTTATTTTTACAGGTGTTTGTTTTGGCAATGAAGGCGATGATAGTATGGGGCCGGCTGTGAGGGCGGCGATTATCTGACCGGCGGCAGCGGAGACGATTACTATTTATTTAATTCGGGCTTCGGCGCAGGGGTCTTTTATAGAGTGCTGGTAGGCCAGGATAAGTTCTTTTGCGTGGGCGCCGGAACAGAAATCCGGGGACAGGTTGATAATGTTTGACTTTCTTTTCAATATATGATTTGAGGAAAACAATTTAATAAAAGGAAGTTAGAGAGGAATATTCATGCCCCGGATACGCCGTTTAACCAACAACGAACAAGCAACCGTATACCATGTGATGTCTCGCACAGCCTTGGATGGATACCCGATAGGAGATAGCGAAAAAGATTTTTTGCTGAATTTGATTAAAAGCTTTTCAGCGATTTATTTGGTTGAAATAA
>JAAERL010000315.1 GCA_024230435.1 Desulfobacteraceae bacterium
ATCCTCTCTTTGATTTAAACTTCAGTGCATTGTAAGCCTTGAAGGCGGACCTGATTTCATCAGCGCTGCATTTTTCTCTCCTTTCTGCATCTGCAATAGCTTTTTCCAACTCCGCACGGAGCTGCTCAAGGGTCTTCTTCTTATTCGGCATGGCGCAGAATGTCAAAATCCTTGTCAAGTGCTGTCGCGTCGCAATGAAAAGCAGTCAACGAAATTGGAAAATGAACTATGGCAATAATGAAAATGAAAAATGAACAATGGCAACAATGCCGACACAAGCAAAGAATGAACCAAACGAAAATGGAGCGGACAAGGGCTTGAATGCAAAAAAGCATGTGGTTCCAGTATTAAAGTCAAAGCGAATGTCCTCACCGTCGAACCAAAGAGCAATGCTGCAGATGCCTTCCAATGCTGACCGATGCTGTGAAAAATGAATGAAGTGATGCAACGCCAAACGATGGGATGGACTGAGCCCCATCGCGAAGGATACCGTCCACAGGGGAATAAGTACTAAAATCTAAAAAATGAAAAGTGAAAAGCGGCGCGGTTGATTTGGCTATATTAGCAGTTAGCCATCAGCTTTTCAAATTTGAAATCGAAAATGAATCAAGTCACGATGAAATAAAGGGAATGACCAAGAGGTCCAATTTTGAAATCGATTTTTCAAATTTGGCATCCATGCTTTAACGCGTTGAAATTATTTCAAAATATCTACCCCATAGTTATCTCCATGTAATGAGCGGTTCGTTTGCGGGATTGACTCTACTGAAATACCCCGTTCCCTAGTCTGTTGAAATTGTTTTTGAAGGCGCG
>JAAERL010000316.1 GCA_024230435.1 Desulfobacteraceae bacterium
AGTGGGCTGAGTATGGACTGTTCGGTGCTTGCACACTGCATAATATCATGAACAATCTGATTTCGTACCTCTTCCCTTTTTGTCCACCACGGCGCCATTTTTCCTTCAAAATTTTGCAAAGTCTCTTTATGCGATCAATCAATCCACGGACAGGATGGGTCTCGTTAGTCGCCTCCCGCCAAAATATGAGAAGGACTCCCATTTAAACGAATTTCGGGGGCGCAGATCGAATTTCGCCCGGCGAAATGAGTCTCTACGCATTTTGATGCGTAGGCGTCGCGTGGTTGGGGGGGGCAAATTTTTAAATGCCGGTCCTTCACATATTTTGGCGGGAGGCGACTAACGAGACCCATCCTGTCCGTGGTGGAACCGGACCCTGACTTTGCCTCTCTATTGCTTGTCCCCTACTCCACCTACAGCCAAGCCGACCGCTGATTATTAAATGGGCGGTCCGCCCATTATTAATTATTAACTTACCTGATGAATTCGCCCAACAATTGCAATCTCGAATTTTGGGGGTATTGCTATTATTTTACTGTAATTGGCGGCGAGATAAAAAAAAAACGGTGGAATTTTGTTTCAACATTTTGAAGAGGAGTGCGATGGTCTGTCCGAGTTTGTAGACAAGTGTAATAAAACTACAGACAGACTATAATGGTTACTGAAACACTGTGGCTTTCTTCCGTTCCAAAATCAGCGATTTTCAGTCGATTCTTAGAAAAAAATAATCTTAAGGAGAATTTAGATAGCCTTTGATTGAATCAAATCCTTCTCAACTTAGCTCGTCCTTG
>JAAERL010000317.1 GCA_024230435.1 Desulfobacteraceae bacterium
ACTGTCGCGTGTGGAAAGAATGGTATGATGTGAGCGGTTATAACTGACGCATGTAAAAAAAACAGTACTGGGTATGATATCCATATATGAGTGAGGTAGTAATAATTGGTTTGCAAAAAAGATGATCTTATTAAACTGCAAAGAAAATTTGTATATCCATTTAAAAATAAGTCAGCACATTAGAGTGCAATCATATAATTATAAAGAGTCAGTGGGCCAAGAATCGTCCCGAATAACAGCAATAAAAACCAAACGAAATAAAATGAAGGGCAGGGTCGCGTGCTGCAATGGCAAGCATTGCATCACGCTCCAATATTATGGTCCTGCTTTTTTAAGGCATGCCCTTAAATATGATGGAACAAATCAAAATCCCTTTGAACAGTGGCAATCATATCGAGACTACGAATGAATTTCAACCTCATTGGGGGTGACATCATTTTCAATCCTCTCGTCTTCATTATTATAACTCATTTTCAATCCTCTGGTGCTCATTATAACGTAAATCATCAGCGTGATCAATTTGAATATAGTTTAATTGCTTCGATAGTTTCTTGATTTTACTTGATAAATTATTCACCTTAGAATAAGCTTTCCATCCTCTCTTACTGCGAATATGTTTGGTCTTTTTGTATTTCCGGTAGTGATACAACAATGCATTTTCATCGCCTACAAACTCGCGTAGGATTGTATTTTTGTCATCGATTGCTTTCTTCAGTTTCAGTTTGAGAACAACAATTG
>JAAERL010000318.1 GCA_024230435.1 Desulfobacteraceae bacterium
TGAATACGAAAAAAAATCGAAGCTCAATCTGGTATATTCTTTTCCGTCAATCGCCTAAAGACCATAGCCAATACCGCCGCCCAGGCTTACCTGGGCGGCGGTATTTATTTAGGGGTTTGTGTTAAAATGTTATATTTTTTCCGCCAATCGCCTTATGCAAAATCCTCATCAAACATTGGATCGTGTACAAACGAAAAAGTGTATTATAAAAGCCGCCCTGTAATTAAACCCAAAATTTTAGAGTGCAACTATTTTTTACTTGATTATTTAACAGTTTTTATTTATTAATAATCCTAATTTACTATTTATACTTTGACAGTATTCATTTCGAGTCAGGCTCTAAAAAATTTTGACATTTTAGTTCGTATACGTACGAAACCATATCGACCTGAAACAACAATTAAACCTGACCAGACGAGACCGGACCATGGCCATGACAGCCAAAATCAAAGCCCGGAAAAAACAGATTTTGAAGCCATCATCAAGGGGATTCAATACCGGGGCCCGGAAAAGAGCCAGACTCATTAGAGTGTGCGAAAATACCCAAAGACAATACAAAGAGGGACAAGCCCGTTATGGACGTCATTGAGAGCAAGGTCAATGTCAACTCGGAAAGTTACAAGAAAAACTATGAAGACATGACAGAATTGGTTTCCAATTTGAAGCGCGAGATGGAAACTGCAGCCAATGAACGCTCTGCAAAAGCAATCGCGCGTCACAAGGAGTCCGGTAAATTACCGGCCCGCAAAAAACTTGAACTTCTCCTGGACCGCAATACTCCCTTTCTTGAAATCGCCCCCCTTGCGGGCCTCGGCATGTATGACGGAAACAATCATGGAGCCGGGCTTTTGGCCGGTATCGGCATGGTGCAAGGAAAAGAAGTACTCATCAGCATTAACGATGCCACCATCAAAGGCGGGGCCCTTTATCCCATCGGAGTTAAAAAAACATTACGCCAGCAGGCCATCGCAATGGAAAACCGACTCCCGCTGATCACTCTCATGGACTCGGCCGGGGCTTACCTGCCGCTGCAGTCCGAAATTTTTCCCGATATCGATGACGGCGGCCGGGTTTTCTACAACCAGGCAATGATGTCTAAAATGGGCATACCGCAGATAGTTGCCGTGATGGGGCTCTGCACCGCCGGTGGAGCCTATGGAGTGGCCATGTGCGATGAAATTATCCACGTAAAAGGCCATGGCGCTATTTTTCTGGGCGGCCCGCCCCTTGTAAAGGCCGCCACAGGCGAAGAAGTTAGCGCAAATGATCTCGGCGGCCCGGAACTTCATTGCACCGAGTCCGGTGTTTCGGACTATTATGCCGAAAATGACGCCCATGCCATTTCGATGATAAGAAAAATTGTCCGCAATCTTCCCCAACATGAAAAACATGCGTTAGACACCATCGCCCCTGAGGCTCCCAAATATGATCCCCGGCAGCTATACGGCATTGTCAGCCCCGATCTTTCCACGTCGTTTGATATCCGGCAAGTCATTGCGCGAATAGTCGATGGCAGCCGTTTTCTGGAATTTAAACAGATGTACGGCCCTACCCTTGTTTGCGGCTGGGCGCATATTCATGGTTATCCTTTGGGGATTTTGGGAAACAACGGCATTTTATTTTCGCAAAGCGCCGAAAAAGCCACTCAATTTATCCAGCTCTGCGACCGGCGCAAAATTCCTCTTCTATTTTTGCAGAACATTAACGGCTTTATAGTGGGCAAAGCTTATGAGCGCGGCGGCATCACCAAAAACGGGCATAAAATGGTCAATGCGGTGTCTACTTCTACTGTGCCAAAATTTACCGTAATCGTTGGCGCATCCTATGGCGCAGGCAATTACGCGATGTGCGGAAGAGCTTATTCGCCTCGCTTTTTATGGATGTGGCCCAACGCGCAAATCGGTGTGATGGGAGGCGAACAGGCGGCCGGCGTTTTGGTCACCATCACCAATGACCAGCGCAAACGCCAGGGCCTTGAGCGCCTTGACCCTGAGCAAACAGCACAGATCAAAGACCCCGTAATTCAAACGGCGCTCAAAGAAGGCAATGCCTATTACAGCACCGCTAATTTATGGGATGACGGGATACTTGACCCGGCAAAAACAAGGGATACCTTGGGATTGGCCATATCAGCCGCACTGAATGCGCCGATCCGCGACGATGTATATGGTTATGGTGTTTTCAGAATGTAATTTTCCAGCACAATCACCTGAAAGGCAAATTTGATGATGATAGATAAAATCCTGATTGCCAACCGGGGTGAAATCGCCGTGAGGGTAATTCGCACCTGCAAGCAAATGGGGATCAAAACCGTGGCGGTATACTCCGAAGCCGATACCTGGGCCTTGCATGCCCATGCCGCGGACGAGGCGGTATATCTTGGTCCTGCCCAGCCCGGTGAGAGTTATTTGCATATCGGAAAAATCATAGAAGCCGTTAAAAAAAGCGGCGCCCAGGCTGTGCATCCGGGCTACGGTTTTTTATCCGAAAACGATGTATTCGCCCAAACGTGCCATGATCAAGGAATTGTTTTCATCGGCCCGCAACCGCATGTCATCCGCAACCTGGGCAACAAGCTAAAAGCACGCAGCATGATGATCGAAAACGAGGTACCGGTAATCCCCGGGCTAAACACCATTGAAGACCTTGATTCGCTCACGCATGAGGCGCAAATCATTGGATACCCGATTCTGGTTAAGGCCGCCGCTGGCGGGGGCGGCAAGGGCATCCGGGTCGTGGAAAAACCAGAGGATTTGCCATCGGCCTGTGAATCGGTTGCCCGCGAAGCAGCCTTTGCTTTCGGTGATGGAACCGTTTACCTGGAAAAATTTTTGACAAAAACCCGCCACGTGGAATTTCAGATTTTAGCCGACCATCATGGAAACATCATTCATTTATTGGAACGCGAATGCTCTATCCAGCGCCGTCATCAAAAAATTATCGAAGAAACCCCTTGCCCGGCCCTTTCGCCGCAACTCAGGGATGCAATGGGGCAAGCTGCAATCGGCGCCGCCCGTGCGGCCGGCTACACCAATGCAGGCACGGTTGAATTTTTACTGACCCCGGAAAACACGTTTTTTTTTCTTGAAATCAACACCCGCATTCAGGTAGAGCACCCTGTTACAGAAGCAATCACCGGTATTGATCTTGTCCGCAAGCAAATTGAAATTGCCGCAGGCAACCGGCTTTGCCTTCGCCAGGAAGATATCTGCGGACGCGGGCATGCCATTGAATGCCGTATTTATGCCGAAGATCCGGAAAACAATTTCTTACCATGCCCCGGAAAAATCACCTGCCTGCAAGAACCATCAGGGCCTGGTATTCGCAGCGACAGCGGGATTTATCAAGGCTGCACCGTCCCTGTAGAATATGATCCTATTTTAACGAAGCTGATTGCACACGGGCAAACCCGCACCATTGCCATTAACAGGATGCTCGATGCACTGGAAAACTTTGCCGTCATAGGCGTTCAAACCCCTGTCCCGTTTCTTATGGACGTGCTCAAATCCTCTCCCTTTTTGGAAGGTCAGACCTATACCGATTTTATTGAATCCCACTTCGCCGGATGGAAAACACCTGACACACATGAAGACTTTGCAGCAATCGCCTTTATCGTCGATGAAATGACCCGCAGTTCCAATCTTTCGGATGCCGGGAAAAAAACAGTTCGGGCATCACCCTGGCATACATTAGGTAATTGGCGTCTGCGGCCCGATTGCCCTGACGATCGTCAGGGGTAATCCGGAAAAAAAGGAGAACTCAACTTGGATTACTTTTTAAAAATCCGGGATAACGCTTTAAAAGCGCACGTAGAAACACAAACGCAAGAACAACTGCACGTTACCATCGGTGATGCGCGTTACCACGTAAGCTATGCCCGCCTGACCAATGACAAAATCCTGTTGAATATCAACGGCGCTGTGGTAACGGCTTATGTGCAGGCAACAGCCGAAGGAAAAAAAATAGTTATCAAAGCAATCGGCTATAACGTAAAAGACGCCGGTTCCACAGAGCTTTACAGCTCCAGTGGATCGGAATTGGAAATAACGCCGAAGCAAATAACACCGCCGATGCCAGCAGTAGTTATTCAGGTAAAGGTTAAAAAAGGCGATATCGTAGAAAACGGCCAGGAACTGATCGTGATTTCGGCTATGAAAATGCAGACGACGCTCACTGCGCCATATGCCGGTTTGGTATCGGCTGTAAATGTAAGCGAGGCTGACAAGGTGATGCCCGGCCAAAAGCTCATCGAAATCCGGGAATCTAAACCATAGGAGGTAACCATGAGCAATTCGGGTTCGGCTTTTAACAATAAACTGGTCATTGCAAATTGCAGTGGTTTTTTTGGCGACCGGTTAAGCGCAGCCAGACAAATGGTTGAAGACGGCCCCATTGATATTCTCACTGGCGATTATCTTGCAGAACTGACCATGGCCATTCTACACGGAAAAAGATCAAAAGACCCGCAAGCGGGCTATGTGGATACGTTTCTTGTTCAAATGAAACATGTGATGGCCTTGTGTCTGGAAAAAGGCATCAAGGTGGTTTCCAACGCCGGGGGACTTAATCCCGCAGGGCTGGCGGACCAATTGAAAAAATTGGCTGCCGGACTTGGACTGAATCCCAAAATTGCCTATATCCAAGGAGATGATCTCATGGACCGGCTCGGCCCGCTTCAAGAACAGGGGGAGCCTTTTGTTCATATGGATCAAAACATCTTGTTGAAAGACACGGACTCAACTCCCATTACCGCCAATGCGTATTTGGGCTGCTGGGGCATTGTAAAAGCCCTCGAACAAGGCGCCGATATCGTTGTAGGGGGCAGGATAGCCGATGCCGCCCTGGTCGCTGGACCGGCGGCCTGGAAATTTAATTGGGCCAGAGATGACTGGGATCAATTGGCAGGAGCTTATGCCGCCGGTCATATCATCGAATGCGGAACCCAGGCAACCGGTGGCAATTATTCTTTTTTTAAGGATATCCCCTCGTTTGACGACATTGGCTTTCCTTTTGCGGAAGTCTACCCCGATGGTTCATCGGTCATCAGCAAACACGCGCAAACCGGCGGACTTGTTTCCAAAGGCACGGTAACAGCGCAACTGATGTATGAAATCAGACAGCCTCAGTATTTAACCCCTGATGTAACCGTTCATTTTGAATCCGTCAATCTTTCACAGCAAGCGCCGGACCGCGTTTTTGTCAGCGCAGTTAAAGGCAGTCCTCCGCCGGAAACCGCCAAAGTGTGCATCAACGTCATGGCGGGATACCGCAACACCATGACCGTTATCCTCACCGGCCTTGATATCGAAGAAAAAGCACGCATTGTTAAAAACTGCCTTTTCAATGCATTAGGCGGAAAACAGCGATGCAAAGATACCAGCGTTCAGCTGATTCGCTGCGACAAGGATAATCCCGCCAACAATGACGAGGCTTTCGCATACCTGCGCATCAGCGTTTTGCACCCCAATCCCAAAATAGCGGGCAAATATTTTTCTTCGGCAATGGTCAATCTCGCCTTGTCCTGTATTGCCGGCTTTACACTTACCGCCCCACCGGACAAACCCAAACCGGCCATCAGCAACTGGCCTTGCCTGATACCATCGGAGCTTATCCGGCAACAGGTTGTCCTGGAAAACGAAACATTTACCATTGCTTCGGTTCCGGGCGACAAAAACCAGCCTGATAAAACCCAAACGGTTTACCTGCCGTCTTTGCCAGGCGGAGCAACGCAGCTTTTGCCCCTGGGACGCATTTTTGCAACACGTTCGGGAGACAAGGCAGGCAATGCCAATCTTGGAATTTGGGGCGATAATGCAAAAGCTTATGTATTTTTAAGAGAGCATCTAACCATCAACAAACTAAAAGAACTTCTTCCCGATCTGGCGGACTTCGAAATTGAACGTTACGCGTTTGCCAACCTCTACGCCTTGAACTTTTACATAAAGGGTATTCTTGGCGACGGGGCGGCCAATTGCGTAAGAATCGACGGACAGGCAAAAACACTGGGTGAGTATTTGCGGATGAAACTCATCGACGTACCGGAGGCCATTGTACCGCCCGGAATATAACATTTGATTTTTTCTAAAGATATTTAGGCGATTAAAGGATTATAAAATGAAAACAGATGCCAATGGAAAAAAACCCGCATGGTTAACGCACTACGACCCGCACGTGCCCGAATCTATTTCCTACACAAAGAGCACTCTTGTCGATTTTCTCCATCAATCCGTACAACGCTATCCTGAAAGTGCGGCCTTCAACTTTTTGGGCTATCGAATCACCTTTGCCCGGTTTAAACAGATGGTTGACCGCCTTGCAAACTGTCTCAGCGATCTAGGAATAAGAAAGGGCGACAGCGTTGCCATCGTGTTGCCCAATACCATTCACTGCCCGGTCAGCTACTATGCCATCGTTGAGACAGGCGCCATAGCCGTGATGAACAACCCGCTGTATACGGACCGGGAATTTGGGCATCAGTTCAATGACTCCAACGTTAAACTTCTAATCACCCTGGATACGTTGTGCAACCGGATGGTCAAACTGCGTCCTGAAACCTCAATCAAGCACATCATCTATACGTCTATTTGCGATTATCTTCCACCGCTTAAAAAAATACCTTTCACCCTGCTTGCCAAAAGAAAAAAGATAACAGTCAAAGTACAGCCGGCGAAAAATCTGCTTCGCTGGACAGACATCATGAAAACCTGGCCCGCCCGTGCTCCCAAGGTTGATATCTCCACCGATGATATAGCCATGTACCAGTATACCGGCGGAACAACGGGTCTTGCCAAAGGCGCGATTCTGACCCATGCCAACCTCAGTTGCAATGTGCAGCAACTTGACGCCTGGGCTCCCGATTTACAGAACAAACGGGAAACCATGCTGGGCGCGCTTCCCTTTTTTCACGTAATGGGATTGACCACCTCCATGAATTTCGCCGTAAAAAAGGGATGGGAAAATATTTTGGTGCCAAAACCCGGCCCGGATCAGCTTCTTAAAAGCATTTCCAAGTATCGCCCTACCCTGGCTCCCATGGTGCCCACAATGTTCATCGGGCTATTGAATCATCCGAAATTAAAAAATAAAAATCTCTCATCCATCAAATTGTGTATCTCGGGCAGTGCTCCGCTGCCGGCAGACGTTTTTCGCGATTTTGAGCGAAAAACCGGTTCAGTTATCATCGAGGCCTTTGGCATGACGGAATCCTCACCGGCCGTTCTGGTAAATCCCGTCGGCAAGCAAAAGCGTAAACCTTCAAGTGTGGGAATTCCCTTGCCCGATACCCAATGCCGGATTGTATCAATATCGGAAGAAAAAAAGGATACGCCAGCAGGCGCCGAAGGCGAATTAATTGTTAAAGGCCCCCAGGTGATGAAAGGATACCTCAACAAGCCCGATGAAACCGGCAGGACAATCGTTAATGGCTGGCTTCACACCGGCGATATCGCCAAAATCGATGAAGACGGCTATTTTTACATCATTGACCGTACAAAAGATATGATTATTTCCGGCGGCTACAATGTCTTTCCCCGGGATATTGACGAGATACTTTTCTCCCACCCCAAAGTTAAGGAAGCATGCGCTGTAGGAGTGCCCCACCCGATCCGGGGTGAGCAGATAAAAGCCTTTGTTGTCCTTTCGGAGGGCGAACGCATCACGGAAAAAGAGCTCATCGACTACTGCGCAAAAAGCCTGGCCAAATTTAAACTGCCAACGTCCATAAATTTTATCGAAGATCTTCCGAAAAGTAATATCGGCAAAATCTTGAGAAAAGAATTACGAAAAATAGCCGCCGCAACAAGCTCCGGACCATCCGAAACCAGGCGAATAAATAAAACGCCAGCGCCTAAGGAAGATATTGAACACAGCATTCAAGGCTCTTGATGACAAATTTGCCGTTTCGCTCAAGGCGCATTAAAAGGAAAATCATATGGCAAGCGACATCTATTTTAATAAAGATCATCATGCGGTCCGAATGGCGGTCCGCGAGTTTGTCAACAAAAGAATCAATCCCTATGTGGATGAATGGGAAAAAAACGGCTTCATACCGCTGCACCAGGTTTTCAAGCAAATGGGTGAACTTGGTTTTTTAGGCATCCGGTATGATCTGCAGTATGGCGGCGAGGGGCTCGATTACTGGTATGAATGTATTTTTTATGAAGAGTTCGCCCATATAAAAGGATGCAGCCTGCCCCTGGCCGCCGCTGTCCAAATCAGCATGGCCACACCCGCCATTTATGAATTCGGAAGTGAATACCTCAAAGAAACCTACCTGAAACCCGCGCTCAAGGGAGAAAAGGTTGCCGCCATTGCCGTTACCGAACCAGGGGCCGGATCGGATGTCAGCGCAATTTGCACCACCGCCGCGGCAAATAAAGACCATTACATCTTAAATGGCTCCAAAACCTATATCACCAACGGCGCCCAGGCCGATTTTCTGACCTTGCTGGCCCGCACCAGCGATGAACCCGGATATCACAGTTTCAGTCTTTTTGTGGTGCCGACCGATTTGCCCGGTTTTTCAGCAGGGCCCAAGATGGATAAGCTGGGCATGCGCGCCAGTGATACCGCAGAACTGTTTTTCGATAACATGAAAATTCCTGCCCAAAACCTTATCGGCAAGCAAGGCGAAGGATTTATTTACCAAATGAAGCAATTTCAACATGAACGGTTTGCCGTTCTGCCCCTGGCTTATACACTAGTCCGGGATATGGCCGATATAACCGTGGAGCATTTAAAAAACAGAGTTGCCTTTGCAAAGCCATTGATTGCCAAACAGGTGCTGCGTCACCGTCTGGCTGGCTACCTGGCCCAGGCTGAAAGCCTGCAACAGCTGACCTATCATATCATCCGGATGAAAATGGCAGGCCAGGATGTCACAAAACAGGTTTCCATGGGCAAATTGATCGCAGGCGATCTCATCATCAAGGCGGCCGGCGGATGCCTGCAAATGTTCGGCGGCAGCGGGTTTATCAATGACACGTTAATTTCCAGGTATTATCGGGATGTCCGGTTGCTTTCCATCGGCGGCGGAGCCAGTGAGGTAATGAGCGACATCATCGCCAAAACATCTGGATTTTAAAAAGGAGTAACTATGTATCCCAATTTATTCAGTCCAATTACCATAAACACGCTTGAGATAAAAAACAGGATTGCCTACCCTTCCCTGGGTCTTTTATATTCTTATGACCGCAAACTCAATGACAAGTACTATAACTTTTACGCACACATCTCTCAAGGCGGCGCAGGCATTGTCACTGCCGGCCCGGTCGGTGTCGACTATATCGGCTCGGGCATTATCATGCTTGGGCTGGACAATGATGAAGAGATTTCTTCCTTTCGAAAACTGGCAAAAATCATTAAATCCGCCGGAGCAAAACCCTGGATACAGCTCTTCCATGGCGGAGCTTACGTATACCCGTTCCTGATTGACAACCAGCAGCCCATTGCGCCATCGGCTGTCTTTTCCAGATATTCGAAAACCGAGCCCAGGCAGATGACTCTCGAAGATATCCAAAAGGTGCAAGAGGCGTTTGCCGCAGCGGCCGTAAGAGCCAGAGAAGCCGAGTTTGAAGGCGTTGAGATTATCGGATCGGCCGGTTACCTGATCAGTCAATTCCTATCTGGCCTGAAAAATCAACGCACAGATAAATACGGAGGCAGCTTTGAAAACCGGACCCGCTTTGCCCGGGAACTGATCATGCTGGTACGCGAGCGCTTGGGCAAGGATTTTCCCATAACCATCCGAATGGCCGGCAACGATTTTGTCAGCGGCAGCAATACCGATCTTGAAGCGGCCAGAATTGCCCGCGTTTACGAAAAAGCAGGTGTGGATGCGCTCAACGTTACCGGCGGCTGGCACGAATCCAGGGTTCCCCAACTGCCAATGGATCTGCCCCGCGCCGGATATGCCTACCTTGCCCGCAATATCAGGCAGATGGTTTCCATCCCGGTGATGGCCTCCAACCGAATCACCACGCCCGAAGATGCGGAAAACCTGCTCAAAGACGGCAGCGCCGATATGGTAAACCTTGGCAGGGTCCTGATCGCGGACCCGCAGTGGCCGCTGAAGGCCAAACAGGGCCGCGCCCGTGAAATCCGGCCATGCGTAGCCTGCTCACAAGGATGCACGGATGAAGTGTTTAACGGCAGACCCGTCTTTTGTGTGGGCAACGCCAGGGCCGGATTTGAAAATGAACGGAAAATTGAAAAAACCCAAAATCCCAAACGCGTCCTGGTCGCAGGCGCCGGACCAGCCGGTCTGGAAGCAGCCGTGACTGCCGCAAAAGCTGGCCACCAGGTTGAAATTATGGAAAAACAACCGGATATCGGCGGCCAGATCCACCTGGCCGGAGCACCGCCCCATAAGCGGGAACTGCTTGAATTCATACGCTATTACTATGCAATGATAGAAAAATATCACATTCCGGTTACCTTCAATACCGAAGTAACCGCTGAAACCATCAGGGATAAAAAGCCGGACCATCTCATCATTGCCGAAGGTGCGCAGGCCCTGACACCGCCCATTGAGGGCACTGACGACCCAAAAGTGCTATCTTCCTGGCATGTTTTGAAAAACAATCCTGTACTGGGTAAAGACGTGGCCATCATCGGCGGCAACGCCGTTGGGCTCGAAACCGCCGTCTTTGTCGCTTCCAAGGGAACCCTGGGTCCGGAAATGGTTCATTTCCTGTTGACCTATGACACAATAGCGGCGGAAAGGCTTCGGGAACTCATGTTTACGGGAACCTCAACGGTCACCGTTTTTGAAATGCTTCCCAAAGCCGGTAAGGATGTGGGAAAATCCACGAAATGGATTTTAATGAGTAACCTGGATCGCTACGGGGTGACCGTCAAAACGCAAACCACGGTTGTTTCGGTAAAAAACGGGCAAGTCATATACAAAAACGGGGCCGATGAAACACAATCGAGCCAACATTTCGATCATATTATCCTGGCTTCGGGCTCCGAGCCGCGGCAAAAACTCACCAGGCAAGCTAAAACGCTTGGCATCCCTTATACATGTATTGGAGATTGCGTCAGTCCGCGCAAGCTCAACAATGCCATTCATGAGGGATTTTTAGCAGCGCTGGCAATTAAGGAAATTTAACAGAGCCCCCGGCAAAAAAAACAGTCTTCGCAGATTGGCATCGATCAGAAAAAAACCGGGGCGAAGGCTGTTTTCATTTTGCGAAAATCGACTTTCGCCCCCCGGATCTGACCAGATTCGCTCATAATTTTTTTCACAAAAACAACAGCTTATTTTTTTAGCCCGAATAGTTTTTTTACCTGTCCGATAAAGGGTTGTTTAATTTTAACCGTTAGATAAAGATTGCCGTTTTGAGCGCCGCCCTGACCATTGTTGCCCATATCGGCAAGTCTGATTTGCTGGCCATTTTTTACATTGGAAGGAATCTTAACGACCAGTTTCTTATCCTTTGACCGGTGATAATAAGGATAAGCCCCTCCCTTTGCGGCAAATTCAGGTCTTAAAACAATAGTGTCGTAAATATCCGATCCGCGTTGGGGCAATACAACGCCCGTGAGTCTGGTAAAGGCTTTATGGGCAAAGGCTCCGAGCAACGTGGGCGCAGCAGGTCCCGGAGCCTTTCCTGACCTTTGACCCTGTTTCACGCGAAATGCAAATCTCTTAAGACGCACGCTCTGGCGGCCGGGCTGAAATGAGCGATTACTTTGTCCGTGTAAATCTTTGAAAATTTGGTCAAATCCACGCACACCAAACGCCCGCGCCATTTCTTCAAATATTTGGTCGATATCGGTATTCTTGAAAATATCCTGCTGTGAAAAAGTCTGCCGGAACTGCTGATGGGCCTCATCGCCATGAAATTGCCGCATATGATCATATTGGCGGCGTTTGCCCTCATCGGATAAAACCGCATAGGCTTCGTTGACGATCTGCATCATCTGGGCTGCATTGGCGTCATCCCGGTTCCGGTCAGGATGAAACTCAAATGCTTTGCATCGGTAGGCTTCTTTTATTTGTTGCTTCGTGGCATCGGGTGAAACACCCAGTGCAATGTAATAATCTTTTGTTTCCATTAGTTATCTCAATTCGCTTTCTCCGCAAATACATTCGCACACTGCTCAATAACGCCTAAAATAATCCTTTTTTTGCAATATGCAAATGGCGGTTTGCAAATAGCAAGCCCTTTATCAAAAATAAACATCCGCCACAGCATTTCGCCAAAATGTATATCTAATTATTATTTAAAGATATATCATTTTTTTATCATCATTATCCATATTGGCACGAATGATGCTGTATCAATTCACGAAGCCTAACTTTTTCATCATCTTCCTCTCTTGTTTGCAGGGTGGCTCAAAGCCACCCTGCAGCCTTTTTTAAAAGCCTGTTCACACAATTTTGGCCACAATTTTGGATAAAATAGGTAGTGTCCATCGGCGAATTAGCAAAATTTGTTCGAGATCAAGACATTCGAAAAATTTTACCCAGGTATCTGAACGGCATGCCCAGGGGTTATATTGGAAGAATAAATTTTTTCGCACGCAACGAAGATATCCGGCAAATTGTCCGTTTAGGGATGAACACACATTAACGCTAAATCATTCTGGCACGATAATCAACATTGCATTAAGGCGATTTGTATTAAATAATATGCCATCTTGCATGTCTTTTTTTTCCCCGTCTTGTGTGTTATGCCAATGTACTGTTATTGCGCCGGATTTGAATTCGTTTTCAAGGCGCGTCAATGGGTGCATACTCATTGTCTGTCCACATTGACGCAACATAACGAAAACGAATTCAAGGACAAGCATAAGTGGTGCATTCGCATCTTCCACGACCCTAAACTCATATAAGGTATCAATTATGCAACCTGCAAAAATTGCCGTATCCAACCCAGTCAACAATTATAATGCAAACCAGACAATAACGAGTAGAAAAAATATAAGTAAATTGACTTTTACTACAGACGAAGTATCCCCAAAAACGTTGTCTGCGCAAACGCAAAGCCCGCCATCAAACAAAGAATTACAAAATCTGCAAGAGTTTAAATTATATAATGATCTGCCGGAAGATCTTCAAAACAAAATTTTATACCTGGCCACAACAATCCGGCCGGGCAGCAGAAGCGTCCCGAGACATGAGCAAGCCAACTCCCTTTCATTGCTTGCACTTCGACATGTAAATAGATCATTTAAGACAAAGGTTGATGTTGAACTGGCCGCACGGCACGATCAACTTACTGGAAAGAAAATCGGGACCACGAAACCGGAAACAATGAGCACCGGTATCAGGCAACGCGCAGTACGAAACGCTATAACTGAAATGATCTATAACAACACGGACAATGTTGATATGGATATACATAACCAATTGGACAAAAAGCAGAACATAGGTCTTACGCAGGCCGCCCAATGCCTTTTTAAACGCATGGCCTCTTCCCCATTTAAGGCTTTATACAAAGGTCTTGCCGGCGCCTGTGATTTCGTAATATATGGTCCGATTGAAACCGGTAATCTGCCGGAATCTTTGAAATCAGAGTTAAAGTATTCTCCTTTTTTATCTCCACCAGCCACAAGCATCGGCAAAGCTGTAAAATCATTGCCTGGACGTATATTCATCGGTGCGCCTCTGTTGCTTACAAAAACGGCGGTATGCACAGCAATTGCACCAATATCTGAATTGGAATCTGCTGCAATTGATGGATTAACGTATATGATTGATCTGGATATCGCCATCATGTTAGGAAAATATGATTTCCGGCTTGTGAAACAAAATTGTTTAGAAGGCTTGGACAAAATGGGCCAAAAACCAGATAAACAATTAATACGATTTACTGAGCATACATGCTGGGGGCGTACAATTAATAGATTTTCCAATTTGGCAAGACAATCGCCGATATGTAACGGCTATACGAACTTGCACCCCGTTTCTGAGAATGAAGAAAAATTAAACCGGGTCCTAAAAGACAATAATAACAATGATTGATTGTCACGAAGCGCAAAATGTTCGCGCGTTTTCCAGTTTTCTGATATTAGAGCCTGTTTGGGAAATTGAAAAATTTAGACAGTTCAGTTTTGGTTATGTTCCTCACAAGTAAGGCGATTGACGGAAAAGAATATACCAGATTGAGCTTCGATTTTTTTTCGTATTCAAGGCGCGCCAAAATTTTGCTGATCAGTTTGCATACTTAACGTATTCGCACCTTTGGCATAACTTAAGAAGACGGGAAAAAAGACATACAAGATGATATATTCTTTAACTGCAAATCGCCTAAAGGTTAATTATAAATGGCAAGCGTTCTTTTGATCCAATTGCCCATTGCCCAGCTTAATTTTGCAAAAAGCACCGCCAATATCCCCTTAGCCGCCGCCTGTCTCAAGCAGGCGGCCTTGAACTTAAGCGGCGTTGACATTCGCATTCTGGATCAGCACCTGGCTTCCAATTTAGGCGATGGGGCCCTGCTGGATCTAATTCTGAGCCAAAAACCGGATATCATAGCATTTACAACTTTTATGTGGAATGTGAAACGCGTTCTGCACCTGGCGCAAATGATCAAGCAATCCTACAACCCGCGAATTGTTTTGGGCGGCCCGGAAATTACACCTGATAATATAATGGTAAAAAATCCAAATATCGATTTTCTGGTTTCCGGTCCCGGCGAAGAAATTTTCACCAGGCTTTTGACCGATGATGCTTTCTGGCTAAAAAAACATGCTGCTTCAACTGGATTTAAAGCTTTTGAATCAAGCGACAGCCCTTACCTGGACATCCGGCTTGACTGCAAATCAGACAATATTATGTTTCTGGAAACAACCCGTGGCTGCCCCTGGCGCTGCGCTTACTGTTACTACAGCAAATCGATTCAAGGTCTTACTTTTAAACGGCCGGAGCATATCTATTCGGCCTTTGACTGGGCTTTGGCAAACGGCGTCAAAGAAATTTTTCTTTTGGACCCGGCCTTGAACAGCCGCCCGGACCTGAAAACAGTTTTGAAAAAAATCGCCAGGCTAAACAGCCAGCGTAGCATTTCGATTATCAGTGAAATGCGGGCCGAAGCCATTGACGCTGAAATGGCGGATTTATTGGAAAACGCCGGTTTTACCTGGCTTGAAACCGGCCTACAGAGCACCAATCCCACAGCTCTCAAACTTATGGGACGGACCAACGATTTAACCCGGTTTACCACAGGTGTGAGTCTTGTCCGGGAGCGGAACATTACAACTTGCGTTGACCTTATTGCCGGTCTGCCGGGTGATGATTTAGAAGGTTTCAAGCAATCCGTGGATTTTATCAACACGAGCCAATGCGCAGACGACACCCAGGTCTTCACCCTTTCCATCTTGCCTGGAACTCAATTTCGCCGGGAAAGCCGGCATCTGGGAATCTCATACGCCCCCGAGCCTCCGTACCACGTTATCCAAACACCCGCTTTTTCAGCGAACGATTTTCGGCATGCGTTTGATTATGCCCAATCAAAACTGGCAACGGTATATTTTCCGCCGCCGGATCTGGAACTTGCCTGGAAAACGAAACAGTCTGGCCCAATTGAAACCGCAGACGATATCGCTGTAAAGGCAGGATCAAAACAATATGTTTATAAAGTGATGCTGCACACTCAACGCAGCCTGGACCACCTGGAAGATGTAGCAAGGCAGGTTACCCATCCATACCAGATATGGTTTCTTGCGCAAGGTTTCACGCCTCATAAGGTAGTTCAAGCTATTGAACTTTTCACCAGCATAAACCCTTATACGCCTTTTGAACTTGTTCTTTTTGAACCAGAAGGGCTTAATGACCCAGGCCTTTTCATACAATCGGCCCGGTTGAACCGGCCCCATTACCTGGACGGCGAATTGCGCCATCTGTACCCCCAGGCGGGCAACCGGGCTATATTGACTACCATCGTAACCCGAAAACAGACCGTTGAGTTTTCAGGGCCCATGCTTCGTACCATTTTCTGGTGGGAAAAAAGCAATCTGCCGGACCGCAAAGCCCTCGATCATTTGGAAAGCTGTGATTTCGGCGGCATCCTGATTGATTCACCGGCAAATCTCAATTACCAACAAACGTGGCAGGAACGGATGTCCCATCAGGCTGATGATTTGATATTAATCAGTTTTTCCAGCTTCGGGCTTCAAAAACGCTGGATGCAAATCACATCAAGTGAAAATTATAGCTTTACCGTTTTTCCATAACAGACATTATGGTTACTGAAACTGCAATGAAGGAGTTGCAAATGACGGCATATAAAATTCATCCCATCGTACTTGGAACGAAAATATTCGACAAATCAATGATGACCTACCAGCACGGGTATGGCCAATCTTATACCATTCCCATATATTGCTGGTACCTTCAGGGGGGTGATCAAACCATCCTTGTGGACACCGGCGAAATGCACCCCATTCAATCCCAGGAACGCGAACAGGCCATAAACGGTGCAATTTATACCTTTGAGCAGGGGCTGGCCAAGTGGCAGTTAAAGCCGGAAGATATCGACATCGTCATTCACACACATTTGCACAATGATCATTGCGAAAACGATTACAAGTGCGAAAATGCCGTTTTCTATGTGCATGAAAAAGAGCTGACGCACGTTCATAATCCACATCCGCTTGATTTTCGCTATGTTGAAGACTATATCCTTGATGTTGAAGAAAACGGTCAAATTAAGACAGTTCGCCAAGACAGGCAAATTTGTCCCGGCATATCCGTGATTCACACACCGGCCCATAGCCCCGGCGGCTTATCCGTAAGCGTTCAAACCAGCCTCGGAACTGCCGTTATTACGGGTTTTTGCGTCATAGAGGAAAATTTCAATCCGCCCAAAAAGGTACGGGCAATGGAAATGGACGTCATACCGCCCGGCACCCATGTGAACAGTTACGAAGCCTACGACATTCTGAAAAAAATCAAAGCATCGGCCGACTTTTTGATTCCCTTGCATGAACCCAAATTTGCGGCTGTGGATACGATTGGATAGCCTTTGGCTTTGGCTATATATGCATGCAAACGCCGCAGAGCTGAAAATCCGGCGTTTGCTGCACCAGGGTCAGCCTCCGGCTACTGGCTGAAAAATATGCAACGTGCCGCCGATAGGCGCCTGGTCGGTGAGTTTGAGGACCCGGCCCTGGCACGTTACAAAGGGCTGCTTTGAATCCGGTATGCCAAGTTGGCCTAAAACGGATTCCACCGTTGCGCCAGAGGGCAAATCAAGCGCAATTCCCCGTTCCGGATCATAGTCCGGGACGCATTTTCTTAATGTACTGAATAGTTTTACCGTAATTGTTATCATTTTTCAAAAGTCCAAAGTCTTGTCCATATCTTCTTCGCTGATATTGACGACAGTATTGTGCGGGGGCAGTGGCTCTTCATAAAAAAAGCGCGGCAAACGGTCATCTTTATTGGTAAAACCGGCCTTACGGTTAAACTTGCGCTCGGCTGAAAGAATTCGCTTTCCCATTTGCTCAAGCGATTCGGGTTTCAAATTCGAACCCAGTTTGGCATTAATGGCCCTGATAAACGCTTCGGCTCCCTCGGGACTGCTCAAAACCGGACTTGCCAAAACGCACAGCCCGATACTGTCAACCACGGCCATAGAGATCTGGCTGCTGCGCGAAGCCTCTACCTGCCCTTGCACCTTCAAAGGGTCCAGTTTTCCGGTGACATACTCGCAGATCAGGTTCCCGGCTGTATGATCGGCCCCCATGGGGCTGGTGGCATAAGTTACGGCATTGCCCTGCATGGCGCGGGGATCATAGCCCGATATGCTTTGCCCCTTTACAACCGGAACGCGATGATGCCCAAAATGCCTGCCTATCTCTTCCGGCCCGTTGCCAAGAATTTTTCCGAAATCCGTTCCTTTGCCAATCTGCTCAACCATCTCGATGGCGGCAGCGCCATCGCCAAAAGGCTTATATCCCGCATCCATTGCCACTGCCACGGCAACACCGGTGCTCATGGTATCGATACCGATATCATCGCAAAGATTGTCCAGCCGGGCGATAACATCCAGGCTATCAATGCCGGTCATGCCGCCCATGGACCAAATTGTTTCATATTCAAGGGAACTGGTAACGTATTTTCCGCGTTTGTCCACGAATTCATTTGAACACCGGATAATACACTTAGCACAGCCCTGGTGGGTTGTTTTGCCTCCTCTTTTTCTGATCATATCAGCCATGGCTTCACCGCTGATCTTTTCCCACCCGTCAAAAACACCTTTTGTGGCGTTATATGATGGAAAACCGCCCAGAGAATTCACCGGCGCGATCAACCCGGCCGTTCCAAACTCGGGCATCACATCCCGGCTGAAAGGATTTTTGCGCACCGCCTTGGCAAAATCCCTGGCGGCCAATTCAAAAGCGGCTGGATCAGCCAGCGTATCAGCCACATTGCCCCTCAAATCCATCACAATGGCTTTGAGTTGCTTAGAGCCCATCACAGCGCCCAAACCACCCCGACCGGCGGCCCTGCATGGCCTTGCCTTGGTATCTGTTGACTGGATCGAAGCAGCCCTTAATCCCATCTCACCTGCAGGCCCGATACACACAACCGCATTTTTTTCACCAAAACGGTCTAACAGGGCTACAACAGTTGCATAGGTCCGTTTTTTCTTTAAATCCGAAGCCTGAATCAACTCAGGCTCGCCACGCTCATCAATTCTCAAAACGAATAATTCATCACCAGCGCCCCGGCCCTCGATGATAACGGCGGTAATGCCCAACCTGCCCGCAGCATCACCGAACGTTCCGCCCGCGTTGCTCTCCTTGATTGTGCCCGTAAGCGGGCTTTTGGCCCCCACCGCAATCCTGCTGGTGTTCACAAGCGATGTTCCACCCAAAAGACCGGGAGCAAAAATAAGTTTGTTCTCCGGCCCCAGAGGATCGCACCGGGCGGGCACTTCATCGTTAATCAGGTCGGCAATCAGGCCCCTGCCTCCCATCCCGATATATTTTTGCGGCACGCGCTCGATGCGCACCTTTTTTGATGTCATATCAACACGAATAAATTTCATATAATCCCATATAACCTTGACTTGTATGATCCATAATTCCACATGTCTTTTTTTTCGATATAAAAAAATAAAACCAATTAGTTAAATTAAGACGAGAAAAAACAAAATCAAGGTGCTCTGCAGATTCCACACACCAATAACATGTAACTTTGGCACATGATGCGTTCATTGCGCAAATAAGGATTTTTTCAGATTGGGTAATATCGCTTGTGAGATGTTACGGTTTGTTAAACTGGCGTATGTTTATCGCGGTCCTTTTACGAATCAAACACGCGATCAAGATTAAGTTTCGCCCCCTTTAGGCGATTTGCAGTTAAAGAATATACCATCTTGTATGTCTTTTTTCCCGTCTTGTGCGTTATGCCAAAGGTGCGAATACGTTAAGTATGCAAACTGATCAGCAAAACTTTGGCGCGCCTTGAATACGAAAAAAAATCGAAGCTCAATTTGGTATATTCTTTTCCGGCAATCGCCTAAGGAGATGCCGAATTCCAAAATGATCAAACCCCGTTTGAAAAATAGACTATAGGCGCAATTTTCCAATTGCCCCGCATTTGCCGGATCATGTTCTAAAATCGGCACTATTAAAAAGGAGGATAGTATGCGGCAAGTATCATCGAAACTTAAACAATGGCTGGAAGGTTTTAATAAGCATATGGAAACGTTGGTTAAAAATGGATTCAAACCAACGCCTTCAAACGCCAGGGAAGCTCTTGCGGTCTTGACCTTTAAACTGGTAACGCATTATCCTCAAATTGCCTGGATTCAAGACGACATGATAAATGCACCTGGTTTCGCAATACCGGTAAGAATCTATCATCCTGCGGTGGCATCACGCCTTCCGGTGCTGGTTTACCTTCATGGCGGCGGCCATATGGCCGGCAGCATTAGCGTTTATGACCCGATTTGCCGAAAAATGGCCCATGCAACCAAACATATTGTCGTATCCGCCGATTACCGTCTTGCTCCCGAATGCCCCTATCCTGCGGGGGTAACGGATGCCTGCCAGACTGTAAAAAACGTGTGGTCCGTTTTGGATGGCCGCAATTTAAAGTATCAACCCCGCCTTTCAATTGCCGGAGACAGTGGCGGAGGAGCGCTTTGCGCCACCGTTGCGCATTTATCTCAATATGACGCGGGAGTTGATATTAAACACCAGGTATTGATCTATCCCAGCCTTGATTACACCATGAACTGGAAATCCATAGAGGAAAATGCTACCGGATATCTTCTCCACAAAGATAAAATCACGTGGTATTTTGACAACTATTTTCAAAATGCGGAAAATCGTAAAGCAGCATCCCCTTATCATATGGATTTCACATCAAATCTTCCGCAAACGTTTGTTATTACGGCAGGATTATGTCCCCTGCGCGATGAGGCCTTTGCCTATCTGGTGAAAGCGAAAGCAGCCGGTCTGCGAACACAACACCTGCACTTTGACGATCTGATACACGCATTCCTGAATTTGGAAGATCTTATTAAGGATGAATGTAACGCCACCTATGAAGAAATTGGCAAGTTCTTGAATCACTAATTTTTGTTATTCGTCATCTTCTGCGCCCATGCTGTTTTGTCCGGCGCGGGAGGCTGAAAAGTTTCAAATTTTTCAATCAGAGATTTAGGATTGCTGTCGGCCAGTACCATATTTCGATGTTTTTCCTGTACGAATTGCTCGCCGGTAATATGGTCCAAAAACCTCATAAATTTGTCATAGTACATATTAACATTGAGCAAACCGCATGGTTTTTGATGTATTCCAAGCTGCAACCACGTTAATATTTCAACGAATTCTTCAATTGTGCCAAATCCGCCGGGCATTGCGATAAAGCCGTCTGATAATTCGGACATCAAGGCCTTTCGCTCATGCATCGAGTCGACAATCCGCAAATCATTGAGCTTGGTATGCGCGACTTCCTTTTCAACAAGGGCCCGCGGAATGACCCCGACGACTTCGCCGCCTTGATCAAGAACGGTATTTGCGATTTGTCCCATAATGCCGACATTGGCTCCACCGTAGACAAGTCCGATATCGTTGCCAGCAAGGACACTGCCCAACTGTTTTGCAGCTTCAGAATATTCGGGCTTGGAGCCAAAGCTTGACCCGCAAAACACACAAATTCTTTTCATGTCTATTCATCCTATTTATTTTATTTTCAAAAACGTGAGATCAGGCATCGAGTTTTTTCGCACATTGAATGCAAAGGTCAGATTCCGGAACAGCCATCAGCCTCGCATAAGCAATGGGCTCTTCACATTGGCTGCAACATCCGAAACCAGGCTCGTCGATGGTTGCTAAAATGCGCTCGAGTTTTGTTAACGTATTTTTGGATTTTTCCAGCGCCGCTTCATTAATGCTTTTGTTGCTGATCGCCTCCATGCGCGTAAGACGTCCAATGGCGTTATCCGGTGATATCGGCTTGGTAAGCTGTTTAAAGGATGCTATTTCTTTTTTCAAGCTTTCAAGCTTTTCTAAAATATGCTGTTTGAGTTTTCTTTTTTTTTCTTCTTCCATGATATGCCCTGTGGCTGCTTTGCCGGAACGCGAATATGAGAAAAACCCCGCCTGCCCGGAACAGTTAGGCGATTTCTGTCAAACAAGATGGTATATTCTTTTCCGCCAATCGCCTTAGTGCTTATCCGTAAATGGCCAATTTGCCGGTATCTTCGTTGTACCCGCTATTTTATCCTATCAATACCGGCCACCGCAATATCAACGCCAGAAATATCAATCAGATGCCTGTGGCAAAAAAAATCGCACACCTTGATCCCAGCCAAATTTTTCCGTTTCGCCGATGGGCGCTAATTATTATGCGCCACCGATTGTGTATATTCGCATGTGATTTCAACGTCAAGAATTATTGTGCATGATGTTAACGGCTTGACACATCAGGTAACGATATGGCATAGCGACACAATTGCATTTTTTATTTTAGTTTTGTTTTCTATATGGATATAAATGGCGCCATGAAACAAACCATTCTCATTACCGGCGGCTGCCGGAGCGGAAAAAGCGGGCATGCACTAACTTTGAGCAAACAGATGGGAGCCCTTCGAAAAGTATTTATCGCTACCTGCGTTGCCCATGACGATGAAATGCGCGCCCGTGTCCAGCGGCACCAAAAAGAGCGTAGCGATCAGTGGCTGACCTTGGAAGAGCCCGTAAACGTTACTGAAGCTATTGTCAACCAGGCAAACAGCGCGGATCTGATTATTCTGGATTGCCTGACCCTGTGGATCAGCAACCTGATGATGATCCACACCAATGATGATCCTATTTTAAAGGCTTTTAAGGAATTAGAAGATGTGATCATCAAGCCGCCCTGCACTATCATTATCGTTAGCAACGAGGTAGGCGCTGGGATCGTTCCTGAAAATGCCCTCGCCCGGCGTTTTCGGGATCTGGCGGGTTGGGGCAACCAGCATATGGCGGGCGCCTGCCAGAGGGTCATATGGATGGTTTCCGGAATTGGCGTCACCATCAAAGCTCAAGCCCCGCCTTATGCACCGGACTGTAACTAATTGAAAAACATGATAAGCGGCTTTTTATCAGCAATTCAATTCTTAACGATTATCCCTTGCGGAGGCAGGTGGCAATTCGATGCCGAACGCGCGATTGGCTTTTTCCCTCTCACGGGTTTACTCATAGGCGTTTTGCTAATGCTCTGCGATTGTATTGCCATGGCATTATGGAACCCGGCTGCGGCAGCCGTCATAGATGTCATCGCCCTTGCAACAATTTCAGGAGCTTTGCATTTGGATGGGCTGGCCGATACGGCTGACGGTTTGTACGGCCGCCGCTCGCCGGAAAAAGCCCTGGACATTATGAAAGACAGCCGCGTTGGAGCCATTGGCATGGTTGTAGTCATCTGCTGCCTTGCGGCCAAATGGGCAGGCATTTACGGGCTAAATGATAACCGGCTGCTCTATTTGATGATAATTCCCGCATTCTCCCGTTCAGCCGTTATATTGGGAATGAAATTTTTACCGTATGGACGGCCCCAGGGAGGAACCGGGCATATTTTTTTTAAAAATGAAATTCAATTAAAACACTTCTGGGGATTGGCTCTTGTTAGTGTTTTAACCATTTTTGCAGGCCGTATGCTGATTATCATACTTTTGGTATTTACCCTGACCATCAGTACAATTCTTTGGGGCTACCACCGCAGAATAGGTTGTATTACCGGAGACATGCTCGGAGCGTTGATTGAATTGACTGAGACAGCCCTTTTTTTAATTCTATCTGTAAAAGGACCGATATGAAGCAAGGCCATGGCGGAAATGTTTACAAACTGGCGGCGGAACTGGGATGCCCAGAATCTCAAATAATTGATTTTTCAAGTAATATAAACCCATTGGGGACCATGCCCCAGCTAATATCCCAATTAAAAGATAACTTGGCCGTCATCGGTAGATTACCCGAAGCCGATAGTGCTAACCTGGCTATTGTCTTTGCCAGGGCTTGCAATACATCGCCGGAAAACGTTCTGGCGGGCAGCGGCACGACTCAATTCATTTATGCTTTACCGCAAGCTTTGAAGACCCAAACCGCCTTGATTTTAGGCCCGGCCTATTCCGATTACCAAGACGCTTGCCGGTTCAATGGCGTCCGGTTTGAGTATCATTTTACTGATCCTGATAAAGGCTTCGTTCCTGATTTAAATCACTTTGCAAATAAAATTGCCGGTTTTGATACCGTCTTTATTTGTAATCCCAACAACCCGACGGGTATTTTAATACCTCGAAAGGATCTGTATGAATTATGCGAAACGCATCCTAAAACGCGATTTATCATTGACGAGTCCTATTTACCATTTGTAACGGAACCGGAAAGGCAAAGCTTGCTGAAAATAAATCCGCCGAACACGATTGTTTTGCATTCCTTGTCCAAAATTTTTGGTATTCCCGGTTTGAGGGCCGGATTTGTAAAAGCATCCCAGTCTATTATTGAAGGTTTAGAGCCCCATATTTTACCGTGGAGCGTAAATTCAATGGCCCAGGCTGCAGCATTTTATTTGTTAAACAATCCCTTGATAACTGACGATTTTATCGCTCGCACCCATCGGTTTGTGTTAAACCAGCGGCAACGTTTTATACAAAAAATGGCCCAATTGGAGGCACTTGATTGTTACCCGAGTTCAACCTCTTTTATTCTTATGCGGCTGGCATCACAGCTTACTTCGGATAGCATTTGCAAATATTTGGCAAAGAGCGCCATTTTAATACGAAATTGCAGTAATTTCAAAGGATTGTCCAATAAATACATCAGGATTTCGCTAAAAGGAAAACAAGACAATGACACATTGGTAAATTTACTGACCAAAGCCATAAACACCCAAAACCAGAAACGCAATACTTCTTTTGTATGACTGAGCTCACTTTAAACAACGTCCTGGTTGCAGTCATACTGCCGGCTGCCTTTATCCTGGATATGGCCATTGGCGACCCGGTCCAATTACCCCACCCTATACGGTGGATGGGAAAAGTCATTGAGCTGGCGGAGCCTGTTTTCAGAAGACTTGCCTTTTCTTTATCCGTCAGTGGCGGCCTTATGGCAGCCGTTTTGGTCATAATAACGTGGCTGACGTCCTGGATAGTTTTGAAATTATCTTATTTGATTCATCCTTTTTTTGGTTCCGGCCTTAGTGCAGTGATGTTGTTTTATGCCATCAGTGTCCGCAGCTTGGCGGACGCAGCAGCATCTGTATGGCAGGCGCTTGATTTCGGCAATTTGAATTTGGCGAAAAAACGTCTCCGATATATCGTTGGACGGCAAGTGGATCAATTAGATGAATCCGGGATCAGCCGGGCCACAGTAGAAACCGTGGCCGAAAACCTGGTTGATGGGGTTACGGCTCCTGTTTTTTACGCCTTGCTTGGCGGTCCGGCCCTGGCTTTAGCATATAAAATGGTGAACACACTTGACTCCATGGTTGGTTATAAAAATAACCGTTACATTGAGTTCGGGCGCTGGTCTGCAAAACTCGACGATGCAGCAAATTACCTTCCGGCCCGGCTTACAGTTTTAGTCATCGCTGCAGGCAGTCTAATGCTTACGCATTGCTGTAAAAATACTTTTCTCGCGGCTCGCAGGGACGGGCGTAATCATACCAGCCCCAATGCCGGATTTGCCGAAGCCGCGTTCGCAGGCACACTTGGCATTACGCTTGGGGGCCCGAACACCTACCATGGCCAACAGGTCATAAAGCCTTATATTGGTAAAGACTTAAGCACGTGCCGGCCGCAACATATTCCTATGGCCTGCGATTTAATGATTTTATCCGCAATCTTTTGGATATCCGGATGCTGGCTGATCAAGCTGATGTTCATTTTTCGGGGCTCATGGCTATGGATTTAAAATCTTATAAAAACCAATACCTGTTTCGGCTAAGCGCTCCGTCATATATTTTCCCGTGTGACTGGGCTGAAAATGTCAGGCGGTTGAGCCCTTTTCTTGATGAAATCGAACTGATTTTCTTTGAAAGCGCGGCTCAAAGTTTGCCAACGCCGTCTCAGATACAAGAGCTTATCCAAATTGCAAGGAGCCGGAAAATAACCTACAATGTTCACTTGCCTTTGGACATTGATCTTGGGGCATCTTGCCGGCAACAGCGTAAAAAAGCCGTGGAGAAACTGTACGGTATTTTGACTCATTTAACTGCGTTGGAGGCCACGGCCTTCACGTTGCACTTGAATTATTCAGGCGATGACCGCGCCCGCACCGCGCCTGATCTCTGGAGGGCATACACGGCGGAAAGTCTTGGTCTCATATTGGAAAAAACAAATCCTGATGTTCATCGATTTACGATAGAGACATTGGATTACTCACCATTTTGGCTCATACCATTTTTAGAACAGTTTCCCCTGACTCTGTGTTTGGATATCGGTCATGTGGTGCTTTACAAACATAATCTTTTAAAAGTGATCGAAACCCTGGGCGATCGCACCACCATGGTTCATTTACATGGTGTGGCAAATGGTCGCGATCATCTGGCGTTGAATGAAATGAGTTCTGAAAATCTCCGAATCATAAAACACTTCCTTAAAAATTTTCAGGGAGGTGTGTCTTTGGAAGTTTTCTCATTTGAACGGCTCAAAGCCTCATTGGAATGCCTTGCCACACTTTTCGAACCAAATAAGCACTATCCCATATGATTAAAAAGATGACACAACAACACAGAAAAAAAGTCGAACTCTTGGCGCCCGCAGGAAATCTTGAAAAACTTGAAATAGTTCTCAATTACGGTGCTGACGCGGTATACTTGGCGGGCAAAAGCTTCAGCTTGAGAAATTTTTCGGAAAATTTCACGTTAGAGGAAATGAAAACCGCTGTCGATATGGCGCATCGGCAAAACAGAAAGGTTTATGTTGCCGTCAATTCCTTTTTGTACAATGAGGACTTATCAGCTCTAAAAGACTACCTGATCGCGCTGCAACGAATCGAACCCGATGGTATAATTATTGCCGATCCGGGCGTATTAACCTTATCAAAAACGTATCTTCCCGATATACCAATACATTTAAGTACGCAGGCCAACACGTCAAACACAACGGCAGCTTCATTTTGGAAATCACAAGGAATTCGCCGAATCAATGCAGCCCGTGAACTGTCCTTGTCCCAGATTGCCCACATGGCTCAACTGTCCGGCCTGCAAGTAGAGGCTTTCGTTCATGGCGCCATGTGTATTTCCTATTCCGGACGCTGTTTGTTGAGCAATTACATGGCCGGCAGATCCAGCAACCAAGGCATGTGTTGCCATCCTTGCCGGTATAATTATGCCCTTGTGGAAGAACTCCGGCCGGGTCAGTATTTTCCTATAATGGAAGATGAAAAAGGCGCCTATATTTTAAATTCCAGGGATCTTTGCATGCTGGCGCATCTGCCGGATATGATTCGTACAGGCGTACGGGCCCTGAAAATCGAAGGCCGTATGAAAGGAATCAATTACGCGGCCACAACGGTAAAGATTTACCGTGAAGCCATTGACCGCTACTATGATAATCCATCTGCATATGAACTTGAGCCTTATTGGCAAAGTGAATTGGATAAAATAACCAGCCGTGGATATTGTACGGGTTTTTACATGGGTGACCCCAGTCAGGTTGCCCCCCGCTATCAATCTGCGCATCGGCGCCAACCGGTTTTTGCCGGAAAAGTTCTTGGCCCGGCGGCAAAGAACAAGGCATGTATAGAAGTGCGCAACAAAATTCATGCAGGCCAAAAAATTGAAATTATAAAACCACGCGGCCCAATTGTAATAGACACCATCAATCACATCATGGACGATGCCGGAAATTCGGTCAAAATTGCGCAACCCGGCAGCAAGGTGACCATCTCGATCAGCTCCGATTGCAAGGCGTTGGATCTTCTAAGAATTAGCTCTGCATGATGCGGTGCAAATAAAAACATGAAACGAAGAACAAAATTCGGTATTTATTTTTTTACCATTTTAGCTGGCGTACTAAGCGGGATAACGGCAGGCGCATTTACTCTCCTTACAAAAGATCTGCCACAAATTCAGGAGCTTGAAAATTATAAGCCGTCTGCAGCAACCCGCGTTTATTCCGTTGAACAGGAACTGATCGGCGAGTTCTATCTTGAGAGACGCACTCCGATTACTTTAGATCAAATCCCCAAAGATTTAATTACGGCCTTTCTGGCCACGGAGGACCGCAAATTTTACCGGCATAGCGGCATTGTCATTCAGAGTATTGTAAGGGCAATGGTGAAAAACATTTCCAGCGGACGCTATGTCGAAGGCGCCAGCACCTTAACCCAGCAATTGGCGAAAACACTTTTCCTGACCCCGCGTAAAACCCTTTTACGAAAATTACGGGAAGCGGTGCTGGCCATTCAGCTGGAAAGGCGGTATACCAAGAATGAAATCCTTGAGCTATACCTGAATCAAATCTATTTAGGCAGTGGCGCCTATGGTGTTAATTCTGCCGCTCGTCTTTTTTTCCGGAAACCTGTTCAAGAACTCACACTCGCTGAATGCGCTCTGGTCGCAGGACTTGCCCAATCGCCGTCACGTTATTCACCTTTTATAAATCATGATCTGGCCCGTAAACGCCGCAATAATGTGTTAAAAAAAATGCTAAACACAGGTGCAATTACAAAAAAAGTCTACAAGCAAGCGCTTGAGCAACCCGTTCCGACACAAGCCAGCCACGAGCAGGGCAAAGGCGAAATTGCTCCCTATTTTGTTCAGTTTATTAAAAAAAGGCTTGAGGCCGCTGTGGGCGATCTGCTCATGTACAAGGGCGGCCTTACGGTTTACACTACTGTTGATTACGATCTTCAGCAGACTGCAGAACGTGCGGTTACCGATGGGCTTAACGAGCTGGAAAAACGCATGGTTGCAAACTCGATTTCTAATCCTGATCCCCAGGCCGGACTTGTTGCTCTTAGGGTGCAAACAGGTGAAATTTTATGCTTGGTTGGCGGCCGGAATTTTTCTAAAAGCCAATTTGATCGTGCGGTACTGGCCAGGCGTCAGCCGGGCTCAGCGTTTAAGCCGGTTATTTTTGCTTTGGCCATCGAAAAAGGGTTTGAACAAACACAGTTACTTTTAGATGCCCCGGTGGTTTTCCAAAATCCTTTGACGGGTAGGGATTGGCAGCCAAAAAATTTTTCCGGCGCCTATGAGGGTGAAATCAGTTTACGCCGAGCCCTGGCAAAATCCAAAAATGTGCCGGCAGTAAGACTGATGGAAATGCTTAGCCCCTCATCGGCCGTCGAGTTTGCAAAAAATATGGGTATCTCAGCCCCCTTGCTGCCGAATTTGTCTTTGGCCTTAGGCGTATCGGAGATCTCACTTCTTGAGTTGACCTCGGCCTATACCGTATTTGCTAATCATGGCAAATACATCCAGCCCTATGGCATAACCGAAATTCGCAATGATCAGGGAAAAGTGATCTGGCGTTCCAAACCCCACCAGCGTATTGCCATGTCACGAACAGGGGCGGCGATTGTTACGGATATGCTCAATGGCGTTATCAATGAAGGCACCGGCCAAAAAACCCGCGCTATTCTCTCCGGCCCCCTGGCCGGTAAAACAGGCACAACCAATGAGTTCAGGGATGCCTTGTTTATCGGATACTCTCCGGCAATTGCAGTCGGCGTGTGGGTGGGAAACGATAATGCATCCAGCCTTGGACCCGGAGAATCCGGAGCCCGGGCAGCCATGCCCATCTGGATAAAATTCATGCAATCATCACCCCGGCAAAATTCTCAGCTCTATTTTGATATCCCTGATGACGTACGTGCAGTTCATATCCATTCCCGCACTGGTAAACTAACATCTGAATACGATCCTAATGCCGTGAAGGCCCTTGTCAGGCGGCAATAGTCAGCGCACATCCATAAATGGGCAATTTGTCTATCGCTGGAAGAGTACAAACAAATTTTTATCTGGAAATGCCAGGGGAATTTTTACAAAATAGGCAATGAAGGTAACCGCCTATCCCCGATGCTGCAGGGTAATCTTGCGTTTATCTTCTTCAGGGTGGGGGCGGTATAAAATGGCCGTGTGACCTATCATACCAACCATATGAGCATCTGTTTTTTGCTCCAGTATTTCGATAACACGATTTTTATTATCCCTTTGCTTGCCTTCTATAAATTTTACCTTCACCAGTTCATGCTTGGTCAAAGCGTCATCCAGGGAGTGCACGACTGAATTTGTCACACCTTTTTGTCCAATTAAAAGAACAGGTTTTAAGCAGTGGGCCAATCCCCTCAAGTATTTTCGTTGATATCCGACTAATGGTTGCATAATATTTTGAGCCTTAACGTCTTCGAACCTTTTGAATAATATATGAAACATTCGCTCCAATAGAGTCGACTTTTTTACTCATTTCGGAGATACTGGAATCTGTACTTAGCACGACACTCTCCACGGAATCAAGCGTAGAGGAAAGCTTTTTATTTTGCTCTTGCAGATCATTGATTTGGCCCTGCGTTATGATTAATACAATAACAAAGACGATAAAACTAATAGTGACCAAAACCATCTGCCATTGCTTTTTTAAAAAAACCATTGAAGCTCCTTTTTTATAAAAAATAGAAATCCCGGTCCTTTGGGTTAGGTCAGAGCCAACAGGCTCCGGCATATAAATCGATAGAATTGCTAAGAGCCTGTTTGGGAATTATTAAATCGGCTGCAAAAGCGCGAGAACGGTCCAAAATGACGCAAATTTTTGACAAATAGACCGGCTATTCATCTCAAATTTGAGACATTTTGGCCTCGCCCTCGCACTTTTTCGCTAAA
>JAAERL010000319.1 GCA_024230435.1 Desulfobacteraceae bacterium
AGCTTTCACATCCCGCATCCAGACCCGCCCGTTTTTGGTAACGGCCGTTAACGGTCAAAAAAACGGTCAAAAAGCGGGTCGGTCGATGCCGGCTCGGAAGAGCGACCGGTCGACCCGTGCCGGGTCGCTCAAATCAATCTATTTTAGACGACCCGTCTTTGTTTAGATCTAAAAGGATTTAAAATCACACCATTCACCAACCACAAACGGCCGAAGACACAGCCACCATGATGCCTCATGCCTGAGGTAATCATCATTATCACCATTTACGATGCCACACGACGCAAAAATCGATACTACATATCTAGTATAAGGAGGCGACAGTCTCTTGGTAGCCGCTTCTTCGCTCGATTTCATCGTCCTAGACGTCGGCTACTTGGTGTCAACACTTTTTAATACTTTTTGACATCAATCAACGCTGATCTGCAATAAAGAGGGGCAATAAACTATCGGATCACTCTAATTTGAACATAGACGACGGCTGGGCACTCTGGAGTAAAAGAAACGGCCACATGACGTTGCCTACACGGTACAAAAAAATATACATCATAATTCGTTTCCGTCGAACACAACAATCAACTGACAATTAATATATTAACGCAAACGGCATGTCGATCAAAGAAACATCAATGCATTATTATTATGATAGTTTAAATCCATGGGAGTAGTATTAATAGTGAATATTGTGGGGAACTGTACTCAAGTATTACTCATTTACATATTACAATAATTTATAAAAATAATAACATAGTTTATCTGGCATTACACTGTAACATGATGCCACCAACACATAGAAGTCTTATATTGCAATTATATGATCGCAGAATTCATGGATAACCACTCATTTGCAGATGGTGGCTCTTAATAAG
>JAAERL010000320.1 GCA_024230435.1 Desulfobacteraceae bacterium
CTTCGATTTCGTTTTCTAAGATTGATATTTGTTTACGAATTTCACCCGCGCCGCGATACATGGTGCGAACCGTGCCGTCGCCGCCGTCAAGCTGGTATTCTTTGACTTCGTTTATTTCGGATAACGCCTTATCCAGAGCCGTCAACGCCTTTTGCTTTTCGGCGAGTCGTGCTTTGATGCGCTTTGCTTGAAATGTCGATAAACAAGCCATTTTAATTAGGTCACTTTGTAGATTTTTAATTTGTCTTACCACTAAAATTACTGCTCTAAAGACGCTATATATCAAAAGCTCGTTTTAACCTAATTTTTGACTATTTTTTTTCCTGCCGACCGATTGTGTCCCGTGAGCCGTTTTTTTAGACTCAAAAATGAGGTGTTTTTGGGCGCTTCTTTATTTCTAATAATTATTATTCTTGATTTAAAACTTCTTTTTTTATAGACATTTCAGTCATGATGATGGGGGAGGGGCATTTATGGGAGCCTCTTTCACTTTGTACACCTAATACATATATATTTTTGAAAAAGGAGTTTTAATGAAAAAACTGTTCTTTTTACCTGTTGTGTTGTGCGTTTTTATTGTTTTGATAATGGCGCCCAACTCTTTTGCTTTAGATTTTGAGATAGTTAATATTTTTAGCAATTTGGATTATTACAACTTCCAGCCCCAAATAAACGGCGGCGGTCAAGTGGTTTGGAGGGTGGGGAATAGCTCGCATATGGAAATCTATTACTATGACTATGACGAAAAATCTGCCACCAATATCTCTAACATCCCGAACGGTTATAAAAATCGTCTCCAAATAAACGGCAATGGGCATGTGGTTTGGCAGGGTAGAACTACTGGCTCAGACTATGAAATTTATTACTATGATTATGACGAAAAATCTGTCACCAATATCTCTAACAACCCGGACAATGGCGACCTCATCCCCCAAATAAACAACAATGGACATGTGGTTTGGCATGGCTATAATGGCTCAGACTATGAAATTTATTACTATGACTATGACGAAAAATCTGTCACCAATATTTCTAACAATTCGGACGTAAATGACGGTGGCCCCCAAATAAACGACAATGGGCATGTGGTTTGGTATGCGAAAAATGGCTCAGACTATGAAATTTATTACTATGACTATGACGAAAAATCTGTCACCAATATTTCCAACAACCCTGACGGCCATGACTATAACCCCCAAATAAATGCCGCTGGACATGTGGTTTGGCAGGGGGGCGGTGAAATCTATTACTATAACGGAGAAACTGTAACTAATATCTCTAACAGCCCTGACAGTTCGGACAATTATCACCAAATAAATGACAATGGACACATTGTTTGGACTGGGCAGGATGGCTACAACTTCGGACTTTACTACTATGACGGAGAAACTGTAACCAATATTTTTAATGTCTCAAACAGCATTATATACTTGATCCAAATAAACGTTAATGGGCATATAGTTTGGGAAGCTTCTAAAACAACTTATTACTATGATGGATCAACAATCACCAATATTTCTTACAATTCAGAAGGTTACCAAATAAGCGATAATGGACATAGGGTTTGGGAAGAAGATAATAAAATTTATCTTGCAACTCCAATTCCATAACCACAAGTAGGGCGTTTTTGCCTTAACTCGCATTTACATGGGCCGCATTAAGCGGCCCATTTTAATATTCCCCTCTCTTACTGCTTAAACCGCGGGCGCACGGCTGCGGCCATCATGTCGATAACCGTGCGGTGGGTAAGTTTTTGCAGATCTGCCGCACTCGCGCCCTGAGCTTTTGCCACGGCTTTAAATTCCAATAATTTGTCGTTTAGATAAAAATATTCAGGCGGGAAAGGAGTGGGAGAATGAAACATGGCCTGAAATATAGAAAAGAGCCGAAAGTGAAAACGCAATTATTCTTTTCGGTGATGAGGTTTCATTTGCACAATGGGGTTCACTTTCAAGGGCCACTGGAAGGATTAGAGGCAGGCCAAAAGGGTCTTGCAACTTTCAAAACCCTACTATCCGGGATCATGGAGAATCGATCAATTTACGGGTACTGATGCCATAACGTTTCATGCGATTGTATACGGTCACACGGGAAATCCCCAGAATCTTGGCGGTTTTGGATTGATTGCCGTTGGTTTTTTTCAGGGTTTCGATCAGCTCTTGTTTTTCGATCTCCTTGAGATTGAAGAGCCGCCGCCTGGTATTCGTTGCCGGGCGCTTGCCCTGAAATACGCTTTTCGGAAGATGGTGAGACCGGATCAAATCCTCGTTGCAAGCCACAAAAGCGAATTCAAAGGCGCTTTTCAATTCGCGAACGTTGCCAGGCCAGTCATAACTGACCAGTGTTTGCATGGCGTCTTTGCTTATACCACCGATATCTTTGTTGTTTTTCAATTTGATTTTGCGAAAGAAAGCTTCGGAAAGCAAGGGTATATCCTCGATACGGTCCCTGAGAGCTGGTAAATGGATGGGAATGACATTGATTCTGAAAAAAAAGTCTTTGCGAAAGGTTCCCTGCTGCACCATTTTGGCAAGATCACGGTTGGTGGCCGAGACGATGCGTACATCCACCGGTATCGGGGTGCTCGAGCCAACCCTATCAATCACCTTTTCCTCCAATACCCTTAACAGCTTAACCTGTGTGGAAAGGGGCAAATCTCCGATCTCGTCCAGAAAAATGTCGCCGCCTGATGCTTTTTCAAAACGCCCGGCACGGTCCCGCACGGCCCCGGTGTATGCTCCCCGGACATGCCCGAACAATTCGCTTTCCAGCAAAGAATCCGTCAGGCTGGCGCAATTGACCTTGATATAAGCCTGCGCCTTTCGTTCACCGATTTCATGAACCGCTCTGCCCACCAGCTCTTTTCCGGTGCCGCTTTCGCCATAAACAATTACCGGCGCGTCAGACTGGGCGGCATTTCCGATCAGGTCGAAAACCTGCCGCATGGCTGCACTATCGCCGATAATACCGTGAAAACCGTCTTGTGAGCGAAGCTCTTTGCGGTAGGCCTCAAGTTGAATATCCTTTTCAACTAATTCGCTGATATCGGTCAAGGTTCCCACCGCTCCAAGAACATTTCCGTCGCTGTCCTTGAGCAGGGAGGCGTTACGAATGGCATGCACCAGGCGGCCGTTCTTTGCCCGGATCATGCATTTGCGGGTACTGATTTCACCAAAACGAAACAGGTCGCACCAATGCCCGTCATCAGCATTGGGCGAACGTACGCAACTATCACAATTTATCAGCCCGCAAACCTGACCAACAAGTTCATCCTTACGGTAACCGGTCATATTTTCCAAGGCCCGGTTTACGGATACAATTACACCGCGAGGGTTTACAATTAAAATACCATCGTGAATTGTGTTCACAACGGTCTTCCAATATAGATCAAGTTCTTTTCCGATCATGTAAAAAAGCCTTGTATAACTTTAACACCTGTTAAACTAGCGTAACTTAACAATTTAACACTTATCTTACAAATAAATTATTTACCGGCGCCATCAAATAATGAATAACCATTTAATATTACAGCTAAAACAAATCCCGAAAGTTATCGGCCAATACAATGGCCCGGATTATGCTTTGAAACTGATTTGAGGTTAATTTGCTCAAGGAGAAACTTTCGGCGTGAAAACCAAACCAACGTATACAGTGGATGTCCGAAATACAATTTCGCCCTTTTCCCTATTAAAAGTCTCAAATGTGTTTCAGCAAATGAAACCATTTGAAATTGTGGAAGTTTTAGGCTGTGACAGCGAAATGCGCAAAGACTTGTCCCGATTGCTTCCGGAGGCAGCCTGTAAAGTAATTGAAGTTAATTGTGGTGGTGGGCTGTCCGAAACCCCGGTAGTACAATTCATAAAAAACGGTTCGCACGGTTGATGGTCATGCAACCCTAAAGATGGGAACTATGACAGATGAGGAAGGAAAACCTATGAATTTCCAAAAACAATTAGAAAGCAAACAATTCATAGTGCTAGCGGAGATGAACACCCCCAAGGGGATTGATGTCTCACGATTCGTTATGGACATTCGGCAGCTAAAAGACCGTGTGGACGCTGTTGTTGTGCCCGACCTGGACAATGGCGTCATGCGCATGAACGCTCTTGCCGGCGGTGTTCTGGCAAAACGTCAGGGATTGGAAACACTTATTCATGTCTATTGCAGAGACCGCAACCGCATGGCCTTGCAAGCGGATTTGCTTGCGGCCCATGCCTTGGGCTTACATAACCTTATCGTAGCCCCGGCTCAGGAAATATCTCAATGCGACCATCGTGACGCGGCGGTTGTAAACGACCTGAATGAGACAGGCCTTTTAGAAACCATTGGAACTCTTCAAAACGGAAAAGACCTGGCCGGTTTTGATTTGGAAGGGCGGCCCGAATTCACCGTGGGATGTTTGATGACTCCCTGGAGCGATAAGGCATCCTTTGAAGAGGAAATCAAATTGACCCAAAAAAAAATCAGCTTAGGCGCAAGCTATGTGGTAACGCCGCCGGTATTTGATACCGGGCGTTTTGCCCAACAGCTTGCTGTTCTGCAAACGCTGAACGTTCCCATCGTGGCCACTGTTTTTCTTATCAAATCAGTGGCCGTAGCCCGTTATATTGCAGCCAACGAACCTGGAGCCTACATTTCAGAGGATTTGATCCGCAGAATCCGCAAAGCCCAGGATCGCGAGATAGAGTGCCTTAAAATCGCCGGGGAAACAGTTTCCCGGTTGCGTGACATGACCCAGGCCGTGCTTATCCAGACCATGGGATGGGAACACCGGTTGCCGGCCTTGCTGGACGCCGCAGGACTTTGATCCCGGACGTTAATCCCGGCATTAAAATAAGGCATCAACCCTTTTTCAAATGAAATGGATTGGAAATGACGCAATTAACTCAACGATTTCAAACCCGGGAAAAAGTACTGGTTGTGGGCGGCGGCATCGGCGGGATGCGTGCTGCCCTGGATTTAGCCGAATCCGGTAAAAACGTTGTCCTCATAGACACGTCCAACGCAATTGGCGGATTGATGACTCAATTGGACAGAACGTTTCCCACCAACAATTGCGATTTGTGCACCCTTTCGCCCACCATGTCGGAAGAAAACCGCAAAAGGCGCATCCACCTGATGCCCCTGACCCGGCTGACCGGACTCGAAGGCCAAGCCGGGCATTTTACGGCAACCCTGGTCAGTGAACCCCGGCATATCGATATGAGCCTTTGTACAGCCTGCGGCCAGTGTCAACGCAGCTTTCCTGAACGTGTAAACTTTAATCCCGGCCTGGATCACCGTGCGCCCACCTGCATGCGCTATCCCCAGCTCACCCCCCAGGCATTTTCCATCAGCGGCGCTTCGGATGAAGAATTTAAAAAACTGGCGCACTGCTGCCCGGCAGGAGCCATCCGGCCCGATCAAACCCAGCAGCAAACTCAAATGCATGTAGCCTCGGTAGTGCTGGCCACGGGCGCGGACATCTTTGATCCCGCACAACTGGATTACTTAGCTTACGGGAAGGACCCGGATGTGGTCACCAGCTTAGAATATGAGCGCATTGTTTCAGCTTCCGGCCCCACCAAAGGCGAACTGGTCAGGCCTTCAGACGGCCGCGCACCCAAAAAAGTGGCCTGGATTCAATGCGTAGGATCACGGGGGCTGCAAAAAGGCGAAGCCTCTTATTGCTCTAGTGTATGCTGCATGTTTGCTCTGAAAGAAGCCATCGTTACCAGGGAACGCTTCGGAGATGATATCGAAACCACGATTTTTTACACTGACATGCGCACCTTTGGTAAAAATTACGAAGATTATCTGAACCGCGGCCGGGAACAATACGGTGTAAGGCTCATTCGAAGCAGGCCCCACAGCATTGTCCGTCAGCCCGGTGATCAGGGGTTGAGAATCGCTCACTGCCTCGGCAACGAAAGCGCACTGCAAGAAGAGCTTTTTGACATGGTGGTGCTCTCCACAGGATTTTGTATTCCCAAAGAAACCCGCGAAATGGCAGATCAGCTCGGAATTGCCCTCAACCGGCATGGCTTTGTTGAAACCGGTCAATTTAACCCGGTGGCCACCTCCAAAGAGGGTATTTATGTCTGCGGCATGCTCGAAAGCCCCAAGGACATTGCCGAAACAATGATCCAGGCCAGCGCCGCCGCTTGCCGTGCGGCTTCGCATCTGCCGAACGCTGCAGCAGGCTCAAAAGACGAAAATCAAGTCTATCCCCCTGAACTCGATGTCAGCTCTGAAGCTCCCAAGGTAGGCATTTTCATCTGTAGCTGCGGCGAAAACATCGGCGGCCTGGTGGATGTAAAAGCATTGGCGGCCCAGGCAGCCGCCTTGCCCGATGTGACGTTATCGGAAGTATTGGACCACGGTTGCAGCCGCGAGGCTATGGAAACTATCCGGCAAGCCATTGAGAGCCGGACCATCAACCGCGTGGTTATTGGCGGATGTTCGCCCAGAACCCATGAAATCCGGTTTCAGGAGACACTGCGAAAGGCGGGACTGAATAAGTATCTGCTGGAAATCGCCAACCTGAGGGATCAAACCACCTGGGTGCACCATGACCATCCGGCGCAAGCAGCCGAAAAAGCCGGCCTGCTCATAAAAGCCGCGGTATCAGCGGTTAAAGCGGCCCGTGCGCTGGAGGATCAAAGCCTTCCCATCAACCGCGATGTTTTAGTTGTAGGAGGCGGTGTCTCAGGCATGACCGCGGCCTTGAGATTGGCCGGCCAGGGCTTTAAAATTTATCTTGCCGAACGCATGTCCGTTTTAGGCGGAGTTGCCGCTCTTGTGCATCGCACCATAGAAGGCGGCGATATCCAGGCATTTGTCCGGGAGCTGATCCAAAAAACGATGGAACATAAAAATATCCAGGTCATGACCAACGCCTTCATAGTAGATCACAGCGGCATGCCCGGAATGTTTAAAACCGGCCTGCAAGCCGGGCCTCAGATGTTCTACCGCCAGATCAGTCATGGAGCGGTGATCATGGCCACCGGCGCCATGCCCAGCCGCCCCGGCCACTACCTGCTTGATGAACACGCTGCGGTAATGACCCAACTGGACGCCGACGCCCTGCTTGAAGAAAAACCTGACACCGTTTCCGGCTGGGATAATGTTGTCATGGTCCAGTGTGTGGGGTCCCGTTGTGAAGAAAATACCAATTGCTCCAGGCTCTGCTGTCAGTCAGCCGTTAAAAACGCCCTGCGCATTGTGCAAATCAATCCAAAAGCTCGTATTTTTGTTCTTTACCGGGACATGCGCACCTATGGTTTTTATGAAGATTATTATCGCCAAGCCCGTGAAAAAGGCGTCATCTTTATCCAATATGATAAAGACACACCGCCCCGGGCCGCAGCGTCCGGCGCCCATGTAGAAATTACTTTCACCGATCCTATCCTGGCACGCTTAGTTAGTGTCGAAGCAGACGCGGTGCTGCTGAGCACCGGTTTTGTCAACGAAGATGAAAACACTGAAGACTTGGCAGCCATTTTCAACCTGGCCCGGACTACTGGCGGCTATTTGCTCGAAGATCATATTAAGCTCAGGCCCGCGGATCTTGCCAAACCAGGTTTCTTCGTTGCCGGAACGGCTCACGCCCCCAAAAACATAAAAGAATCTTTGGCCCAGGCCGAGGCCGCCGCAGCCCGTGTGATCTGTTTACTGGCCAAGGAAAAAATCAATATAGGCGCAGCCGTTGCCAAGGTTGACTCCAGCAAATGCGCAGGTTGCCTGATCTGTGTCCGGGCTTGCCCTTTTGACATCCCGTACATCAACACGGATGGATATTCGCAAATTGATCCGGCCAGATGTCACGGCTGCGGTGTATGCGCTTCGGAATGCCCCGCAAAAGCAATTCAACTCACACGGTTTGAGGATAACCAGATTCTGGCGAAACTCAATGGACTATTAGAAAGGATGGTCGCCTGATGCAACCTTTTGAACCTGTCATCGTGGCTTTTTGTTGCCATTATTGTGCTTACACAGCCGCTGATATGGCTGGCAGCCAAAGGCTTTGTTACCCGCCGAACGTAAAAATTGTCCGTGTTCCCTGCTCGGGCAAGGTGGACGCTATCCACATCATGACAGCCTTTCAAAAAGGGGTTGACGGCGTATATGTGGCCGGCTGCTTAGATGGCGATTGCCATTTTAAAAATGGCAATATCCGGGCGTCCAAACGGGTTGTGTATGTCCGGCGGCTGCTCGAAGAAATCGGCATCGAACCGGAACGTCTGGAAATGGTGAAGATCTCAGCCGGTATGGGCGAAAGGTTTGCCCGGATTGCCGGGCAGTTTACGGAAAAGATCAGGAAACTGGGGCCCAACCCAGTAAAAAGAGCGGAATCGCCGGCCGCCTGATAAACGGCTATTCTTAGTAGTATCCATCAGGCAACTGAATGGAAACTAAAAAAGGAGTAAAAAACACACATGATCACTGCGGAACGAAAACCTCTGGAAGAAATTATCAATTGCGTGAAACCCTTTGAACGCATACTCTTAGTTGGCTGCAATGAATGCGTCACTGTCTGTGCCGCCGGTGGCCGCAAAGAAGTTGGTATTGTCTCCTCGGCTTTACAAATGGCTTTTCTTAAGCAGGGAAAAAACCTGCAAATCAAAGAGCATACCTTAGAGCGCCAATGCGATCCGGAATATGTTGAAGAATTGTCAACCATGATTACCGGTGTGGACGCGGTTGTGTCCATGGCCTGCGGTTGCGGCGTGCAGGAAGTGGCCCGCCGGTTTAAAACCGTTCCTGTCTTTCCGGCCGTCAATACCAAGTTTATGGGCGCATCCGAGCGTCAGGGCATATGGGCGGAGCGTTGCCAAGGCTGCGGAGATTGCCTTCTGGGCGTCACCGGAGGCATTTGCCCCATCGCCCGTTGTTCCAAGCAGCTTTTAAACGGCCCCTGTGGCGGTTCAGGCAGCGGCAAATGTGAAATCAGCCCGGATGTGGATTGCGCCTGGCACCTGATATGGGAACGGCTCAAAGCCCTGGGTTTGCAGGACCGCTATGAACAGATCATACCGGCTAAGGACTGGCGTACCGGCCGCGGCGGCGGCCCCCGTAAAATCATCAGGGAGGATTTAGCAGAATGAAAACTGAAAGTGTACTTGAAAAAGTAATTAAGTCCGGGCGCCTTGCCGTTACCTCTGAATGCGGCCCTCCCAGGGGAGCTGTTGCGCAAAAAGTGATCGAAAAAGCCGAAATGCTCAGAGGCTATGTGGATGCCGTAAATGTCACCGACAACCAAACCGCCATGGTGCGCATGTCCAGCTTTGCAGCCGGCATCCTGCTTAAACAAATAGGCTTGCACCCAGTACTGCAAATGGTTACCCGAGACCGTAACCGTCTGGCCATGCAGGCCGATATCATCGGCGCCTATACCCACGGCATCAACAACATGCTGTGCTTATCAGGGGACCACCCCCAATTTGGTGATCACCCCACAGCAGCCAATGTTCACGACATCGACTCTATCCAGTTTGTGCAGATGGTGCGCAAGATGCGCGATGAAGGCAAATTTCAGGGCGGCGCGGACATTCAGAACCCGCCCAAAATGTTTGTGGGAGCTGCGGCCAACCCCTTTGCAGATCCTTATGAACTTCGGGTAGCCCGTTTGGCCAAAAAGGTGGCGGCTGGAGCAGATTTTGTCCAAACTCAGTGTATTTACAACCTGGAAAAGTTCGAACAATGGATGCACAGCGTGTGCGAACGCGGACTGCATGAAAAATGCGCGATTTTACCCGGAATAACGCCCTTAAAATCTGCGGCGATGGCCCGTTATATGAAAAACAAGGTTCCCGGTATGGACGTACCCCAGCAGGTAGTGGACCGCATGGCCGGTGTTGCCAAGGAAAAACAAGCCGCAGAAGGCATAAAAATCTGCGTGGAAGCCATCCATCGATTAAAGGAATGCAAAGGGATTGCAGGATTTCATATCATGGCCATCGAATGGGAACAAAAAGTTCCCCAAATCGTTGAGGCCGCTGGACTGTATCCCCGACCTCAAGTCGACTGACCTTGTATTCGTTGAATATTTGCCTTAATCAAGGCCGGGCGGGAACCGTCCGAGGTGTGGAGATGGCGTACTTGCCGCCTTCAGTGAAGCACGAAACCGCCTCCATGCGAAACATGGTGGCCGTTAGTTCATTGACTTTGAACCTAAGAAGCCTGTTTGGGATGTGGAAGATACAAATCACCGGATCTTGAAATAACCGGCAAATTGCTGCTTCCACAACCCTGAGAATAGAAAAATTTAAAACAAAATACAATTCAAGGAGAAATAAAATGACGGACAAGCAATTAATTCTGGTAGTGGATGATGATCCGGATTTGGTCGAGTCCATCAGCATGAAACTCGAGAGCCAAAATTATCGTGTAGACAAAGCTTACGATGGCGTGGAAGCCTTTGCTCACATCCAAAACGAAAAACCGGATCTGGTGATCCTGGATGTGATGATGCCCCGCAAAAATGGCTATCAGCTTTGCGATGAGCTGAAAAAATCCGGCAATTACAGCGATATCGTCATTGTACTTTTAACCGCCGTGGCCGACGCCGTTGCGTCTACAAACTATACGCACCTTGACGGTAAATCGACCCTGGCCGATGATTATATTCCCAAACCCATTGATCTGGATAATCTGATGCAAATCGTTCACGATCATCTTGAATAATAAGCTAAGCGAATAATTGTCCCATGAAACTGCCAATCGACGGCCTCAAGATTTACAACTCACTGGCGCTGATTTTTCTAAGAAATGATCTTTGCGCACATATCCGTGAGGCTTTCCATCGGCTGGCCCGGCAGCGCATTAATGTGAATATGTTGACGCTGACGGCCACCGGTGGGAGATGGGTAGGCGCTGGCTGCATATCCCTTTGTGACCTGGACCGGGCCCGAGCCGTTCTGCCTGAAAGCGTACGGCAAAGCGATATCATATATCCTGTTGGAATGCTTACGGTTTTCCCGCACAAATCAAGAACCCGCCTTTTTTTCCAGTTAATATCCGCTTTCTATGAAAGGCGCCTGGCCCTTTACGCCACAGCTTCGGCAACCTCCACGCTCTCGTTTATAATGGACGGCCATCGCTTGGAGCAAGCCGCTCAGTTGGTGCAAACCATAGCCGAGCTGCCATCGCATCATACCCCCTTCACATCCAGACTTCATGTAAGGCAATTGTAATGGAAACCATCGCTGTATACTGGGAGCCCCAAATCAAAACCTATGGGATACAAGTGCGCACCCGTTTGCGCCTGATAAGCCTGCACCTGCAAACCGGGGCCATCCCTGGCCATCAATTAGATTTTCCGGCCGAAGCAGTCCGGAAAGATCATCGCCTGATGCTGGTAACCGGTCACATTCAGGCCGACGGATGCTTTCATATTTCCATGCTTTTTACCGGCGCAGGAGCCGCCCCGGTCAAGGATCTTTTGATTCCCTGCCAATTGGAACCGGCAAATTTTAATATTACAGCACCGGTGGAGCTAATTTTTTTTCAAGGACCGCACTATGCAGACCGATATGGTATTGCAGATGCGGCCCTTTATGCACTGGAATCAAAACAGATTGACTTGTTGGCTGCCGCATGCAGCGGTTCTGCGATTTACCTGGTACTGCCGGAAGGTAAAGCACAACATGCCCGCAGTGCGTTAAATGATATATTTGTTGTGCCTTTAAAATAAAAAGAAATTTTGTTCAATGAACGTGAAGATCTCTAAACAAATCGACTGGCGCTTGAAGGTATTTGACTCTTTGTCCTTTCCGATCCTTATTTTAACTCCCGAGCGCACCATTGTTTCGGCCAACCGTAAATTCTTGGAAAAAATACAGTTGCCGGAACAAAGAGTGATCGGCAAAACCTGCCGTGAAATCTTTGAAAATGAAGCGCTCGAGGGCAAATTGCCCTGCAGCAACGGTGAATGCCCTTTGGAAAAAACCCTGATACAAGGAACCGGGCACTCTATTTTGAAAGAAAGCAAGGATGCTCAAGGCCGCACAAGGTGGGAAGACCGGGTCTTTTCCCCTATCCTGGATGAGAACGGCGACGTAATTTATATCATTGAATCCATCAGGGATGTAACGCGAACCAAACGCCTGGAGCAAATGATTCATGATTTCAGGGATTTTTTGGACCGCATTATCCAAAGCTCGGCCAGCCCCATCATTGCCGCCGACCGTAAAGGCCGGGTGCTTCTCATGAACCCCGCCGCCAAGGAGCTGTTTGGCCATGATTTTCAAACCGCAGGACGGCTCAATGTATGGGAGCTTTATCCTGAGGGAACCGCCAAAAAAATAATGAAAAAATTGCGTGACGATAGTTATGGCGGCCGTGGAAAACTGCCCCTGACCCAAGTGGACATCCGCACGGCAAGCGGCAAAACAATACCGGTGGAAATGACCGCCGGAATTATTTATGAAGAAAGCCGGGAACTGGCTACCATGGGAATTTTTAACGATCTGCGTGAAAAAATGAGCATTAACAAGAAGCTCAAAGAAGCCGAAGCCCAGGTCATTCAATCCGAAAAACTGGCATCGCTTGGACGCCTGGCGGCCGGTGTAGCCCATGAAATCAATAATCCGCTTACCGGAATACTTATGTACGGCAATATGATGCTTGAAAAAATCGAAGATAACGACCCGTTTCACTCCTATTTAAACTATGTTCTCGAAGATGCTGAACGTTGCCAGGATATCGTCAAAAACCTGCTGGCCTACAGCCGCCAAACCAGCACCTGCCGTGAAGTGTTTACGCTAAACGCATTAATCGAAGAAAGCCTTAACCTGATCCGGGATCAACGGCTGTTTGTCAGGATATCGACCGTTTATGATCTGTTCGATAGCCCTTTACAGGTTTATGCTGATCGGAAAAAACTGCGGCAAGTAGTCATCATCCTGGTCATGAACGCCATCGACGCCATGGACGCCATGGACAAAGAAGGCGTTCTAACTCTGAGAACCTATCCCGGCCCTGGCGGGCAATCTGCTTGCTTTCAAATCAGCGACACAGGCAAGGGAATACCGCAAAAAAACCTTACAAAAATATTTGAACCTTTTTTTACAACCAAAGAGCCCGGAAAAGGCACCGGGCTGGGTCTTAGCACGGCCTATGGCATCGTAAGCGACAACAAAGGCGTTATAGACGTAAAATCGACAGGTCCCGGGGGAACGGCTTTTGAGGTCCGGCTGCCGCTAGGAGACAAAAACTCAGGTGTGCCGGAATCTATTGGTTAGCCGAAAAGTTTAAAGCAGCAAAACCAGCTATTTTTCTAATGAATGGAAAAAAACAATGTCAGCACAACCGGTAAAAATTAGTCAATATGTACCTAAAATCCTGGTTATTGATGATGAAAAACGCATCAGGAATGCCTGCCGAATTGTCCTGGAAGAAAACGGCTATAACGTATTGCTTGCAACCAACGGCCGGCAGGGGCTTGAGCAAATAAACGCCAATCATTTCGACATTATTCTCCTGGACCTTATGATGCCCGCATTATCAGGATTTGAAGTTCTAACGGCAATAAAGAAAAAACATCCCGATACAGTGGTCATTATCATCACCGGTTACGCCACCCTAGAGTATTCTGTGGAAGCAATGAAACAGGGCGCCTTTGATTTTATTCCAAAACCTTTCACCCCGGATCATTTAAGGGTGACCGTAGCAAAGGCCATCGAACATACCCGCACCTTGCGCGATATTTCCGACGCCCATTCCCGTATCCGAACCATGGTAAACAGTTTAACCGACGGCGTCATGTGCACCAATCACCAAAATCACGTTGTGCTGGCCAATCCCACCTTTTTACGCATGAACGGCTATATCACCAAATCGGTGGTTGGCTGCCATATTAAGGATTTTCTAAAATTTCCAAAACTGCGCGAAATGATTCATCAGGCCCTGCAGATGGATGGACGCACGTATTCCGAATTATCCACAGAAATTGACCTGGCATCCTATAGCGCCGACGATCACCGTGTTCTCAACGCTCGCTGCCTGCCCTTCAAAGACCGGGAAGGTAAAAATATTGGAGTTATCACCGTCTTGAATGACATCACCGCCTTGAAACAGATGGACCGGATGAAATCCGATTTTGTCTCTACAGTCAGTCATGAAATCCAGGGTCCCATGACCGCAGTCATGATGCAGCTTAAGGTCATTCTTGACGGTCTGGCCGGCGAAGTCACCGCCAAACAAAAAAAAATGTTAAGCCGGGCGCTGGATAAAATTTCCAGCTTGTCCGGCATGGCTTCCGAACTGCTGGACCTTGCAAGGATTGAATCCGGCCTGATTTCTCAGGAACGTGAGCGCCTTGATTTGGGCCAAATCGTCAAAGAACAGGTGGCGTTGCATCTTCCAAAAGCCCAAGAAGCCAATCATGAACTCATTGTTCGTCTGGAAGATGACTTGCCGCCCATTCTGGCTCATCGCCGCAATATCGAGGAGGTCTTATCCAACCTGATTATCAATGCCATCAAATACACACCCGGGCAGGGGCGCATCCGAATTGTCGCCGAACGATCCGAAGCATACCTGCTAATGTGTGTGGAAGATAATGGCATGGGAATTCAGGAAGATCAGCGCAAGCAGGTTTTCAAGCGATTTTACCGGGTAAAAAATAAACAAACCCGTTTTATCCACGGCACTGGCTTGGGCCTGGCCATTGTAAAAAGCATTGTAGAGTCACACCAGGGCCACATCACCTTGCAAAGCGAGCCCGGTAAAGGCGCTGTTTTTTCAGTATTTTTGCCGATATTTCCTATTGATGAGAAAAAAATTGAACTAAACCGATGACCTATCCCAATGACAGGCGGTGGCAAACAGGCCGCCACCTGTATCAGTTCGTGCAAAAACTAAGCGTTTTTTAAAAAATCCCGGCGTGTCCAACCGGTTCAGTCATCGATTTTCTTCAGTGCTAAAGAGTCTTGTGTTTCGATCGTAAATCTTCTTATCCAGCACCATTCGAACCGTTTTAGCGAGCGTTTCTCCTTCAATCGGCTTCATGATATATGCATCTACACCAATTTTCAGCGCCTTTTTTTCATCGATTTTTTCACTATATCCGGTACATATTATTGTTTTTATCTCAGGACGAAGCTCCATGATCTCTTGGATAAGCTTATCACCTGTCAGATGGGGCATGGTCATGTCGGTAATCACCAAGTCGAAATTATCGGAAGTCTCTTTGAAAAAGCGCAAGGCTTTCAACGGATCTGTGTGCATTACGACATTGTAGCCCAATCCCATCAATCGCAGCTTAATAATATTGGCTATGTCCGCTTCATCATCGATTACCAAAATGGTTTCTTTTCCATCTAAAATTTTTTCAGAAACCTCTGACTTTTCCTCCGGCTCAGTTCCAACAGCAGGAAAATAGCACTCAATCTGAGTCCCCTGCCCTTGCTGGGCAATCTCCCCCGGTTTTTTTCACTCTCTATGGTTTCAGCTATGCCGCGCTTTTAGAATAATGGGTATCCCTAAACATAGAGGGAAAAATCCCCACAGGAATCGTCAGACAGTCGCCAATCCTTTATAGCCAGCTATTTTCAGACCCCTCAGGCCATAAATACACGTTTGACAGGCTTATTCGTGTCTCTGACTTTAGAAAAACGCATGATACTTAACAAAGAATCTAATACATCGTGATTTTAAGGCAAAAAGAAGGCGTTAAATGTTAGGAATACCCAATAAAACTTCCGAAAATCGGAATTACACTGGAACTTATAGCTATTTTCAGGTAAAAATACCCTTAATAGAGCCGCATGATCTTAAAATTGAAAAGTTCTGGAAACAATTTATAGTCCAGAAAATATCGTGTTAAAACGGAAAGAGGTCAAAATGGGAGATAAGGGTAAAAAAGATAAAGGCAAACGCGAAATACAGAAAAAAAGTCAACTCTCGCCTAAAGAGAAACGGAAGCAAAAAAAAGATAAAAAGTAACGTTTATGATCTTGAGAGTACCGAGTTCTCGTAATCTATGTTTAGTTTTACCCAAAGTCGGGTAAAACTAAACATAGAGGGAAAAATCCCCACAAGAATTGGCAACCATCCATCAGCCATTGATATTAGCTAATTTGCAGGCCACTTGGCTTGTAAATGCAAGCTTGACAGGCTTCTTTAAGACAAGTGTTTTTTTAAACCTTATGAAATCAGGTATACGATCTGTCGTGGGTATCACAAACGTTCGTTTATGATACATCGTAATTTTAAGGTAAAAAGGCGTTAAATGTGTCGCATATCCCGTATCAAAATCAAATTATCATAATCGTTGTGACACATGATACAGTCTGTGGTGATTTTTCCCTCTATGTTTAGGAATACCCAAAAATCGGTTTATAGACACGGATGTCTATAAAATACCTTTAAACGATTTAACAGACAAAATTTGACACCCAATTTTGATGTCCACTAACTATTGATATATTAGACTGTTATGGCTTAGCGTACGTTTCTGTTCCGTTGGACTTCAGACCCCGTTACTCCATTGATGGTAAAAGAGCCTCTTCATCTTCACAAATTACCAGCGATGAACGCTCAAACACTCTTTCCACTGTCTTATCCCTCTGGTTGAACCAAACACACAGAATTCCATCATCGTAGTCGTCAACTTCCCCAATTTTTTCGACTGTCATTAATGGTCCACCACTTTTAAGTTGAACTATAATGCCTTTTTTTATTTCTTCCATAATTTTGCTCCTTAATTAGACCCAACAGAAACATAGCTGTGTTTTTCTGTATTTTCCTATATCGTGTTACGTACCCTTATGCAAATTGACCTTTTATTGATGAGCGACATTTATAATTCCCGAGTAACGACAATTAAAATTCCCGAAATTTAAATTCTGAAATAGTTGGTATAACAATCCAAATTAAACGAGAGTGAAAAAAAACGGGGGAGATTGCCCAGCAAGGTTGCACCGCATGCGTATGGTAATAAAATTGGTTTATGCAGATTTGCGAGCCAGCCATTTATCAGCTCAAAGTTTTATTATTGGGTATAAGCCCAATGATTTGGCGTCGGCTACTGGTTCACGGCGACAGCACAATCACCGATTTTCACTACATCCTCCAGATTGCCATGGGATGGTCTGATGACCATCTTAATCAGTTTAAAATTCATGGAAAACGA
>JAAERL010000321.1 GCA_024230435.1 Desulfobacteraceae bacterium
GAGACAGCCGCCAGTGTTCGCAAGCTGATTTGGCAGAACCGGTTTGATGAGTATGAGATTTGGGGTGAGCTTGCAATACTATCAGTTGGCTGGATTCCTCAAAAGGGACCAACGGTTAAAGCCATCATTAGATCGGCTCAGAACAAAACGCCTTTTGATGAAGTAAAAAAAGTTTTCAACCGTTTTGCCAAAGGCCATTTAACAAGGTATTTGCGCTCGCTGAGCGCTACAGAGCTGGATGAAATCAATCAACAGGCTTTTAAGTACTCGAATGAGATCTTTTACCAGATTGACCGCCAAATTCGTAAGATTAAGGGGTTAATGACGGACTTTTCAGAGCCTCTGTACAACGAACTCAATGAACTTATAGAAACTTTGAGGTTCTCCGGGCAACGTCATCGTAGAATGTTCGACCGGTTTTTCAATGAAATGCACGAGCTATTGGATAAACTTTTGGCCGCTGCCGGCGAACATATCAAGGTTAAAGGAGCGGTCAATTCCCAGATTACCTGCAAACAGATTAAGGCTTCATGGAGCGCCATTGAAAAGCTAAACCCACCACCTGAAAAACAAATCACTGTTGTCTATCAGTACGCAGACAAAACACCCGTTGCCGGTGCGATTTGTTCTATTTTTGACCAAAACAAAAGCCTTGTTGCAGAAGGCCCAATCATCGATGCGCCGGAAACCGTTTTTCAATTACCCGGTCATGTAAACAAGCTTACCGTTGAACTGCACAAAGACCCCTTGATTCAATCTTACATTCAGCAACCGTTCCCTAACCCGGAGGTTCCAAAGGCTGAACCGGGATGGTTTGACCGGATGACTGCAGCATTGGATTCGGCAGGCGATTGGACATTGGGTGTTATTGCCGGCGATTTTAACGAAAATCCCACAGTAGGTCAGATCATTGCCAACACCATCATTACCATGATCCCGGTGGTGGATCAGGCTGGCGACCTTAGAGATATTACAGCCTGTGTAAAGCTGCTGGTGTGGGATGAAAAATATGATCAATACATGGTCTGGGTAGGATTGGGTTTAACAGTTGTTGGCTTTGTGCCTGAACTTGGCTCACTGGTAAAAGGCATCCTGAAAGCTGTTTTCAATAAATTGCCGATTGACCGTATCGGTAAAGTGTTCAACACCTCTGCAAAAGGACATGTCGAGAAATATTTAAAAGAGCTTCAAAACGGCGGACTCAAAGAGCTTCAGAAAAAAGTTGTTCAGAACACCTATGAGATCCTGGAAACACTGCAAGGCAAGCTTACAACGCTGAAAAACCAATTGCCCGAATGGATCGGCTCTGCCAGGGATAAAGTGATATCCATCCTTGAAGCCCTTGAAGAAACCAAAAAGCGTGTTGAAAGCATGTTCACCCGCTTTTTTGATGAACTTGCCGAAAGCCTGAACAGAGCCTTGGGCCAGAATTTTCAGCTTGCATACGAAGGTGTGCCCAATTCAACGATTGTCAGCAGGCAGGCCCGTGAGGCGCCGCCAGCACATAAAATTGAAGGTGGTGGAGGAGGTGCCAATAAAACTTCATATAAGTCTGAGGTTGAAGGAAGAGGAGGAAAAGTATATAAGAATAAAAGCGAGATAGCCTCAAAGTGGGAAGTGGATTCAACGATGCGAGCTGCTGATGAAGCAGCAGGCGTTATAGTAAACGGTCGTTATATAAAAAATCCTACAGCACAGAATTTATCAAGTTTGATAACCGAATCAGGTAAAATCGGTGGAAAGAGAATGTCTGGCCAGTATATGTATGTTGTTGATAATACAGGTAACATAGTTATAGGTACAAGGGCTGGACAGAGAATGCCTCATCCGACTTTAGTCGGAGGAGCAAATCCGCAAGTGCGTGCAGCTGGGATTGTTGATATCCGTGGTGGCCGGATACATTCAGTAAACAATGCTTCAGGTCATTTTAAGCCAGGAGCAAGTTCTATGAACGCTGCTTCTGAATCGTTTGGTAAATTGCCGAGTAATGCTTTTCATAAAGATTTTAAAGGATATTTTTTGTACGAATAAATGGTGAGAAAATTATGAACTCTAATAATAGTTTTTTGGGGAAATGGGGACTTTATCAATGGTTTGATGAGCGTGGAATTGAGTTGATTCATCCTGAAGATGTTGACGATTTTAAAGCACTCATGCCTAATGGGAAAGTCTTTGAATGTATTAAAGATGATGGTCGGTATATATTTCTTAAATATGCTGATAAGACATATCGAGTCATAAGAGACATTTTTAAACCTGTAAAAAAGCCAGAAAAAATAATCGGCGAGGCAGCTATATTGAAAGGTTCACCGGAAAAAGCCATTATAGTTGATATTACATGGCATTTTCAACGTAAGGCACATATGTATTTTATAGCGATAAATGGTAAAAGAAAATCTAATCGTTACTGGATAGAGGATTTTGAATTTTGAAAGATCTAAAAGATTTCGTTCAACTAAGCAAAGCAGTATCTCATGCATTGCGCCATGAACCATGGCTTTATGAATTGGAATTAGATAATGAAGGATGGGTTTTTTTAGATAATCTTATTTCCGCACTTCGAAATGAAAGAGCAGAGTGGGCCAATTTATGCGAGAATGATCTTGTTGAAATGGTAAAAAAATCCAATAAAAGGCGACACGAAATAAAGGGAGGATTTATCAGGGCGCTTTATGGTCACTCTTTGGTGGGAAAATTTTTAAGGAATAGTGCAGCACCACCAGAAAGGCTTTATCATGGAACATCACAGAGGGGAGCCCAACAGATATTTGAAAAAGGCCTACTTCCGATGGGCCGTCAATATGTACATCTTTCAATAAACGTTGAAATTGCCGTTCAAGTTGGAAAGCGAAAGGATAAGAATCCTGTAATTCTTAAAGTGGCAGCAAAAGAAGCTTTTGAATGTGGTGTCGTTTTTTATATCGGCAATGACGCAGTGTGGCTCGCTAATGAAATACCGCCTATGTTCATTAAGTAGATCGTAGGTCGGATTAACGCTCCATCAATCCGACAAAGGCTGTGCGCAAACTTAACAAATGGCGGTCACTGGCAATGTTGACGGGGAGATAAAATAAAAAAAACATTGCGTAAAGCGTATGTGTTTTTTAAAGCAAA
>JAAERL010000322.1 GCA_024230435.1 Desulfobacteraceae bacterium
TCATGGAGAAGTTGCCTGGGGAATTGCAAATTAGCTACAGTAGGGATAGTTGTATGGAAGAAAATGATCATACTCTATATGATGTTGAATTTCTGAATCGAGTCAACGTCTCAGGTTTACCACCACATCGATTGCCACTTAAAGTGGGGGCATGTGTTATACTGATTAAAAATCTGGATGTGAAAAAAGGTCATTGCAATGGAACAAGGTATATTATTCTTCAGCTGAGCAAAAGTTTGATAAAAGCACAGAAACTGAGAAAAGGACCAAATTCAATCATACTCATACCAAGAATCCCAATGATTTCAAAGGACTCTTCATTTCCAGTGCCCTTTAAGCGGGTTCAGTTCCCAGTACTTGGAGAATACTATCTCACAATAAATAGAGCTCAGGGACAAACACTGGGTCGTGCTGGCCTATATCTGCCACGAAGTGTTTTTTGCCATGGCCATCTTTATGTCGGATTTGGACGCTGCGGTGACCCGAATAATTTTTTTGTTTATGCAGATCAGGGCGAGTTTGACAATCTGAAACAATTTCTTGATGAATTCAAGACGTATACTCGGAATATCATCTACCCAGAACTATTACACAATTAATACATCCTTATTAATTGTTTTTTATTACTCTTATTATATATTGATTGGCTATTATAATAATAATGATGAGTTCACTTATTGTATAACATTTTCCATGGGGGTTTGAGGGCTAGGTCCCACAAGAAGAAAATATAAGTTATTTATTCTAATATGCTTCAATCATTCTATACCCCAGAACTTACCTGTATGTATGTACTGTACACCCCATAACTTACGCGTTAGCGCTAGCAGGGCACTCGCCCCTAGTCTTTATTAATAGGAGTATATCTCTGTTTTCCTTTTTTCCCGTATATTTTTCATGTTCACTATTCCTCGTCATTTATCA
>JAAERL010000323.1 GCA_024230435.1 Desulfobacteraceae bacterium
AAAAAAATACACGTCCATCTCAAGCTATGACGGAACAAGGATTCAAATTAATGCCCGCGGCCTTCTGCCGTGCGAGATTCCTTGCCTGTCACGGAGGAAATATCCAATAGTACTTTAAAAATAAAAAGTAGACGAAGAAAAATCGAAAGTATAGACTATTGTATGTGGGAATAGTACGAAAGGGAAAACATGGGTTGCGATAAACCTTCGTGTTTAGCTCTAGATGGGCCTGCGGTCTCGAATTAAATATCCATCGTTACTTCAAGATTGAAAAGTAGATTAAGAAAATATGAGTATCCATTATTGTACGTAGGAATTAATAACAGCAATGATTGTCGTTATTCGGAACGGTGTGAGATCAGCCTTCATATTAACCCCAAGCACGAGTTATGTTAATCGTGGATTTAGAAACAAATTCCGCCCGTGTATGTATGTAGAGTTTTCAAAAGTCGTATCTCCCTCCTAGTTGTACAGGGCTATGGTTACGATACACCAGTTTTGTATTTCGATATTTTTTGATATTTGATCACGCCAAATTT
>JAAERL010000324.1 GCA_024230435.1 Desulfobacteraceae bacterium
CTGGCGAGCTGGCCACTTTCTTGCCCCGTTTTTGACCGAGACGATCTGTGAAGAGTCGTCCAAATAGGCTTAGTACACGACTAATCGATAGAGCTTGATGAGAGCTCTCTAAAACGCCACCTATCGTCTTCCTACGACGGCTACAACACAAGATATCGGCCCATTGTCATTTTTGATCTGCTTGATGTTGATGTGGATGGAGTGTTGATTCAAAAAGCGGACAGGAGTTGGTGCCGCTTGAGCTTTGCAGATCCTCAGAATTGGAAAGATACCTGGGCCAGATTGCTATGCTTACTGACAAAATGACAGTCCGCACACTAGCAAAGACGCCCATCTCAAAAAGTCCGCCAAATATCCTCGCTGGATCCGACCGAAAACTATTACGCATTGTCATCTCCACCATGGCGAGAGAGACATAATAGTGATAGGCACCGTATCGAATACAACCAATCGATATATAATCGAGGCAGACCAAAGTCAAAGTGCAGAGTATAGATTTCCACCTCTCTATATCTCTCGCTTCGTCATTGCTGAGAAAATATTGGGTGTCATTTTTTATTTTGGCAAAAGTGAATTTTATCGGTCGGTCGTGTGAAGATAGTTGAGACGTGCAGTTTGATACAAGGCGATAATAATAAATCAGCTGGACAGTATATCTAAATATACTACAGCCAGTCAGCCAGTCGAGCTAAAAATC
>JAAERL010000325.1 GCA_024230435.1 Desulfobacteraceae bacterium
CGAACGCCTCCTGTTGGGTATTTTTGCAAGTTTCTTTCAACTCGCAAATCGCCATTTTTAGCTCTTCGATCGCATCTTGCTCAGATGTCGGGTCGAGAGCCTGGATGGCATCTTGCTTGGTCGTCATGAGCGCGCTAGCGGTCTTGTAGACTTCCTTAAGCTTTTGATCGGCAACGATACTTTCGTGCGATCGAATCAGCATGACCACAGCTTCAGGACCGCCCTCGGAGAAGAGCTCGAAACTCTTCGTCACATGGTTGCTGATCTGGATCTTGACACGATTTTTCTTTTTGTTATCCGTGGCATTTAAAATGCCATCTTTGGGTACGCATTGAATTGGGGGTAGACCGCCCATCTTGGCAGGGTCAAACCTCTCACATCGTCGATTGCTGGGTCCTGTCGGTAACTTGAACGCGAGCTTCATGGCTTTTTGTTCTTTGTAACGCTGGCGGCAAGTTTACGATAAATAACGTGTAATAACAAAATTAGTCAATAATTGACAAAATTGATGCTAAATCAAGTCATGCGTGAA
>JAAERL010000326.1 GCA_024230435.1 Desulfobacteraceae bacterium
GTATGCCAATAACCCAGTGATAATTAATAATAAGAATTGAAGATACATAGGACATAATGGTAATCTTAGCGCCCTACGGGCCTAACAATGCCCGTTTTTGATGCTCTGCTATTTCGTGGCAAATGGAGTTCATATAACAAGAGAAGATGTTTTAAAAAGATCTAAACAGATCTGGGTTGCGCATTTAATTTTTATTTCATGAAAATATTTTCCCACTCGGCACGGTTCCTTTTTAACCACAACGCATTCGTCCGAAACTTGCCGCCGGCCTAATTGTGCCCGTTTTCCGCCAGGACCATTCTATGGGTTACAATGCAGTCATAACACAAGGTCTGGCAAGGGTTGGAGTCACAGGAGGTCCTAACTCTCTTGCGGCAAGGCTAATCATTTACCAACCTGCCCTGGCAGTGATATTTCTGATACTATTCTTGTTGCCACTACTCATCGATCCGGCCTCTGGGGACAGCTTCATCACCAGATCCCACTTGCAATAACCAGCTGGATTGATCTTTGTCTCACAA
>JAAERL010000327.1 GCA_024230435.1 Desulfobacteraceae bacterium
CCCGGGTTTGTAAAAAGTCGCAAAGCCGGCGGCGATAAAGGCTGCCAACGCCGTTGATAACTACATAGATGAATAAAGAATAAACTAATCTACAAGACTGTGTATCTTCGGGTCTATAAATCATGTTTATCTTTATCTTTATCTACTATTACTCTACTAGTCAATAAATATTTCACCGGACGAGGTGCATCATTCTATGGCCATTTCAATGGCCATAGAATGATGCCCTCCCGGCGTTGAGACCATCGATCGATAGACAAGGTCCAGGGCATTCATTGATGCCCTGGGCGCTGTCTATCGAGGCTCAGCGCACTGGCCTTGGTTGCTGAAAGGCAAGCTCAAATATTTTGTGTGTGCTTTTTTGGGTTCTGGTTTGTGGTTTTGTGCCTGGTTTTGTGCTTTGGTGGCGGAAAAAAGAAGCAATTGAAACCCTCTATTCGACACCAGAAGACTTGGCCTTCTTCCAAGCTGCGCATTGAAGTGATGCGCCAATGTTGTAGCTCTTGATTTGAGCTACAGTTTGGTATC
>JAAERL010000328.1 GCA_024230435.1 Desulfobacteraceae bacterium
TCGGGGTGTTGCAGGTCGTCGGGAATAATGTTCGGATCCATACTTGTTTGTTTCGATTGAATTACTAGCATGCATTGGCTTTTGCATCTACTTTTTATGGCGCAATGTTAAGAAGTAGCTTTTGACTTCTTTTGATTAGAGTTCTCGATACACCATAATTCTGCACATGGCAGCTTCTCGGGGAGTTCTTATCTTGACAAAGCTCCCCTAAAGGGTTGCAACGACAAATAATTATGATGCGGCAGAGGCGGAAAACCCGTCGGCCGCTTGCGGTACCGACACCAGCTCTTGGCTTGGTTTGGCAGGCCCGCCAATCGCATGGTCATCATCATAGTTCTTAGCTACAATGGTGACTATGGGTAGGCGGACGGCGGGCGCGGCCGGCGGGTTTTTGCCGCAATATCATGTTGTAAAAGCAGTCTTTTTTTAGCGCGACGGGGGCAAGAGGGCATTCTTTCGAATTCAGTTTGATAATTACTTTACTTTATATTAGAGATATCTCTAAAGAGGGGGCATTACTCCCTATTGGCAGACCCTAGCCCCCTTTAAATGTTTTTTGCAAGATGTCGCGCCGCCACCAAACACACCGCACTTTTCAAATTTCAAATGCATAA
>JAAERL010000329.1 GCA_024230435.1 Desulfobacteraceae bacterium
ATGAAAAATCCGTTACATTCATAGACACACAAATTAAATTATTTTGGTGTCTTTGAATGAGACGGAATTTCCATTTAACTCCTTTTCCCGTCGAGAAAGCTCCATAGTAATTGCTTGCAAGATAACATTTATAATATTATTCATGTCTGTATACGTAAAATTTCATTCCCGTGACTGAATTTTTGTTCGAAATGTCAAAAGGCTTAAGTGGAAAATGTGAGAGTTATAAAATGGTTGAACAAATTTGAGACAATAAAATGAGAAAAAATTCCTCTTTCGCAAAATACCAAAAACCATAAAATTACAATCGACACATGGTATTCCAAAGTGCTCAAGCGAGAAGGAGACGAAAGTTCAACTTGGCCAGAACAGTACCCAAAAAGACTAAAGTCGTTGCAAGTGCCGATTTTAGTTCTTTTCCAGCAGAAAATAACGAAAATGGTAATGTTACTAGTAACTATTCTCCTCCTCCTCCTCCTCAGGAGGTCACGCCGCGAAAAAGTACACGACATACCACCCATCCCCCTCCCCATCAAACATCTCCTCCTACTTCTGATAACGATGATTGCAATAACAATACTTCTTTTGATAACAGCTCTTGTACTTTTTACGAAATATTTGCTGATCCTGAAAGGCAGAGAAGATGTTATATAGCAATGCATTTTGTATCAAAGTATGGAGGTTGTTATGATACGAGATCCAATCCATGGTATGGCAAGAATGGAATCATTTCTAAAGTGAAACGAGATCTAAATATGTGCCCATCTACCGATATTGTATACATATTGAATGATGTAGTTCAATGCAGGTTATCTGGAACGAAATATGAAGGGAAAAGGAATGAAGGAACTGGAGCAATTGCAGATTTAAAAACTGATTCTATTGAAGCTCAGATTGTTGCTGATGAACTTGAGGGTGGAGGTTCCATATTCATTGCGTGGAATGCGGTGAATGTTTACAGGGAGAGTGTACAAAAGGAAAGAGTTACAAAAAGTAAAGTGTACACTTTGATTCAGAATTTGAAACCGAAATTGGCAAAAGTCGAGGCCCATAGACAAGGATCAAATGATGTTGAATCGCGAATTTGCAGGGCTAGGAAGGCGTGGTGCACCCAGTTAGCAGTAAGGTTAGGTTATGTTGATTATAAAAACGATGTTATGGCGAAAGAAGGGATAGAAGGGCCGAGGTTGCTGAGTGGAGGCTATGCTCCACTGATCGAAAGAATCATACAAGATGTGTATGCATTCGGAGAACAAGTAGTCACTATAATGAATCAGGATGGCAAAATGATCGAGGCAAGACAAGGTTACGGAAGGAGAACTGCTGCACTGTACCTTTCTCCTAGCGAGGTGAAGAAAAGAGGTGGGAAACGTGAGAAAAGGAAAGATAATTATGATTATGGATTTGAAAAAATAGTGCGAAGCACTCACCCTGATGCAATGGATGGAATGAAAATGAAAATAGAAGCATCTGTGAAAACTTACGAACCCGTGAAAATGGAATTTCAGGATTCTCAGCAGGAAATTGCCGGAGAATAAGCGGACCTTTCGCATCTAAAAACGTCTGAAAATGTCAATCAAACGGGAGGAATGTCATTCAGAACTCTAAAATCTATAAATCTTATCCAAATAATTCGACATCTGACAAACTTAGAAACAGCATAACGTGAGAACCAATCGTTTTAAAGTAATTACAGGTGCGCCAGTCTACTCAGAATCGTGTAAGGAAAAAAATGTTATAGGTACATTTTCTCTTAAAATAATTTTCGACTTTTAGGTACCCGGAGATTAGTCCTTTCCTTTGTAGTTTTTCCGTAGCTTTTCTAAGAAAGTTATTTTCATGAATGCAGTAGTATTTTTGATTCAAGCGAAAAATAGGCAGCAGAAGCAGTTTTTATAAGAGATCCAGTTTATTTTAGGC
>JAAERL010000330.1 GCA_024230435.1 Desulfobacteraceae bacterium
GGTGAAAAGAAACACTGGCTACTCGCAGTTGACGATTATAGCAATTTTTCTTGGAGTTCTTTTCTGAAGAAGAAAAATGAACTGAAAGACCACACCATCGGTCTAATTAAAGAACTCAAGGCTAAACATGGGATTTTGGTCAAAATCATCAGACTGGATAATTCGGGCGAAAACAACGCATTGGAGAAGCTCTACAAGCAGGAAGGGCTAGGAATCAAGTTTGAATACACTGTGCCAGGCACACCACAACAGAATGGGCGGGTTGAAAGGAAGTTTCAAACTCTCTACGGGCGCTTGAGATCGAGCTTATTAAGCTCCGGAATCAAGGGGGCGTTCAAGAAAAGACCTTGGGCGGAGGCAGCCAATACAGCAACTGATTTGGACAATATTTTGGTAAAACAAGGCAAAAATGAGAGTTCATTTCAACATTTTTTTGGGAAGGAAGTCAAGAGTTTGGTTCCAAACTCAATAAAAAAACATGAAATGGCCGTAATTACAAATCTAAAGAAAATCAAGGCAACATTTGTCGACCAAGGCAATATATGCATTTGGATAGGATATGCCAAGGACCACGCCATAGGTATCCATCATTTTTCAATCCAAACACACA
>JAAERL010000331.1 GCA_024230435.1 Desulfobacteraceae bacterium
CGCTGACAGCAGTGGGATATGCTCGGTCGTCGGATTAGTAGCAGTAGACGGTAAGTTACTGTCGTCTACGTCGGCCTCTTGGCGGACTTGGATGGCGCCGTAGTAGGCCTTGCCGCTCATGGTGAAATCGGATTTTGTGTTAGTTGTTTTTTGCTTTTCGAGTCATCGGATTTTTATTTTTTCCTCGCTAGCTCGCTCGCGCTAGGTAAAATGGAGCGAAGGGCGAAGGCTGACTTTTTGAGATAGGCATCTTTGCTTTGCTGTTGTACCAAAAATCCACCAATCCATCACATCATGCATTCAAGCAAGCGCAGCGCTCAAAGCTAAACACCTATGACACTGGGCTGTACCATATCTTGTCTCCTAGTAGCTGTCCAATGAAGGCAATGAGTGGCGTTTTGGAAAGCTCTTATTGAGCTCTATCGATTAGACGTATTGCCAGCATCATTGGACGACTCTTAATTCAATCGACTCGGTTAAAAACGGGGTTAGAAAGCCGCCGACAGCTTGATATCGAATATCCACCGCCGCAGCCCGAATTTCACATTAGAGATCAATTTTAATCAAAATTGACAACATGGCAACCATTCGAAAGCA
>JAAERL010000332.1 GCA_024230435.1 Desulfobacteraceae bacterium
CCTAGTGGCACAGCAAAATAGGGGATTCACTAGATAATCGAGGATTTCAGAAATTGGAATTAAAAATTCGAAATTTCCTTTGAACTTCCGCTCATAAGAATCAATGTGGCGGAAACAAGGTGAATCGGAAACAAAAGGAGAAGAGAAACTAGCTGTTTGCGCCGATGGCGAAACGAGCGTTGACCCCGCTATGCCAAGTAGTGATGGGGGGTATGAATCACTAGCGGTTCCAAATTGGACGCGTGACTTCAAACAAAAGTGCAGGTACAGTCTTATTTCATATTTTTTTGCCACGGATATATGGCATTTTGTGATGACTGCAATCGAGCATCACATGTTTGGAACTTATCGCTTTTTGAAAAGCTAAGTTGACAGAAAAACTGAGAGATTGAGTCTGAGACCAGCAGTTTTATGGTCCAAATCAATGGATATGGACACCCTTACCGACCAATGTTCTTATTATTCACTCGCTGCCCCAATAAACAACTGATAACTGTCCACACGCACACTTCATTGTCGTCGTCGCGCCATGTGTTGTCGAATACACTGCAAAAAGC
>JAAERL010000333.1 GCA_024230435.1 Desulfobacteraceae bacterium
CTCCTCACAGTCAAACTTCTTCTGAACAGCATCATTTCTACCCCCGGGGCCAAATTCCTAGGACTTGACCTGAAAGATTTTTATCTCAACACTCCGATGGCGCACCCGGAATTTCTCAAAATGAAATTAGACACTTTCCCCGAAGACGTCATTCAACACTACGGCCTACGCGACAAAGTTGACAAAAATGGAAATGTCTACATCCGCGTGGAACGTGGAATGTACGGGCTTCCCCACGCAGGCATCATTGCCCAAAAACTCCTTGAAGAACGACTGGCAAAACATGGCTACCGCCAAAGTGACAAAACGCCCGGCCTATGGAAACATGACTGGCGCCCGATCACATTCAGTCTAATAGTCGATGATTTTGGGGTCAAATACGTCGGAAAAGAGCACGCTGATCACCTCATCAAAATTCTCGAAGAACACTACGTGGTAGACAAGGACTGGGAGGGCAAGAAATACTGTGGCATCAACCTCAATTTCAACTACAAAAAACGCCAAGTTCACCGCTCCATGCCTGGATATTACAGCAAAGCGATCACGC
>JAAERL010000334.1 GCA_024230435.1 Desulfobacteraceae bacterium
CCCATGCCGATATGTTTGGGGTGATGGTTGAATTTCGGAGGAGATTTAATTGCATTTCTGCCTGTGGGATGATTCGGCACCACAGGTGCATTGGAAACAACGCATGGAGCTCTGCGAGGACGCCAACAAAATGGTTTTTCCATGTTTGGATTGCGCGCTCGGCTATGTTGCGTCTGTGCTCGCCTGGAGGTACAAGCTCGTACTCGGCCCCATGTTCCTCGATTGTTGACTTAAAATTTTCTGAAATTTTGTTGTCGAGAATGTGCTTTTTGACACTCAATCCTCCTTTTTTCATTCTCTTAATTATGCGGTTATAAGCTTCGATGATCTGGCCTTTGGTTCTGTTTTTGAGCGGTTTGGCGAAGATATAGTTCGCGTCGCTATGGTACACAACCATCTGATACTGATTTCCTCGGCTTGATAGGTACGGAAATTTTCCCGTCTGGTCTGTGTACATTGTTTCGCGCATATCGATCACTTTCATAAACGTTTCGTGCCTCTTTTTTGGTGGCTGTGTTGGTTTTGGTGGTGCATCGGTCGTGGAACGTAGGCCTTGGCGTTGGCCTTTCATGTGGCCCTTTTGCGTTTCATCGCTCTCCGGATAGTACTTGTTTACTGCTTCTTCGGTGAGTCCCGGCCATGTGTCGTAATTACCATTTCTGATTGCTTTAATCCACGTTTCTTTCGTTGGGAATCCTGCCGCTGCATGGAAATATGCGATGGTTTTTTTGGTGGACGGGAGTTCGAAAACGTGGGAGATAGCTTCCTCTGGCGGTGGGCAATGGATTAATACCGTCTGTGTGTTGACGTTTTTCACATTCTGTTTGTTGACGTTC
>JAAERL010000335.1 GCA_024230435.1 Desulfobacteraceae bacterium
AAACTCGCGCTAGCACTACAATCACAAACACCAGTTGGCGAGAGGAATGTCTGCTCAATTAGTACTAAAGTACTTGTAGTTGCTGCATGTGTGTGCGAGATGAGGCCAGAGAGCAAGAAGAAGAATAGTCCAAATATGTTATCCATGGTCTGCTTGATGAAGTTGCGCACGAGTGTGATGCTTTTTATGATGACAACAACATGTAGATATCAATGAAGTATTTTTCCTTTTCTATTTTACAGTTCTCTCTAGATTTTTTCACCCTTGCGTGCGCGACGAGGACAAAAAATGTATGACCAACGAAGCATTTTTCTTTTCCAATTAAGAGCTCTTTTCAATTGTGGGGTGCGCAACCCTACCTCAATCGATTTTTTTAGGCCCTCCATTGCGCTTTCTCATTCACGACGAACTTTGGCAGGGGGCTCCGGGGAATTTGCTTTTGAGCGAATATAGCCCGATTTTTGTCAGATAAAAAAATCGAATAATTCGATTATTTTCTTTGAAGTCGAAATGCTCATTGATCAATACAGTAATAGTAATTATCAACATTTTATCTAAGAACGAATATGAATACACTGCAAATGATTACTTGTCCATTAGTTATATTTTGATTTCCAGTCTGCTATGAGATGCTAGTACTTTCTGTTGTTCATGTTACTGGATCACGAATGCATCCAGTACAATTGAGAGTTGTCATCTTTTTTCATAAAAACAGGCCTTTGGATGAAATTAAAAGTCGTCCTGGGCATCTATTGATATCTACCGGTAGATACAAAGAAGTTGATGTGGGCCGACAGAATGCACAACTGACGTACGTATCTGTCAGACAGTTCAAATGTTCGAATAATTTAGTCGATTAAAAAGATCGATTTTGACCGATTATTATAATCGATTTAATCGATTATTTTAATCGATTTAATCGATTAAAATGATCGATTTTTAATCGATTAAATTATTCGAACATTTGAACTGTCTGACAGATACGTACGTCAGTTGTGCATTTCTGTCGGCCCACATCAACTTCTTTG
>JAAERL010000336.1 GCA_024230435.1 Desulfobacteraceae bacterium
CTGAAAGTAATTGTTCGATTGATTTAAGCAGTAAGAACGACATTCAATAGCCTCTGTCTTTTCCGATTGAGTTGTAAGTGATTATTTGGTGCAATATGCCATGTTTTATTGGACAAGTTAATTCACAATATTCTCAATATTCACAATTTTTATCGCTATAACTAGCGCAGGCATGATCAGAGCATAGAGAATCGCAAAATGCGGGCATTTTGTGTGGAATACAAAATAAATTAACTGCGAATGGAACAATGTTGGCTTGAAATAATGATCTTTGAGGACGATAAAATGCATATCGCATTCGAGGGCTCCGGCAAAAAAACCACCTCCCCGCCACCGGCGCACCAGCACAGACCTTCACGATCCAAAACAAAACAGCGATTCAAGAAGATCTTCAATCTCTCTGAATCGCTGTTTGTACGATATTAAAATATCAGCAAGCTACAACACGTCCAGCCAAGCGTTTGCGCAAGGCCTTTTGTCGGCTTGATGGACCTTTAAGCCGACCTACGACCCTACGTTGCGGATGGTGGAAGCGGCCTTCAAATCATAAATATCAGCGATCCGCAAAATCCAGACATTATCAGCTCTGTTGATACGCCCGGTTCTGCTTATGGGATCACCGTTTCAGGCAATTTTGCATATGTGGCTGATGGTAGCATCGGCCTTCAGATTATCGATATAAGCGATCCGCAAAACCCAGACATTTTCAGCGAAGTCGATACACCAGGTTCTGCTCGTTCCGTAGCTGTTTACGCCGATTTTGCCTATGTGGCGGATGGTTCAGACGGTCTTCAAATCATCGATGTCAGCGATCCGGGAGATCCAGACGTTATCGGTTCCGTCGATACGCCAGGATATGCTCGCTCCGTAACTGTTTCCGGTGATGTTGCCTATATGGCGGATGGTTCGGGCGGTCTTCAAATCATCGATGTCAGCGATCCGGGCGACCCGGAAATTTTAGATTTCGTCGAAATGCCCGATTATGCTTATGGAGTCACTGCTGCCGGTGATATTGTCTATGCGTGTGATCGTAGCAATGGCCTTCAAATTATCCGCTACCAAGAATAGGAAAAGCATAAAATTGTGGGCTCCATCGGAAAACCTGAATGAAACCATAAGCAGTTACTATCTTAGCCGATAGAAATATGTGGTGTACCGGACGGGCGGCGTTCAATTAGTTACCCGTCCGGTCTTATCCCTTCGTCATTTTGGAAAACGGATAACAATAGGGACATCCATGATAAGTATTGTCAAGTAAGGCCGTGCAAGTGCGAAGGATTTAGCATTGAACCCGCGAAAAGCTATTCTGTTCTCCTGCGAACAATTTTGGGGACCCATTCTATACCAGAATGACTTTTCGATAGTTGCCTCGGTACATCCCCCAAAAAAAACCTGCCATCCTTGCAAACGCGGATTCAAGTAACCCGCAAATTTGTCAGCAAAGGCGATAGGCTACATTTTGTGTACGAAGCCGGCCCATGCGGCTACGGGATCTATCGGCATCTAACCGCTAAGAGGTTTGACTGTGTGGCAGCATAGGGTACCAAAGTAAAGCGGTAACCGTATAAAAAATGACCGGCGTGATTCCTTGATGCTGGCTATGTTGCATCGAGCTGGTGAATTGACCGGTGTTTACATTTTTTTAGCTGAAGATGAAGCCATGAGAGATTTAACCAGAGCAAGGCAGGAGGCGATTCCTCCTCTTCTACAAACATGGCAAAGACCCATATTTTTCTCCTTATAATTTTACCTGTAGCCTGCCGAATAGGTACTTAGCAGGTCTTCGATTTCCAGATCCTGCTCAACAGCCGGTGTTTGCCAGGTGGTTTCAATCTGACCGGCATAATAGGGGTGGTTCTGGCCTTGATTTTCATCATTGTGAAAGATGGACCCTTTCATAGGTAACCCGCCCAAAGACCATTTCAAGGGCAAGTAAAGCGTATAAGCGCCCAAAATCCGATCGGTCATAATGATCTGCTTTGCGGTAAAGATCATATTGGCGATATCGTTTTCACCGTCTTCAACAAACTGGTCCGTGTAGATGCCGCAGATCGTCCTGACGGTGTACAATGATTTGTCAGTCGTTTCCGAACCACGCACAAACCGGTTGATGATGAATGGAAAATAATCCGATTTTTCGAAGTCTTGATGGTGGGTCAAAGCGCCGATATAAAAGCCGGGCGATGTATGGCTGCCGGATGACAAATCTTTTTGCCGGAACTTTTTGTTTGCAAAACCTTCTGAAAGTAATTGTTCGATTGATTTAAGCAGTAAGAACGACATTCAATAGCCTCTGTCTTTTCCGATTGAGTTGTAAGTGATTATTTGGTGCAATATGCCATGTTTTATTGAACAAGTTAATTCACAATATTCACAATATTCTCAATATTCACAATTTTTATCGCTATAACTGGCGCAGGCATGATCAGATCATAGAGAATCGCAAAATGCGGGCATTTGGTGTGGAATACAAAATAAAAAAGATCCCACGCATATATTTTATCAGAGGGGGTATTTACTAAGGGTGATGGCAATTTGTGTAAAATCTATCGAAAAATTCATTTAGGAAATGATCCGGGAAAATCATTATTTTTTTTATTTTAACCACGTTTTATTTTACGCAATTAGTTTTTTTGTTTTATCTTCCCGTCAGTATTATCAGTAACCGCCGATCTTTAAGTTTTCGCACGGCCTTTGCCGAATCGTGACCCGATCTGCAAAGCGCGAAAACTCCAAGCAAATGTTTAAGCTTTCGCGGCATAGCAGAACTGAGCCAAATATAATGTGACTGCTTCCGGTTTTTCTAAAACCAGGCATCTAAGCAGCATTGCAACGGTGTCCAAAATTTGTAGGAAAAAATGGCCATATTTGTATAATAGAAAGAGCTGTGAGCCGCTTTACGAGGTGCAAAAAAAAGACAGGTCAAAAGGGTAATTTTTAAAAAAAATTAAAAAAAAGGCGAATTAGACAA
>JAAERL010000337.1 GCA_024230435.1 Desulfobacteraceae bacterium
CAATTTGTGTGTTTGTGATGCTTGCATCACAAACACTCTTTCCTTCCTTCTACTCTGTTACATCCCATTTTATTTGCAAATACTCACAAACTGAAAAACATAACAGCAATGCTTTATAGATAAATTCATAGATAAATTCACACCAGTGACTCTATAGTTTGTGGGAAAACATCTGAAGAAGCCAACAGCAATATTGTAGGACTGCATATAGCATAAAATATAAGGATACATGACAAGCATTACAATCACTTATGGATTAAGAGTGGTTATCTGAGAATTAAAAAAAGGTTATGAGGCTTATAAGGCTAAAAAAATAGTAATTGAATACATACTATGGTGCACTACCATTGCATAAAGCCAAATCCGACAGGACTGCTTATCTACCTTGGGTCTGGCTGCTTCTGTCAACACCGTTGCGGAGCAACAGTCACATAATCTGTTCCATATCATAGATCAATAAGCAAGTCAAATGATATCAAACAATGCCATTTTACCACATTAAGTTAAGATGTTCACATCTAACCAGTCTGACCTCAGTGCCTAGTTTCTCTTAAACAATTCGTTTCTTTACATAATCACCGCTGGATATCTGAAACATCTCTTTTGCAACCACCCAGTTAGTACCTGCACCCAGTTAGTACCGGCAGGTACTAACTGCATCTTGGAAAACCGCGCTATACTAGTTCGTTTGCTAGTTAGTTTCAAGGGAAGGCATAAAAAGCTCGTCGATGAGACATTATGACTCCTTTATTACGGTTGCTTGGAAAAATGGCCTAAAGATAATAATATGATCTGTTCCATTAGCCAATTAATTTGAAAAATGGCACTTTTTACTGTGAACG
>JAAERL010000338.1 GCA_024230435.1 Desulfobacteraceae bacterium
ACGGAGAAATTGCGACATGCAACCTCTCGATTTTAGCGGGCGCTTTTGGTACTATTGTTGGCTATGCCCTGCCTTTGTCTATAACTGTTGCTCAAAATACCCGTAAAATGACGAAATATACCCTTATTGACCAAAACGTCCCCCTCTCAAACCGTGGGTGAGCCCGCATGCTCACTATCCCGTCAGGCCCAACAAAGACGGCATAGCAAAATGCAAAACCAAACCACGAACCACGATCACAGACCAGGCTCCTGCCACGTTATGGGCAATGGAATTGTGATCTTAAATTACACAGCGCATAGGAGTATTAGTAGACGCTGCAGACGTTGATGCCCATAAATAGTATAACCGCTGTTTGATCATGGTCGAAACAACCGATTCTCTCGTCCCACTGCGAAGCTGGATCGAAGAAGAGGCAAAACAATTGAAGTGCTGCCAGAACAATAAGCAGAAGAAAAAAGAAGTGACTGTTCGCCTCACCACAGTTGCTTATGGAGTTGCGGAACTGTTAAAACTTGTAAATCGCAGACCCAGCAATAGTGGTAGTAAACATTCTTTGGAAGACGAG
>JAAERL010000339.1 GCA_024230435.1 Desulfobacteraceae bacterium
AATCGCTTTGATTTTGTTGCGAGTCAGCACTATTCGATGTAGCAACAACATTTCTCTCGGAATTTCCCAGTACTTCACTATCTTTTTCTTTCTCGGGTGCGTTCTCCATTTTTTCCTGAGGCAGCGGCGGTAGTAAAGAATGCTGCTGCTGTTGATCAAGGCAATCATGATTTGAAAAGTTTGGTTCCTCCCTATGAGGTGATGGATCAAGCTCATTGGTTCTAGGAGCGACTGCAGAACCATGATTGTTAGCAGCAGAAACTTTTTCGCCATTTTTCGGTACATGGATAGGGGGCGGAAGAAAGTCTTTATACTCAGCTTGATCACTATTTTTGATTGGATTGTTTACTGCTGTACGTTGATGCTTCCGATGTTGCTGTTCGTGCTGTTGCCAATGAGGCATGGGATCATTGTATTGTCCTGCGGATGCATGATTGTTTTCTGAAAAATTATATTCTGTCGGCAGATGTAATGGCGTCGGTTGTGTCTGATTTGATGGTAAAAATTCAGCATGAAGGAAATAATGTTGGTCCCTTCCATGATTGGGTGGTAAGTCAGCAGCCGCCGTTAACTCATGCCTAGCCGCCGCATCTGCTGTAAAACCAGGGTGGTTCCGA
>JAAERL010000340.1 GCA_024230435.1 Desulfobacteraceae bacterium
AAATAGACCAAAAACCGATGCCTTAGATATAGCCGCCGATACGTCTGTGGGCTCTCAGCTTCATGAATTTCCGAGTACATCGACGTTTTCTACGTCAAAAACTGATCTAGAACATCGCTCTACAATGCGTTGGAGTCCTAATTGATTGTGCTATGGCATGGCGGTCCACCATGATGGTCATGGTGTGTTGCCGATTTGTGAGTTGTGGATGGAAAAAACAGCGCGTGCAGAAAAAAATTGCAAACCGAACTCCCTCCATTTATGTGCCACTACTTATCCACTACTGTCATCGTAACGAATCTTTTGCCTCTTCGCATGCTTAATATTAATTGGTAGAGTCTTCTTCGGTTAGATAGTAGCAGTAGCAAGAGCTGTCAAGACGTAATCTATTCTTTTCTTTTTTGGGTGCTGAGTTTTGTGTTTTGACCCTTGCCGACACAAATTATTAAGGCAAAGATCACAATGTTCGGCTTGGCTTCTGGCGTTTACCAAAATTACTTCGCCCCTCCCAAATTATCAATTCTAATCGTTGGTCTCGACGGATCTGGAAAGACCGCGCTGCTAGAGCGTATCAAGGTTACAAATATCACTACTCAGCT
>JAAERL010000341.1 GCA_024230435.1 Desulfobacteraceae bacterium
AAAAAAACTCCGATTCTTGGTTCTTGGTTGAACACACACAACACACAAAGAACAGTATTACTGTACACACCAAAAAACTCCGATTCCTGGTTCTTGGTCGATCGCCACACACGACACACAAAGTATCGTACTCCGATTCTTGGTTCTTGGTTGAACATCGAAAGGTGATATCTTTGAGGAAAAGCGGGAATTATTCAAAAAACGCGGGAATAAGCTAATACTCTTAAAGCGAAAAACAGTTAACTTAGGAGATTGTCTAATGTTTATACCTTTTTGTGTTTATACCTAAGTGTATACCCATTATCATATTAGATCCTATGCATGTATCTTTCCGTTTTGGCGCGCCGGGTTCACAAACGGGCCGGGATCACAAATCTATTGGGCGTTCCTCAAATTCATTTTGAAGGCATTAATCCTGATACAACTCGCCCTGACAGCCCGTCCCCCCCCCCTCCGTCCCTAAACTTCCACAACATCACGCAAATAATGTCCCCCTCCCTATGCGATTGGCTTTTCGCTTGCGCGCGCGCACCAAGCACACGCTGACGCGCTCGCGCTCTCGCTCCCGCCATCGCTCCAAAAAGCTCTGCCCGGCATTCGCGCTGCGGGCTAGCTCCGAAGCCCTGATTTGGGAAAATCTTACGCAACAGCTGAAGCTTACTGGCAGAGAGCTGCTCCCCATGATGTGCTGTGTGAGGCATTACTCTAAGCTACCTATGTATGTATTGAACACATAAAAGTATGGTTCACATTTGATGCACCTTTTCAGATGTTGTAGCCGGCAGTCTCTAGGCAGCTCATCCTGTAATAAGTTAAACATGGCTTTTCAGTCTTTGAATATTTTTTACATCTAAACTGACTGTATTTTAGGCACAGTTGGCTGTGTAAAAAGTTAAAATTTATTTTCCGATATATAGGTATTACTGGCTATTTGGCCAATGGGGTTTGTAACACATTTTACTAATAAGACCACATTACTATAATATTGAAGAAAAATCTTTCCGCATTTACTGCACCCCCTTCTGATGCCAACGACTGGGTCAACACGTCCGGCTCTGAGGACAACGACGCTTCTGCCTTGAGGCCGCCTACAAACAACAATCAATCTAGATGGCTTGACAAGGACAGCGAATCCTCGGTTGAGGAGGGAGATAGGTTGGCGGAGGAGATGGCAGCAACCAGGCCGGCGAAAACTGAAGCGCCGACCCCAACGATGACAACGGTGACAAAGACACAATAGAACCGATCTTTTCAGCCTATCTAAATAATAATTAAAGCTGATCCAACTTCTACACCTGGTGATCTACCATTTATTTATCATTAAGATGCCGTAGCTGGGGCCATACCATGCTAGTTGATGGTCAATAATGCCATTGTTGGCATGAGAGCCACATTCAAATGCAACTTTCGAAATGTAACACAATTTGGTCTTTGTGATAACGTAATTAACGGGTGAGTTCTGGTCCGAATTTGATCAAACCAATTTGGTGGATGGTTATAACCCAAATCAGCTGGCACATGGACCCACTAGTTTGGTGCTCGGGTACCATCTCAAGGCGCACTAGACGTTTCGGAGCCCATGGTGCCGGTGTCTATATTGGCTCACCCTCATGTGACCGCACCAAAAAAAGACTGCTCTTCCAGGTAAGTACCTACTTAATGAAAGCGAACTGTAGAATCGCTTAACTTTTCATCAGCACCCCTCAGAATCGGGATAAGGAGTAAAAGATTCTCAAAAATCGCAGAATATCTAATTATTCACAATCAATAATTGTTTAAACTACGGTAGGTACTGTACAATTTAGCTAAGGAAACAAATGTCACGGCCAAATAGCCAGTAAAACCTTTTTGTATTTACAGGGTCAGCTAGCCTGACGCTCGAATATGAATCAGCATGAAACACATGATCCACCCAAAGAGCTTGACTAACTGCAGCATAAAGAGAAAACTGCTGAAATAAAAAAGGAGTTCCAATATCATCAGCGTTTGTAGCAGCAAAAAGGGCAAGCAGACGAAGAACACACAGAAGCTCTCCAGCAAGAGTAATTATTATTCTACAATTTTTGTCTCAAAAGAAAAAAGTGAAATGACACACAGGGGACGATGCCATAGTGCGCATTCAGGACATGGTCCTATGCTTCACCGGATACGAGTCCCCTGTCAGGATTATAGCTCACCAAAAGGGATATAAAGGAGAACGTGATATAGGCCCAGTGACCTGAACTCTACCATTCGTCATGCACAAAAAGTTGACTGCTCCGAGGGGGGGGGTGCTCCATGTCTCCCGGCCTCCCCAAACCCATGACCACCCGACTCAGCCAGAGTCGTAAACCATCGACTACATAATCTTCCGCCCCAACCACCCGGTCCCATCCCACCCTCCCCCAAACCTCGGCCGTGACGGGTGGGAAAAGGAAACAAAATCTGCCAGCAAAAAAACTGCCTCCCCAGGCGCTCATGGCATACAACTAGCGGCCCCTCGGTCAGGAGAGTGCAGCACGTAGGGGCGATGACGTTGAGTCATCTGACGACGCCCAAAAGGCAAAAGGGCAACATCATACATGGCGTCGGAATTCTGGGCGCAAGTGCGCATTGTTCGCCAACCAGAAACAAACATGCGCCTGCCAATGCGCTTGGACGCACGGTCAATAGGCTTACGCTTACGAGACCAGAGCAATCACCAGCTGCGTCCTAACTGACAACTGCCCCCAAAACGGCGAAGGTCCGTGGGGCCGTCCCCTCACCCCAGAAGCAATGCAGCAGCACCCGCAGGTAAAATAAA
>JAAERL010000342.1 GCA_024230435.1 Desulfobacteraceae bacterium
AGGTCTTTCTTGGGTTTATCTTTAATTTCAAGGTCTTTCTTGGGTTTATCTTTAATTTCAAGGTCTTTCTTGGGTTTATCTTTAATTTCAAGGTCTTTCTTGGGTTTATCTTTAATTTCAAGGTCTTTCTTGGGTTCTTCTTTAATTTCAAGGTCTTTTTTTATTGCGGACAGCAGATTCTCCTTGTTCATTGCGTGGACCCCGGTAAGTCCATCTATATCCTTAGCAATTTCACGCAATTCCTTAACAGTCATTTTATCCAAAGGCTTTTCTTTTGGCTCTTTTGGTTCTTTGGACTCTTTTGGCTTTTTAGGCTCTTTTGGTTCTTTGGACTCTTTTGATTCTTTTGGCTTTTTAGGCTCTTTTGATTCTTTGGGCTCTTTGGGCTCTTTTGATTCTTTGGACTCTTTGGGCTTTTTAGGCTCTTTGGGCTCTTTTGGTTCTTTATTACCATCTCCCATAATCGTCACACTCCTTTCCAAAGATCATAAAAAAACCAGCAATTAAGTCATATTTTAAAAATAGTCCGAAAAAATAGTCCTATAAGATTTCCAAAATTTTGTTGATAACCTTTTTTAGGATTGGCTGTCAATAAAACATAGGTGATTTTTCTGATAGGAGTTACCGATAACCGGACTTATTAAATACGTCAGTCTTTTTTATGTAAAAAAGGCCTTAACAAATCAATGGGCAAAGGAAAAAAGGTTGTAGTGTTGTTTTCGGCTGACATTTCACTCATCGTCTGCAAATATCTGAGCTGAAGGGCAATGGGATGATCCTTGATAATTTGGGCTGCCTCGGCCAGCCGGGTGGCGGCTTGAAATTCGCCCTCGGCATTGATGACCTTTGCCCGGCGCTCCCTTTCCGCCTCGGCCTGTTTGGCCATGGCCCTTTGCATTTCAGTGGGCAAATCAATGTGCTTCAATTCCACGGTGGCCACTTTGATTCCCCAGGGGTCTGTGTGGGTATCAAGAATTTCCTGAAGCTGGCTGTTTATTTTTTCACGATCCGCCAGCAATTCATCCAGTTCGGCCTGGCCACAGACACTGCGCAAGGTGGTTTGAGCCAATTGAGACATGGCATAATTGTAACTTTCCACTTCAACAATGGCATTTGTCGGATCAATGACCCGAAAATAGATTACTGCGTTGACTTTCACAGACACATTATCACGGGTGATCACATCCTGGGGGTCTACGTCCATGGCCACAAGGCGCATGCTGACTTTTATCATCCGGTCAACAATTGGTATCAAGATAATCAACCCGGGCCCTTTGGCGCGAATTACACGGCCCAGACGGAAAATAACTCCCCTTTCATATTCATTTAAAATCTTAATTGCCGACATCAGGAATAAAACGACAATGACAATGGTGGTGACTAATGGGACGGAAAACATAGTAATCCTCCTGTTTTTAGGTCCTTATTAGACGGACACAGGGCGTTACTGACCGTTTGGCGCCTAAATTACGCAAAGCTCAAGCAAAACTCAAATTGTAACACGCTATCTGCCGCCATCCGAGTTTTGCAAAACAAACGTTAGTGGAAAATCAGACATCGTGTTGTTTATCAGACATCGTGTTGTTTATAAGGTTTTACCGAAACGACCAGGCCGGTGACGGTTTCCACGGTCACCTTCTGGCCGGTGGATACCGGCTCCTGAAAATCAGCCCGCCACAGTTCACCATTGACAAGCACTTTACCTTGCCTGGCCCCGGTCTGCTTAACGACCCCTACCTGTCCTATCAAGCCTTCCGCGCCTGTCCGGGGACGAAGGTTATGCGCTCGAATGACCATCATTGCAACTATGATAAAAAACGCAGATACGAGTATAACGGTGGGCAGAACAACACTCAACGCCAGCTTGAAGTGTTGTCCGGCTTCCTTGAACAGCATCATCGATCCCAGAAAAAGGCATGCAATTCCGGCCACACTGAGCATTCCGAAACTTGTTACCTTTAGCTCCAGAATAAAAAAAATAAGCGCTAGCAGAATCAGCAAAACACCCGTTGTGTTGATGGGCAGCGCCTGCATGGCGTAAAACGCCAGAATCAAAGCTATGGCGCCGGCCACCCCGGGTAATATGGCCCCAGGATGAGAAAGTTCAAAATATATGCCCGCAAGCCCGATCATAAACAGAATATAGACGACATTGGGGTCACTGATGGTTTTGAGTATTTTGGTTCTCAGGTTTTCTTTCAGATGGGTGCGGCGGACTCCGGCAAGCTTAAGGCTACCTTTGCCTTGAATAGTCCGGCCTTGTATCTGTTTGATGAGATCATCCAAATCTTTGGCCACCACATCAATAATATTTTTGTCCAAAGCCTCATCAGCAGTGACCGAAACACTGTGCCGAATGGCCTTCTCAACCCACTGCTCGTTGCGCCCCCTGCGTTTTGCAATACCTTTGGAAAAAGCCACCATGTCATTGATGACTTTTTCAGCCATGGTTTTCTCAATGCCTTTACCACCGGCCGCCACCGGGTGGGCCGCACCTATATTTGTGCCCGGCGCCATGACTGCGACATCAGCAGCCATGGTAATCATGACACCGGCCGAAGCGGCCCTTGCGCCGCTGGGGGTCACGTAGACAATCACAGGTACCTGGCAGGCATATATGGCTTGAACGATTTTTCGCATGGATTCGACCAAACCACCGGGAGTATCGAGCTGGATGACAATGGCTACGCTCCTTTGGTCGGAGGCTTTTTGCAAAGCATCCTCCAAAAACTCTGCGATACCGGGGGAAATAGGGTCGGAAACCGTTACGATGAGCATCTCATCATTATCGCCTGCCGAACAAAGGGCAAAGATCAGCACCCCCGCTATAACTATCCACATTGATTTGAAGAGTTTCATGGCTAACACTCCTATGACCGGAGGCCTTGCAAGGTATCTGTAAAATTAATTGCCGTAAAATTTATTTTACAAGGGCAAGCCTAATAAAGCCATGATCTTTTTTATATCTTCCCAGGTTGCTCTTTTGTTCTCTGGATATTGCAGCAAGTAGGCAGGATGGTATGTGGGCATAATCTGAATGCCGTTATAATCGTGAAAGCGTCCCCTTAGCCTTCCCAGCGGATTTTTTGTGTTCAAAAGAACCTTGGTTGCACAAGCGCCCAAAGTGCATATCACTTCCGGTTTTATAATGGCCAACTGCCTTTTTAAAAACGGCAGGCAGGTTTCGGATTCCTCATCCTGGGGTTGCCGGTTATTGGCAAGCCGACATTTGACGATGTTGCAGATATAGACTTGGTTGCGGTTTAGTTTCATTGCCGCAATAATACGATCAAGCAGTTTTCCGGCCGGTCCCGCAAAAGGCAGCCCGCTTTGATCCTCCTCATAACCCGGGCCTTCGCCCACGAAAACGATACGCGCCTTAGAATTGCCTTGCCCGAAAACAAGTTGAGTCCTGCCCCGGCTTAACCGGCAGCGTTTGCAGCCTTCCAAATCGGCTTTGATATTTTCCAGATTGATATCCGTTTTTGGCCGTAATGGTTTTTCATAAGGCTGGCTCCACCGTTTCAACATCTCCAGGCTCCGCGATGAGCAATCAAAACCCTTGTAGCCCCATCGCTGCAATTCAAGCAAGCTTTCACGCAAAGTTTTAAGCAAATCAGATGCGGTTTCAGGTTTATTCATCGTCATTTTTTTTTTTACCACAGACCCTATCCTTTTACGTTTTCTGCAATTCGATCCAATAACAGATGAGCCAGTTGCTGCTTGGGCATCACATCAAGGGATTCACGTTTGCCGTCCTTGTAAAACAAGACCACTTTGTTTGTGCTGCTTTCGAATCCGGAGTCCTTTTCGCCTATGAGATTGCCCACAATAAGATCCAACTTCTTCGTCTGAAGTTTTCCAATGGCATAGGTATCCAGATCCTGGGTTTCAGCGGCAAATCCAACAACAAATTGTTTGTTTTTCCTTTCCGAAACCGCTTTAAGAATATCTTGGGTTCTTTGCAGCTTAAGTTCAACGCTGTCTTCGGTTTTTTTGATCTTTTGATTTTCAAAAACACAAGGCCGGTAGTCTGATACTGCTGCGCATTTTATTATTATGTCAGCATGGTCAGCATAGTCCAGCACGGCGTTGCACATCTGTTCCGCACTGACAACTTTTTTAACAAGGATTCTTGAAGCAGGGGTCAATTGCGTGGGACCGGTGATAAGAACAACGTTGGCCCCGCGCATTTCTGCAGCCTTTGCCACGGCATATCCCATTTTTCCGGATGAAGGATTACTGATGAATCGGACCGGATCAATGGCTTCACGGGTTGGTCCGGCTGTCACCAGAAAATTTTTACCGCTGAAATCCTTAGGCGTCAGCAGCTTTTCAAGCACGTCCACGATAACTTCCGGGCCGGGAAGTCTTCCAGGCCCCGTTGTTCCGCAGGCCAACTCGCCGGCATCGGGCTCAACCACCTGAAAGCCAAAATTTTTTAATGTATCTATATTCTTTTGAACCTGCTTGCTGGTATACATGTTCGTGTTCATGGACGGGCAGACAATCACCGGACAGGTGACCGCCAATAAAAAAGTGCTCAAGGCGTCATCGGCCAACCCATGGGCCATTTTTGAAATTATATTGGCGGTGGCAGGCGCAATTATAACCGCATCCGCCTCCTCGGCCCAATCAATATGCCTGATGGACGCATCACCCTTGGATTCAAACAAATCTCGATACACCGCTTGCCTACTCAACGCTTCAAAGGTAACGGGCCCGACAAAGTGGGCGGCATTGGCCGTCATCACAACCTTTACACAAGCATCGCGCTTTATAATTTGCCTAAGCAACTCCACACTTTTATACGCAGCAATCCCGCCGCACACTCCTAACACAATTTTTTTACCATTCAATGTAGTAGTCATTTTTAGAATGCCTTGTTCTATCGTTTTATGTCATTTTCCGGTTTTTGACCCAAATTTAAAAATAAGCTCATCCTGGCGTATCATTCCCAGGTCCCGGCGGGCCACATCTTCTATAAATGATAAATCTTCCTTCAAACGGTCAATACTGCGATACAGCCGCATATTATCCTGCGTAAGTTTGGTATTACGCTCAGTAATCTGCCGGTGAGTGCCGTAAAGCCAGCATAATTCAATCAATCCATTGTCACCAACAGCAATTACCAGCAGCAAACCAGCCATTAGCAGACAAATTGAGGCTACCAGCGTTTTTTGTTTAAGACTCACTTTTGATTCCCTTTCGTAAAAAAAGCTGCAACATTGTTTGCAACTCAGGAACTTTCAAAAGATAACTTAAACCGCCAAATACGATTAGGCCGGCACAAATACAAAAAAGTATACCGCAAAATAAGGGTATAAATGCCGCATCTTCCAATGCCGGGATACTCCACCGGGCACATGCCCAGACGGCAAATCCCATGATAGCCGACAACGACAGGGAAATCACGGCCGATCTGGCTATCCGGCGCCATCTCAGCGATCCGAGTTTTTTTTGCAGCGCAACGAGCAACCAGGCAAGGTTGATTATCGATGCCAAGGACAAAGCCAAAGCCAGTCCGTTGTGCTGCATGTATCTCATTAGAATAAGGCTTAAGAGAATATTCGCTATAACCGCCAGCACACCGCCAAGCATCGGGGTACGCGCATCCTGAAGCGCGTAAAAAACATTCAAAACGATGCGTATAACTGAAAAAGCCCACAATCCCACACCATAGTATAGTACCGCACCGGCAGTCAATCGCATGCTCTCAGGATTAAACGCACCCCTTTGAAATAACAGCTTTACGATGGGTTCCCGCAGCACCACCAATCCCACCATGGCAGGCAGCGTAACAAAAAGCACCAGGCGCATGGCAAAAGCAAATGTATCCCTTACTCCGGACCAGTTCCGCAGCGCTGATTGCCGTGACAAAGTGGGCAAAACCGCCGTAGCTGTTGCGATACCAAACAATCCCAAGGGAAATTGAACCAGGCGGTCAGCGTAATAGAGACAAGAAACGCTTCCATGTGGCAACAAGGAAGCCAACAACCGCAGAACCAGACTATTGATCTGGTAGACCGACGCCCCAACTAACGTGGGTATAAATAATCGGAATACGCTAGATAAACCAGGATGCCAAAGCTTGATGGACTGGCAGAAAGACACCTTGTTTTTCCGGAGAAATGGTATCTGAATGGCAAATTGCAGCGCTCCGCCAATCAGTACGCCAACGGCCAGCCACTGGATAAGCTCAGTATCGGGTGCGGCCATTACAGAACCGGTAACAATCGCTCCAATCATAGATATGTTTAAACAAACGGGAGCCAGGGCAGGAGCCGCAAAATGTTCCAGAACATTTAAAACGCTCATAGCATGGGCGGCTATGCTTATAAGAAAAACATAGGGCAGCATCCAGCGAGTCAGGCGTACACAAAGATTGAGCTTGTTGGGCAGATCTGACCAGCCAAAGGCCATGAACTTAATAATCTCAGGGGCGAACCATATCCCCGCAACACTGACCAAAGCCGTTACCAGCGCAACAAAGCGAAAGGCGGCGCCGGCCAGGTCAAAGGCCTCTTTGCGGCCTTTGTTACTCAAATAACCGGAAAATACCGGTACAAATGCCACACCCAGAGAGCCTTCGGCAAAAAGACGGCGCATCAAGTTGGGAATACTAAAGGCCATAAAAAAAGCATCTGAGGCTAAACCTGTGCCAAACATAGAGGCAATTGCCAAATCACGGGCATAACCAAAAAAGCGGCTGAGTAAGGTAGATGCGCCCACCACACCCGCAGCCCGGGTAAATCGCCGGCTTTCTTCTGATGAAGACTCTGATTTTAATAAATTTTCAGGTTCAGTCATTTAAAAAGACCTTCTCAAGATGTCCTCGTGTTACAGCCAAAAAGTTCTGGAAGCTTTGATTATCTGTAAAAAAATTTGACATATGGATTCCAGAGTTGTATAAATTTCCATTTTTAAATAGTAGATATAGTGACATCAAATAAATTCGGTCACTGGTAAAATATCATAATATTAAAGTTTTATATTAAAGATTATTCCTTAGCACACGAAAGGAGCAAAACCTTGGCTAACCACAAGTCAGCACTTAAACGCGCCAGGCAAAACGAAAACCGGCGCCTAAGAAACCGGGCGGTAAAAACCCGGGTTAAATCCGTTGTAAAAATTATCCGGCAGGCCGCGGACGAAAGCGAAACTGAAACCCTGAAAAAAACTTTGGTAACAGCCCAAGCGGCCATTGACAAAGCAGCGAAAAAAGGTGTTTTGCACAAACGGACTGCAGCCCGTAAAGTTTCCCGACTTTCCAAACTCGCCAATTCCGTCACAGCCTGATCTGTATATTTAATTTAGAATACGAATATAAAACGCCCGGCTGTAAATCTTTACCGGGCGTTTTTTCATATCGTCTAAAAATTATCCGATATTTGCCGGATGGCATCCTCTGCCAACCTCTGCGAAGCCAGTTTGACAGCTTCACGGCGGTTAATTTCCGTTCTCGAATCGTTGCCCTCAACTACGGTATACGATTGTTTGGCAACCAGGCTGGAATTTTGCCAGACAACCCGCCCATCATTTTTCTTCAAAGACATAGAAATATTTAACGCAACTTTTCGTTCCAGGGAGCTATGGGACCCGCCTCGTACGGTGGTTTCTTTAGATAAAGACACAATTGTGCCTGACAAAACAGCATCGGCTTCTTGCTGGCTTGCCAAAATATTTTTCTGCCTGCGGGTCAGTTCGATAATCAGGTCATTGCTCACAATTATCCCAAGGCCGCTCTCCGAGGTTCTATTATTGAGTACACTTACAGCAATAGTTTTAATTGCGCCGGGCAATTTGCCCGTTCCGGCCATATGGTAGCCACAGCCCGCAGGCAAAGTAAGCACAGCCGCAAACAACAGGGCTTTGATTACAAGCCCATCGGAACGCCATTGAAGAAAACGTTTTTTCATAGTTACCCTATACAACGATATTTACCAATTTATTTGGTACTGTAATTATTTTACGAACGGTTTTATTTCCCACAAATTTACAAATCCGTTCATCTTCCAAGGCTCTTTTTTGCAACTCATCTTGCGGACAGTTAACAGGCGCTGTGAATTTAGCCCTCAGTTTACCGTTGACCTGTATAACGATAGTGGCTTGTTCTTTTACCAGGGCATCTTCCCGATGCCTGGGCCATTTCGCAAGAAAGACACTTTCATTATAGCCCAATGCCTGCCATATCTCTTCACAAAAATGAGGGACAATCGGACAAAGCAATAATATCACCGTTTCCAGACCATGGCGCATCACTGCAGCCTGATCGGGCGCCTGATCATTAGCATCCACGCCATACATCTGGTTCACCAGTTCCATAATGGCGCTGATAGCTGTGTTAAAATGAAACCGGTCTTCAATATCATGAGTTACTTTTTTGATAACCTGGTTGGCTTTTTTATAAACGCCGCGCAACGATTCAGCCAGATTATCCGGCGCACCGTCAAAGGGCGCTGTTTTGGCGACCTGATCAAACCAGGTAAAGGCAAGCCGCCATACCCGGTTTAGAAAACGTGCGCTGCCCTCAACTCCCTGGTCACTCCACTCGAGATCCCTTTCAGGCGGAGCCGCAAACAGGCAAAACAAACGTGTAACATCTGCACCGAACTGATCCAGCAAAATATTAGGGTCAACCACGTTGCGCTTGGATTTGGACATTTTTTCAACACGGCCCACATCAATTTGTTTTCCGCACAGTGTACAACTTGGCTCCCTTTCATCGTCAGTGACTTGTTCCGGGAAAACATTGCCATGCTCGGGGCAAGTCATGATTTCCTTGCAAACCATTCCCTGAGTCAACAACCGGGCAAAGGGCTCCTTGCATTTAACCAGCCCCAGATCGTGCAGCACACGTGTAAAATAGCGCGAGTAGAGCAAATGCAATATCGCATGTTCCACGCCGCCGATATACTGGTCAACCGGCATCCAGTAGTCCGTGGCATTTTTATCGAACATTGCGTGATCGCAATCGGGGCTGCAATAGCGCGCAAAATACCATGACGATTCCACAAAGGTGTCCATGGTATCGGTTTCCCGGCGGGCTTGGCCATGACCGCACTTCGGGCAACTCGTTTTTACGAAGGAATCGAGCCCGGGCAATGGTGATTTACCGCCTTCCAATAATCCCGCATCTTCAGGCAAAACAATGGGCAGATCATCTTCCGAAGCCGGCACAATCCCGCAATCAGGACAGTGAACCACTGGTATGGGCGCTCCCCAATAGCGCTGCCGGGAGATTCCCCAATCCCTGAGGCGGTAACTTACGGTCCGCTCGCCCAAGTTATTTTTTTCCAAATAATCGCTTATCCGGTCCATGGCCTGCCGGTTTTGCATTCCATCAAATTGACCGGAATTGACCATCACACCATCACCGGCATAAGCCTGTGTCATAGAAGCGCTATCAAGGGGCTCATTTTCCGGATTTACCACCACCACGATATCCAGGTTGTATTTTTTTGCAAAATCAAAATCGCGCTGATCATGAGCCGGTACTGACATAACCGCACCCGTGCCGTATTCCATTAACGCAAAATTAGCTGTATAAATGGGCATTTTTCGCCCGCTGAGAGGATTAGTGCAGTAAGCGCCGGTAAACACGCCTTCCTTTTCATAAGACTCAATTGCCCTGCTTGTGCGCTCCTGGAGACTGATACGCTCAATAAATGCCCTGACCTCCTGTTCATTGCCGGTTCCACGGATCAGCTCCGGGATCAGGGGATGCTCCGGTGCAAGACACATAAACGTTGCACCGAAGACCGTATCATGGCGGGTTGTAAAAACCGGAATCACAACATCGCTGTTTTCCACGGCAAACCGGATTTGAGCACCTGTGCTGCGGCCGATCCAGTTTTTCTGCATAGTAATTACCTTATCGGGCCAGCCCGGTAATTGATCACAATGCACAAGCAGATCCTGGGCATAATCGGTAATACGGAAGAACCATTGCCATAGTTTTTTCTGCCGGACAGGCCGGCCGCAGCGCCAGCACATGCCTGCCTCAACCTGCTCGTTTGCCAAAACAGTCTGACAATCTTCGCACCAGTTCACATAGGCTTGCTTGCGATAGGCCATGCCCTTTTCATACATTTTTAAAAACAGCCATTGTTCCCAGCGGTAATAGCCGGGTTTACAGGTAGCGATTTCACGGCTCCAATCATATGAAAAGCCGAGCTTTTTCAATTGATCACGCATATATGCGATGTTTTCATATGTCCAGGCCGCAGGGTGGCTGTTGTTAGCAATGGCCGCGTTTTCGGCCGGCATGCCGAAAGCATCCCATCCCATGGGATGCAACACATTAAATCCTTGCATTTTTTTATATCGGGCTACAACATCACCTATGGTATAGTTACGCACATGCCCCATATGGATTTTACCGGAAGGGTAGGGAAACATTTCCAACAAATAATATTTTGGTTTTTCCTTATCCACATCCACTTGAAACAGTTCGGTATCCTGCCAATGGCTTTGCCAATTTTTCTCAATTTTTTTTGGGTTGTATTTTTCATCCATTAATGTCACCTACTTTATAAGATTTTGATTTCTCATGCCATAATATAGATCAAAGTGCAATAACAGACCATTGACAATGGTTGTCAAACTTTAACAAATTAATAAAAAATGAACGTCAGGGCAAAATGCATAATGCGAATCCATTTGACATAAAATCTACAATTTCATATCAGATATATGTTTTATGATAGCCAAATTCCAGGTTTGTAATAACCTTCAACCATAATAGACGGAAATATCAACACGTATGACAAGTAAAATCCTTATCAATGCAGTCGACCCGGAAGAATGCCGGATTGCCAAGGTCAAAGACAGCCGGCTGGAAGAGTTCCAAATAGAAAGCGCTGGATTTGCGAGCATTAGCGGCAACATATACAAAGGGGTGGCCAACCGCATTGAACCCAGCCTTCAGGCTGTATTCATTGATTACGGCGGGGAACGTAACGGTTTTTTGCAACAGCATGAAATTCACAGCGACTATTTCCAGGAAAACCGCAGCGGCGATCAATCCATCGACAAACTGATAAAAAAAGGCCAGGAAATCATTGTACAAGTGACCAAAGATCCGGTTATGAAAAAAGGCGCCATGCTGACATCATTTATTTCATTGCCGGGCCGGCATATGGTTCTGATGCCAGGTACCGACAATCGGGGGATATCCCGAAAAATCGAAGATGAACAAGAACGTCAGCGGCTCAAGAAAACCATTGATTCACTGCGCATTCCCCCAGGGTTCGGCATTATCATTCGCACCGCAGGCCAGGATTGTACAAAATCACAAATATCCAAGGATTTGAATTATCTGTTAAGACTTTGGCGCAGCATCAATCAAAAAGGGATGAAAGAGCCTGGGCCTGCCACACTTCATCAAGAACGCAGCTTGGCCGTACGCTCAATTCGCGACTATTTCACTCCTGATGTAAATGAAATCCTCATTGACGATGACACGGTTTACAATGAGGTAAAAAATTTTGTGCAAATCATCTCTCCGAGAAATCGTCGCATTGTCAAAAAATACATGGCTGACAAGCCCATTTTCACAAAGTACCAGCTCGAAGACCAGATCACCACCATATTTGAAAGCCGCGTGGGACTTAAATCAGGCGGTTCAATAGTCATTGAGCAAACCGAGGCATTGGTCGCCATTGATGTCAACTCGGGAAAAGCCACAAAAGGCCGCGGCCTTGAACAAACAGCGCTATGCACTAACGAGGAAGCCGCAGCGGAGATCGCCCGGCAAATCAGATTACGCGATCTGGGTGGATTGATTGTAATTGATTTCATAGACATGCGCGATACAAAACACCGAATTTCGGTTGAGCGCAACCTGCGTGAACATGTCAAACGAGATAAAGCCAGAGTTCGCATCGGGCGGATTTCTCAATTCGGATTATTGGAAATGTCCCGCCAAAGATTAGCTCCATCCATTGATTTCGGAAGCCTTACGGCTTGCAAGCACTGTAACGGAAAAGGCTGGATTCCATCAACGGAAACGCTTGCGCTACGATTTTTACGCAGACTGAAGGTTGAAACCAGCAAGGCGGGAATTCAACGTGTCCATGGAATTGTACCCCAGGGGGTAGCTGAATATGTATTGAATAAAAAACGAAAGGAACTCCTGGAGTTGGAAATGCGCAGAGCAATGACGGTCACCATCGAGGGGGACCTTGGACTGGCACCGGGAGAATGCAAGATTGATTGTGATCCTTCCTGTACGGCATAAGCCTATAAGCAGCGCCCTGGCCCATTAGAGCTTATGCTACTGTAATTATAGCATTTTTATACCACGGGGAATAACCTTTATTATTTTCCAGCTGAAGAATCATTTGACCTGAGCTTGCATTTCAAGTATACCAGCGCCGTTTTAGAAAGTATGGGAATCAAAGGTTCCCGGCCCTCAAAGCAGTCACAAAGTTGATAAACCGTGTCTGAAAATCCCGTTCGAATCGAACCTGGCAACGCTCGATTCGAATGTTGTTTACTGAGTGCTGACTTGAAAAGCCAGGATAACAACATTTCCGGCGGCATTTTACCAAGGCATAGGCAATGGTTCAAAGGGCTGTCCCGGAACCAGCAACAAGGGAGGTTTTAACTAATGGATATCGCATTTGCAAACGATGGAGCCGCAGGGTTAGGGCAGTTTTTTTCCGGCCCGCTTATGCCGATCATTCTCATGTTCGGTATCATGTGGTTTTTGCTGATCCGCCCTCAGCAAAAAAAACAAAAAGAACATAAAGCCCTGCTTGAAAATTTAAAAAAAGGCGACAAAATTATCACTTCAGGCGGTCTGCATGGTTCAATCACCGGTTTAAGCGACAGCACCCTGACGGTTGAAATAGCCGATAGGGTAAGGGTCAAAATCAACCGGGCATATGTTGCCGGGTTAGCCCAGACTAACATTGAGCAACAACCGGCCGCTAAAAACAAAGACAAGGATAAAAAATAACATTTGGGCCCCATGCAATCTACTTTAGGCAATGAAGCCATCATCGGTAAGCCATAAGGCGCACCGACAGGCGATTATTTAACTGAAAAGCGGACAAAAGAGGAACGAGCATTGAAATCAACATCTTGGCGTCCCATTGTCGTGGCGGTGGTGCTGGTAGCCGCTGTGTTTTACATTTTACCGACAATTCATATGATAATTAAAAAACAAGATGAGCCTACCTTGTTGCACAAAAAGCAAGTCAACCTCGGGCTCGATTTAATGGGCGGAATTCATCTGGTCCTGGAAGTGGACACACCGTACGCAGTAAAAACGACTGTTAACCGCACCTATAGCGAATTGCGCCGTTTTATGCGCGAAAATAAAATCCGGGTGGCCGGATTAGAACAAACCGATGACACAACCATTTCAATAAAAATTGGTGATGCTAACAAGCTTGACCAGGCCAAGGGTTTGCTGGCCAAGACGTATATAGATTATCTTGTGGTCAAGGATTCGGCGGCGCCTAACGGAGCCGGGCTGAAAATGACCTTAAAGGGCGATGAAATCGGCCGCATTAAAAAAATGGCCGCTGAAAAAGCCTTAATGAAAATTCGCAACCGTGTGGATGCTTATGGCGCTCGTGAACCCGATATCAGGCCTCAGGGTGAAAATCGCATTATTGTTCAACTCCCCGGCGCCACGGATGAAAAAAAGGCGCGCCGGGAAATCGAGCGGTCAGGCAACCTGGAGTTCAAACTGGTTGATGAAACCGGCAATACCACGCAAGCCCTTCAGGGCAAAGTTCCTGCCGGCAGTGAAATTAGCTACTACCGCGATGATCATCCCAGGTTTGCAGGCCAACCTATTCTATTGAAAAAAGAGGCTCTTATTACGGGTGAATACCTGTCTGAGGCAAAGGTCAAATTTGATCCCTCCACCGGCGAGCCCTATGTCGGTATAAAATTCAACAACATGGGCTCAAAACTATTTGCAAAATTAACGGCAAACAATATCAATAAACGGCTTGCAATTGTTCTTGACGGAAAAGTTTATTCAGATCCGGTGATTCAAAGCAAAATTTCCGGCGAAGGAATGATAACCGGCAATTTCACCGATGATTCAGCCAAAAGCCTGGCCCTGATTCTCCGGGAAGCCTTTCCCACACCGGTAAAAGTGTTATACGAAAAGACCGTGGGCGCCTTTTTGGGAGAAGACTCCATTCGCAAAGGTCTTTTCTCCATGCTGGCCGGAGGTTTGCTGGTAATCGTTTTTATGATCATTTATTACAAAATCGCCGGTCTTGTGGCCAATATCGCACTGATTGCCAATATATTTCTAATCCTTGGCGGATTGGCCGCCGTGGAAGCCACTTTGACCCTGCCCGGCATTGCCGGAATCATTCTTACCATTGGTATGGCAGTGGATGCCAACGTGCTCATATTTGAACGCATCAAAGAGGAAATCAGATTGGGCAAAACCGTTCGCGCCGCTGTGGACGCGGGTTTTAACCGGGCCAGCCTCACAATTTTAGACGCTAATGTTACAACCCTGATAGCAGCTTTGGTTCTGCTCCAGTTCGGCAGCGGCCCGGTTCAGGGCTTTGCTGTGACATTAAGCCTGGGAGTTGTTTCCAGCTTGTTTACAGCCTTGATCCTTTCACGATCCATTTTTGATTTTTTTACGACAAAAAAACGTTTGCAATTACTTTATATTTAACCGGCAACTAAGGATTAACTCGGCACAATATAAGACTTAGCATTCGAGGAAGACCAATTATGCAGATCATCAAATCCGGCGTGAGTATTAATTTTGTTGGACACCGCAAAATTACCTTTATCTTATCCACCATCTTGATTCTGTCCAGCCTTGTATCTCTTATCGGGCAAGGCGGCCCAAAACTCGGAATCGATTTTGCCGGCGGTGCGGAAATATTGGTTCGTCTCGGTTCTTCCACCCCTATTAATAAAATCCGGGAGGCGCTGGCATCCAAGAACTTACAAGGAACTGTTCAGCAGTACGGTAAGGAAGAAACGAACTATCGTATTATTGTCAATGTCCAACACACTGAAAAAAATAAGGACCTCTATCAAAATATAAAAGAGGGACTGGAAAAATCGACCGGAACAAAGGTCGATATTGACCAGTTTGAAATGGTAGGACCGCAAGTAGGGCAAAATTTAAGGGAAAAAGCACTGCTGGCCATGTTTTATGCATTGTTGTTTATTACGGTTTACATCTCCGGCCGATTTGAGCTTAAATGGCTATTAAGCGGTATTATGGCCACAGCCCTTGCCACAAGTGTTTATGCATTGGAACTTTTAAATTTGAGCATTCCCTGGCTGATGCTGATCGCCTTGATTGTCGCTCTGATTTTATTTTGGATTCTGAAGTTAAAATACGCCATGGGGGCCATTGTAGCCTTGATGCACGATATTACGATTACCATAGGTCTTTTTTCCATTTTTGATAAAGAATTCAACCTTCCGATTATTGCAGCGCTGCTGACGATCATCGGTTACTCATTGAACGATACGATCATTGTTTTCGACCGTATCCGTGAAAACCTGCGTAAATATCATCGGTTGCCCTTGGCGCAAATCATCAATAAAAGCGTTAACGAAACCTTGAACAGAACCATTCTGACTTCACTTACGACTCTGATAGTTGTCCTTTGCCTGTTCGTTTACGGTGGTGTCAATATCCATGATTTTGCATTCGCCCTCATTGTAGGGGTTATGATAGGCACCTATTCATCCATTTTCGTGGCCAGTCCAATTCTTATGGCGTGGCAGCAACGAAAGTAACCGGTGCATGCATCGTTATTCGGAAAAAACATTTTTATCATAAATGCGACATGTTCTCCCATGGTTAAGCTTAAGACAGGTTCCCGGAATCGGGAACCTTCTTTTCAGGCGTTTATTGCTCCATTTTGGATCACCTGAAGCTGTATTTTCTGCAACAATTGATGCCCTTGTCCAGGTTGATGGCATATCGGCCCGCCTGGCCCATAGGATACATAAATACTGCACTCCTGGACAATCAGCTCACAGACAAATCCACGAAGCTGAGCAAAGAGGCTTTACCATAATTACCCAATCAGACCCGGAATATCCTGCTTTGTTGTTGCAGATTCCGGACCCGCCACCTGTTCTGTATGTTTTGGGCAACCTTGGATCACCGGTATGCTCTTTATCGGTAGTCGGAAGCCGTAAAGCAACACAGTATGGTTTGACGGCAACCTATGCTTTATGCAAAGGGTTAGCCCGAAATCGGATCACAATTATCAGCGGCATGGCCCGGGGCATTGATACCGCCGCGCATAAGGCAGCAATTAGTGGTGGCGGAAAAACCATCGCCGTGCTCGGAACCGGCCTTGATCAAGTTTATCCACCGGAAAACCTAAAGCTTTACCGCAAAATTGCCGAAAATGGAGCAGTGGTCAGTGAATTCCCGATTTCGACCAAGCCCGAGCCGCACCACTTTCCTTTACGGAACCGGATTATCAGCGGTTTATCATGGGGTACGGTGGTCGTAGAAGCCGCAAAGCGCAGCGGATCTTTGATTACAGCCCGTTTAGCGGCCGAACAGGGACGTGATGTATTTGCTGTACCGGGTAATATTCATGCTGCAACATCACAAGGAACCCATGCTTTGATCAAACAAGGAGCAAAACTGGTTCATGATATTGATGATATCCTTGAAGAGTTGCAGACTCGATTAGAGCCGCCGGAAAAAATCCGGGAACCCGGCCAAGGACAGCGCCCCAGTGAAAAGTTTGAGCTTTCCTTGGAAGAAAGTAAGGTTCTCAACGGTTTAGAGCCATATCCCATTCACTTGGACGAACTGTCGCGCCGGCTTGATATGAAAGTGGGAACTTTGACAGGTCTTCTTATTCAACTGGAACTCAAAGGACTGGTCAATCATGATCCGGGCAATTTTTTCAGCCTAAGTATTGAAATCACGAAGGAGTAAAGCGTGAGTGATAAACCATTGGTGGTTGTGGAATCCCCCACCAAAGTTCGAACGATTAAAAAGTACCTTGGCAATGACTATAACGTGGCCGCAACGGTTGGGCATATCAAAGACCTGCCCCCCAAAAAAATAGGCATTGATATCGAAAAAGCCTTCAAGCCTTGCTACCAGACTATCCCTGGGAAACAAAAAGTCATTTCGGCCTTGAAAAAAGCCGCAGGTCAAACCGAAGAAATTTATCTTGCCCCGGACCCCGACCGTGAGGGGGAGGCCATTGCCTGGCACGCTGCCGAAGTTTTGAAAAAGAAAGGACGCAAATTTCACCGTGTCCTGTTTCATGAGCTTACCAAAAAGGCCATTCAAAAAGCGATGGCGGCGCCGGATGATCTGAATAAATATAAATATGAAGCTCAGCAGGCCCGCAGAATTCTTGATCGCCTAGTGGGTTACCAAATATCCCCGTTGTTATGGCGCAAAGTAAAAGGCGGCCTTAGTGCGGGACGTGTTCAATCAGTAGCCGTGCGCATTATTTGCGAACGTGAACGGGCAATTCAAAAGTTTGAATCTCAAGAGTACTGGTCCATCACAGCCCATCTTCAAAGCGCCGGCGCCCAGGTTTTTGAAGCCAAATTGGCTAAAATAGACGGCGAAAAAGCGCATATCCCTAATGAGACGGCTGCCATGGAAATTGTTGAGTCATTAAAGGGAAAAAAATTCAGCGTTTCAAAAGCGGTTAAAAAAACTATCCGCCGAAATCCCCAACCGCCTTTTATTACCAGTAAGCTGCAACAGGAATCCATTCGAAAGCTAAGGTTTTCGGCAAAAAAAACAATGGTCATTGCCCAACAGCTTTATGAGGGTATTGATCTTGGACCGGGCGAACCTGTGGGCTTAATCACCTATATGCGAACCGATTCAACACGAATTTCCGATGAAGCGGCTAACGAAGCCTTATCTCTTGTTCGTGAAACCTTCGGAAACGATTACGCAATGGATAAGCCACGATTTTTTAAAAACAAAAAAAAGGTCCAAGATGCCCATGAAGCCATTCGGCCGACTTCGGTCTTCAATACTCCCGAAAAATTGGAAAATCACCTTACCAAAGATCAAATGGCGCTTTACCGCTTGATCTGGCAACGGTTTGTAGCATCCCAAATGCGGCAAGCGCTGATAAATCAAAACACCGTAACGATTTCAGCGGATAAATACGCATTTAACGCCAGCGGTTCTTCCGTAAAATTTCCAGGTTTTATGGCCTTGTATCAAACCGTTGACGAACAGGCCGAAAGCAAACGCAAACAACAGCGCCTGCCGGATCTTGAGCAAGCTGATATACTCGATTTAAATCAAATCGCGCCAAAGCAGCATTTTACTCAGCCGCCTCCACGTTTTTCCGAGGCGTCTTTGGTCAAGGAGCTTGAAGAAAACGGAATCGGACGTCCAAGCACCTACGCCGCCATCTTATCTACCATACAGGAAAAAGGTTATGTATCGTTAGCCAAAGGCTCCTTTCATCCCAGCGAGCTAGGTTTTATTGTCAACGATTTGCTGGTGACCAACTTTCCGGAAATTCTGGACGTTGAATTTACAGCTAAAATGGAAGATAATCTTGACCGTGTTGAAACCGCGGACATTGAGGCTTTTAATATTTTGCAGACCTTTTACGGGCCTTTCAGTGAAAAGCTAGAAGCTGCTGAAGACGCCATGTTGAGCGTTAAAGGTGTGGGAATTGAAACTTCGCTGACCTGCCCTCAATGCAACCAGAACCGGCTGCATATCAAAATGGGCAAAAACGGCCATTTTCTTGCGTGCAACGGTTATCCGGAATGTACCTACTCAAGGGATTATCAACGGGATGAAAAAGGCCATATTCATCCTATCGAGCCTAACCATGAAGCGGCTACGGATAAATTTTGCCCAAAATGCAATCAACCTATGGTAATTAAGCGCGGTAAATATGGCGAGTTTTTAGCCTGCAGCGGATTTCCTGATTGCAAACATACTGAATCAATAAATAATAATGGCAGCGCAACCGGTATTGGCATGTCCTGTCCGGAAACAGGTTGCAAAGGACAAGTTCTAGAAAAAAGATCCAAGCGCGGAAAAATATTTTACGGATGCAGCCAATACCCTGATTGCTCATTTGCAAGCTGGGATAAACCGATTGCTGAATCTTGCCCTATATGCGAAGCATCTTTTCTTGTTGAAAAAAATACAAAACGAAAAGGCAATTTTATTGCTTGTCTAAACCGGGATTGCGGCTTCCAGAAAGATATATAAAAGATATATAATAGTTATTTAGCGCCCCATCCGCAAATTGGCTTTTTCTGGTGTGCTCTATGCTCATCCAGGTTCCGCTTGTGTTTGCATACACCTGTTGATAAGCTACTTGTCATCGAAAAAAAAATCAGGAATATTATTCAGTGATGAAGTTATCTACCAGAAGCCGGTATGGTACACGTATTCTGATAGAGTTAGCCCGCAAGGGTGCTCAATCTCCTGTCCAGGTAAGTGAAATATCGCGCCAGCAAAAAATTCCTGTAAAATACATTGAGCAACTCGTTCGTACCCTGAAATCCGCTAAAATGGTTAAAAGCGTAAGGGGTGCTAAAGGCGGCCATTTACTCTCAAAGCCCGCGGATACCATTACATTGGCAGAAGTGGTCAGGATTTTTGAAAGCCAATCTGATTTGGTGGAATGTATCAGCAGGCCCGCAAAGTGTGATATGGCATCGAAATGCCATGTTCGTTTGGCATGGAAACAGGCAACCGATGCGCTTTACGAAAAGCTGGATACGATTACAATTGCCGACTTGATTTGTGATTAGGCGATTGGCGGAAAAGAATATACCAGATTGAGCTTCGATTTTTTTTCGTATTCAAGGCGCGCCAAAGTTTTGCTGATCAGTTTGCATACTTAACGTATTCGCACCTTTGGCATAACGCACAAGACGGGAAAAAAGAC
>JAAERL010000343.1 GCA_024230435.1 Desulfobacteraceae bacterium
ACATTGTGCCCAGCGCGTGGCAAGAGCATGCCATCACCGGAACATACTCCTCCAGCCATGGGTTATCTTGTGTGGCGCCAATCAAGCCAAAGGGATGCCAACTGACTTGAGGCATCGGCATCGATCGACATCTATTGGCATCTATTGGCAAAGATAGGCTGTTGAGGGCTGTTGATTGTGTGGTGTGCGCGCGAGGTTTGAGGTCTTGCAAGATCGTTTTCTCTTGTTTGTGAGTTTGTGATCCGTAAAAATAGGCACGGATGGGTATTCTTACGGAGGCCAAAAATCACAAATATTTCAAAGCTAGCCTCCTGGGCCTTCGTTGGGCCGGATCCATTTTGTGATTTTGTGACGAGGATTTTAGTGATTTAGTGAGTTTGCGGACTTTTGGGATAGCTCCAGTTAGCAAAAAGCGAAAAAACACTGAATAGTTTGAAAACTTCTCGAATTTTAATTTTAAATTCAAAATAAGACTGGTGCCTTTCGACCTTCGACTCTGGCTCGTTCGTTTCGCCTCCTTCCTCAGCACTCTGCTTGCTAACATTGTCGTCCTTGCCATCATCATCGCCGTTGCTATCGTACCACAAATCAAATCCCCAGTCGAAGTCTCTCACC
>JAAERL010000344.1 GCA_024230435.1 Desulfobacteraceae bacterium
AGGGTGCTAACATTACCACAAACAGGAACAGGCAAACGAAACGAGAAAGTCAATTCGCTGTTGCTCGGTTGCCGGGTTCTGTTCGGCTGGAACAAAGACACAGTCTAAGATCATCCATCCGATTTTTTTAGATACATACATAGGCGGTTCGCAAAGATATTTTCGATGGTAATACTACTTACTATGGATTTCGTTTAGTTCGTAGGTGAGGTTCTTCTGCAATGAGATTCAAAGAGCCGGTTCGTGGCAGTTCGAGGATGTTCGAGGTACATATTTTACTGTAACGGGCGGTCTATGTGCTTTTTGCAATCGAATGTTGGCAATTAGAAGCTCGGAAATCCAAACGTATAAAAGTCCGATTTAGAAAGCTTTGATTTCCGAGCGCCCGATTGTCAAGGGGGTAGTCTATGTACCCTATCCCGGCAATCAAAGATCGAAATACGCAAAAAAAGGAAGAATGAGCCCCAAATCATTTGTGCGAATAATTTATACAGTTTATTACACCAAATATTAGTTTATAATCTTTAATTCCTCTGTATCATACAAGCATATTAGCTCACCTAAATCAATGTCAAAGCAAGAACACTCTTAATCGTAAAATGGCCTGGGATTTTATATATCCAATTTCTTGGAGACACTTTACGAATAAAAATCCCAATAAGATTTTTTAC
>JAAERL010000345.1 GCA_024230435.1 Desulfobacteraceae bacterium
GTCACGATGACATGTCTTTTGGGGGTCTGGAAGACATGTCTTACCGAGACATATGCAACTAAGGGTATACAAACCCTCCTTTTGCCCTAGTAGTGAGGCCGTATTGATCAATTGTATGTTGTAGAAATAGGGAGAGAGGCATTTTCATATACTCATATCTATCCATGGGAGTTTCTAAATAAAAATTTCTGACATCGAGTGCCATAAATCGTGCGTCCTCTCTGCTGATAATACTGTTCCATAATATTTTTGAACTTGTCAAATCCGCAGTGCGCATAGTTAATTCGCCTGGTTATTGAATTAAGTTGCCCCCGGTCGTTATTCGTACTTGGTTGGGGTCTTCTTTTTGGGGTCCAAAATCGACCACGATTCGCGCGTAGGTGACTACTCTATCTTCTGGAATTTGGGCAATTTCGTCGTGAGTCATGACAAAAATGCAATTTGTACCTTTTGTGCCAGTTTTATCATCACCCTGTGCCATGCGCCCGAATTCTTTTCTGAATCCAGTTTTCCAGGTTGCACTCATGACTGGGTCATTGATCAGCGTCTTGTACTATATAATCGTTTCGCCCGTGACTGAGTGAATCACAGGCACACAAAAATGTTGGATGTCAATATTTTGATTTGACGA
>JAAERL010000346.1 GCA_024230435.1 Desulfobacteraceae bacterium
AAAAAAATGCAAAAAAAAGGATTTTTCATTAAAAACTCATATTTTCATGTAATGATGCATTTACTTATGATCTTCAATAGAGTGAAGCACTCCCGAAACTCAAATACACAAAAAAATTGAGTGGTATCAAATTTTTCTTTTGCTAATTTAGACAAGCACAAAAAACCAAATCACATGTTGCATGATCCCTGTATGATCACTTGGTAATATTTATCTCTCTGAGGACTTCTCCCCTTAACTTATCTCACTGAGTGGGTACTTCCTTCAACCAGCATTACAATTCACAACAACAACTAAGTAAAAATGACCACGGAGGCCAAAATTGAAGTAATCACAGGCTTTCTAAAATAAAAATTATAATAATACTAGTTGTTGCTGCTGCTGGTACTGGCGGATGTCGACGATGCACTCCCCATGCTTCTGTTGATTGTTGTGTATCTCTCTGTCCCCCTTGTCCCCCCCTTCACCTCCTTCACATCTTTGCTCTCCTTCTTCTCCCCAGACTGACCAAGTTGGCCTTGGCGTTCGCGTCATTGCCGCCCCCGCTGTCTCTGCTGCCCTCCATTCGATGAGGCCACCAGTCGGCTGCCCTTGGCCATCGCGACGTTGGAGGAAGTTTTTGTTGTCATCTTTGTTGTGCGGCGGGCGATTGTTCTTCGCGGAGAGGAATTTGGCGGGGGCCATGGCGCGTCGTGTCTGCCGCCTCCTAGCCACCCATCCTCGTCACCTACTCCTCGTCTACTCGCCAACCGCACCGTTGCCTGCACACGCCGTCCCCCGACCTCGCTTCGTCATCGT
>JAAERL010000347.1 GCA_024230435.1 Desulfobacteraceae bacterium
AACTTTTGAATCTTTTTCAATCGAAAGGGAGGCTGATCTTTCATCATGCCGCGTTCACTCTTGCCCCAGTGCAGTAATGATGGAAGGAGACGTTCCTCCTCGTGAAGAGGGATGTAGTGAGAGTGCGGATTGGGCCATGGAAGTGTTTTCGTTGTATCTGAAGCGTTCTTGCTTCTGTCGTTTTCTTCGAGCCGATGAGCGGAGCGAGTGTTGCTGCGCTGTTGTTGGCTGCCGAAGTTTTGGCCCTGCTGCTGTTGTTGTTGCTTTCTCTGAGCGTTATTGTTGTTTCTATTATTATTCACTGACGCGGCAGCACCATGGTTGTTATTATTATCATTTTTTGTCCTCACTATCCTTCGTGCATGATTTTCGGTTCGACGTCTGCCGCCGCCTCTGCCATTTTGCTGATGACTTCTTCTACCGCCGCCACCGCCGCGACCACCACCAGCAGCGCTCCTATTGTTGGTATCGTTGGAGGAATTATTGTCATTCCTCGGCCGCTTCCTACCGCTGCCGGTCGATGCTGCTGCGTCCTCCATCTTTATTCCTTTTGCTACTTCTTTGTCTTTGTCTTTGATGCCTGGCGTTTTTGTGACTGTCTTTTTTAACGGTTAAAATTTTGTGGCGGGAAGGCCAGAATACGCCCAAAACCCAAAACGACAAATACATACCTCCGTTTCTGATTTCCTTCGTTCCTTCCTTCAATCACGGGAACCTGGCCTCTCTAGAGAGGTCTCTAGAGAGGGTTGACAGTGCTGCTTTTTGTTAGCGGCCGATTCTTTTAGTTTCAGAACAGACTCGGAAGTGGCATCTTCCTGTTTTCAACGCAAACGCACGAGAGATAGATTTAAGATTATTTTTTTGGATGGTATGGTAACTGCTATTGCTATTTTTCTAGAGACGC
>JAAERL010000348.1 GCA_024230435.1 Desulfobacteraceae bacterium
GCAGTTTTAGCTACTAATTTTAGATAACCATTATCTATATTGAACTATTTAGAGCTAAATGAGGCACCGGTATTAGGCCGCCTATGTCAAACATACCCCCTCACATCCTATTAATTACGCTCCTAAAGGCATTTAACCCTATTCCCTACTTACAAAGTTATTATATACTATTCCTACGTCACATTGGCAAAGATAAAAAGTATCTCGCTTAATACATTATTTCCATCCGCCGGCACATATCATGCAAAATCGAGAAGTTTGAGCTTATTGATTCCAAAGTGGACGTCAAGAGCTAAGAAAGCCTGCGTTGAACGGTTACGTATTTTAGATGGAGGAATACATAGTTCAGCAACCAATCGGTAAGTATCAGTATCTCAACTTGCGGCCGTTGTAATCACACCGATCACGCGCCTCATCCATACTATTCTATGACAAACCCTTCCACTACAATTCGTATACTAGCTAACGTGTGAAATAAAAAAAGGGGGCACGGTCTTGCTGGCTCCCGTGAGAACTACTCTGCCCGAAGCAGATTTTGTTCCAATCGTTTTTTCAATCACCGGGCACCCGACCCATCCACCGACATGGCCATTTCTGTCCAAC
>JAAERL010000349.1 GCA_024230435.1 Desulfobacteraceae bacterium
TGCGCATCTAATGCCAAAAGTCCTGGGGAAAACGCCTGGGAAGAAGATAAGTTAGAAGAAAGACTGCGATTTTCACATGTTGCGAACCAAAATTTCACACAAACACACCTACCGAGTCCTTCGAATCTCCAATTAACTTCAAACCTTCACCAAAAGATGCGTAATTTGATTTCGCATCTGATGCAAAAGGTTCTAAAGAAAACGGAAGTGCAGAGGAAAAGTTAGAAGAGATGCATTATTTATTACATCCAAACGAGCGTTTCGAGACAAAAAATCGCACAAACACACCTACCGAGTCCTTCGAATCTCCAATTAACTTCAAACCTTCACCGAAAGATGCGTAACTTGATTTCGCATCTGATGCAAAAGGTCCTAGGGAAAACGGAAGTGCAGAAGATAAGTTAGAAGAGATGCATTATTTATTACATCCAAACGAGCGTTTCGAGACAAAAAATCGCACAAACACACCTACCGGGTGCTTCGATTCGCCGATTAACTTCAAACCTTCACCGAAAGATGCGTAATTTGATTTCGCATCTGATGCAAAAGGTCCTAGGGAAAACGGAAGTGCAGAAGAAAAGTTAGAAGAGATGCATTATTTATTACATTGCACGATCAAAAATAGAAATGGCAGTATTTTGTGAGGGCTGTAGAGTATTCAAGAGTCCTTACCTGCAAAACATCTTATTAACCGCACCACTTGACGTGCTGAACGCACAACCAGGATACGGAAGACCAGCGTGTAAAAAAAATTAACAAGGTTCGCATAATGGCAGTAACGGGGCGGCAGACACTGTTCCGGTGGACCGATCATACTATCATCGACCGCATGCCCCTCCGGATGCGGCAATCCATCGGAAAGCATGCAATTGCTCTCCTGCCACCCTTTGACGTTGCATCATTGTCAATGATTGAATTGTTTCGTGTGATTGTCTTCTGATGCGCCGTGCCATGGTACCGGTACGCTTCCCGTTGCGTGTCGCGTATCTATCGTCTCTCTCCCTTGCTTGCGTCGCTTCCTGAAAATTAAATTCGTTGTTGATTGTCTGTGTCTTGGAGTTTTGATCGATCGCCAAAAAA
>JAAERL010000350.1 GCA_024230435.1 Desulfobacteraceae bacterium
CACATCAATGGTAACGGTAGCCGTATCGCTTGTATTTATGCCGTCTGAAGCTTTGTAAGTAAAGCTGTCCTGGCCCCTGAAAGTTGAATTGGGAATATATTCAATCCTGGGAGGATCGCCAACAATTTTACCGTTTTGGGGTTGGGTGACAATCGTGTAAGTCAATGCATCGCCTTCGGCGTCATAAGCCGCCAGTGTTATCGGACGCGCCAGAAACTCTGCTGCTCGCATTTTGATATTCTGGTCATTGGCCGTCGGGGACGTATCAAAAGTTTGAACAGCGTTAAGCTTTTCCAAGGCTGAGTATGCACGAGCTCCGATGGCCAGGTGAGCCGCGGAATCGAAATGATAATATGGAGACAAGTCATCTGTAACGGCCATTTCGATAGGTTCCATTTGCGGGTTTTGTGCCACATTGGCCTGGGCAAGCTGTACAGGAGAAGATCCATCACCACGATGACTCTGAATGATGAGAGCCGGTAATTCGGGCAGGTTCAAATCGTTACGCAGATCAGAAATCATACAAGTCAAGTTGGTTTCATAATTATCTTCACATAGCGGACATTCTCCGTCATTCCATCCCTGAAACCAGACAAAACCGGCAATTTCGATGTTCTTTCCGGCATATTCGGGAAAGTAACCGGCAGCATTGGTTTGAATCATTAAGGCTTTTTCCACCAGAGCGTCATACAGGGATTCTTGCGCCAGTTCTTCATTGGTAAAATTGTTGGCGCTGTTAGCCATGGAGCAAGGCGTTTTCCAATCCACCCGAAGATCAGTTCCTCCTTGAACCACTTTAAGTAAAATTACATCATCGTCTGCAGCATTTGCCAGGTAGTGCCCAAACATCAGCTCAGGACCGTACTGAATATCATTGGCGCCAAAGCCGGTAGACAGGTTCCCATAACGCTCCTGAAAGGACAGTGTGCCCTGGTCATCGAGGCTGCCCCGGAATTGGAGGACCTTAACATCGGAGCGCTCTTCCAATAATGCCGAGGTAAGAAGGCCGTCATTGAAAATGTCCACAACCTGCAGGGCCGCGCTCATTTCCATAAATGCTTTATAGCCGTAGCCAAAGGAGCTTCCATCATAGTAGTATTGACTGATGGTGCGAAACAACCGGTCGTCCAATTCGAATTGTTTGCCACCACAGGACACGCCATCGATTTCGATCGAGCCTGCTTCGCAAAGAAAATTTCTTATTTGCTGAGTGGTGGTATCATTTGAACCGCCCGCAACCAGATCATCATAATCGTTGTTTACGGTATTTAAAAACAGATCCGAGAGTTCACTGTCGCTTATTGATGTTGACCCGCAGGTCAGGCCTTGGCTTTGCTCCATGTCTGTGTTTCCGCCGTGACAGATCAAGGTCTCAAGATTTTCGATGGTGGTATTGTTGCCTTCCATGTTGGATTGACCGGCCATAAGGTAGACTTTGACTGTGTCTGACAATGCATCATCGCCATCATTGTCACTACTGTCTGCGCTGGCGTCAACACTGGCCAAAGCCCTATGGTTATCAAAAACAATAGATTTGGTGAAAACATCGCCTGCAATCCCATAGGAAGATCGAGACTCGGATACCCCATCACTGGGGAAAGAACAAACAGTCAGAGCACATAGCAAAATAATAAAAGCAATATTGCTTAATACTTTAACAAATCCTGAATTCATAGCATTTACCTCCGATGTAATTAACGTAAAAAATTGCTGTTCTATATAATTATATATTCTTCTATTAAAAATATATTCTCTTTTTTAAACGGAACCCTGCTATAGCAATTTATTGCAATACATTAAGGTCACCATGCTATCAAAAAAAGCACTCTTGCATATTCAGGTATTTGGCATCTGCTCAGGGTAGCAAGTTGTAATGGGAGAAAGCAAACCACCCTCGGCATTATCGGCCACCAAACAGGGGCATGGGACTCAACCTGCCCCGTATTCCCTCCAAAGAAAAGCATGAGATCACAGGTGCTCTCATTATTACCTTCTTTGCTTCTTTTTTTACTACGGATCTGGGGATATATTTATACAATCAGTGAGATCATGAATAACCGCATCCTCGTTATAACCTTCGAAGCCGGAATATGCGCACCTAAAAACGTCATCCGGTAGTTGTGGGCCATAAGTACGGAATGGCGAGGCGGGAAGACCTTCACTGTTATAAATGGAAAATTCTTCGGGAATTGGGAGCCATGCATAATGCGCCTGTGTCGGAGATGATACATCCTCACTTTGAAGAATGATTTCATCACCGTCTATGGCGCCGGTAGCCGGATAAAACTCACCATTAGCTCCCGCGATTTCAAAGCCCTCTACTCGTGAGCCTTGAGCAACAATGCCAGCACCAAAATGACGGAATTTTAAGCAGATGCTTGCACCATCAATAGTATAGGAGTCATACATGGGCCCCATTGGCGCCTTGTTGCTGACCTTGTAGTGATGGGCCAATGCAAGATCAGCCATTCGTGAACCCATGTCATCTTTTCCATCAGGATGAAGATTGGTGTTACCCAAGTCCAATGTAGTTATCATACCGGTATTAAGTAGTTGCAGGCTTAATCTTTGCTGCTCGCGAATGGTGGGGAAACCAGGTTCAAAATGTCTGGGTAACTGTACCCAATAAAAAGGAAAATCACCGGTTTCAAAATCATCTCGCCAACCTTCTATCATGGACATGAAACGCTCTGAATATGTTTCTGTCGCATAATTTGTCTTACTGTTTCTCTCCCCCTGATACCAGATGTTTCCTCGGATGGCAAAAGGCATGTAGGGTTTAATTTTATTTGCATATTCGGCTCCCAGAACTTTATTATCAAATGTGCCGTCCGGTGATATATCCGGTTCATTGACAATTTTGCTAATTGATTCTTCATTCATCCATGATTCAACCGGTGTCCCACCTCTTGCGCATTTATATAAACCTATGGGCACACCTAATTCTGACTGAATCTTTTTCCCAAAAAACCATCCAACCGCTGATGCTGCACCTACAGAATCAGGTGAAAGTTCTTCCCACTGTGATAATAAATTACCACCTGAACTTATTCTTATTAACCGCATATTCTGTGCCATTGCTGCTTCCTGGGCAGGATCGTGTTGCAGACTCGCAGCCTGTACCTCTTGTTCCATATTTGACTGGCCAGTGCAAAACCAAATGTCACCAATAACGACATTTGCAAAGGTGATGGTATTGTTGCCTTGGACCCGGAGTTGCTGACCATTGGCATTTGCCGCCATGGGATCGAGTCTTACTATCCAGTAACCTGAATTATCAGGCAACGCAGTTTTTGTCTGACCTGCAAAGGTGACAGTAACATCCTCATTTTGATCTGCTGAACCCCATATGGGGACTAACTTTTCCCTCTGCAGCATCATATTGTTGCCGAAGAATGGATTCACAGTTACTGCTTGCGAGGTTAATGGAAATATAAGGATAAATCCCCATATATACCCAATTGAGATTATAACCTTTAGCATGTAACCTCCTGTTTTATTAAGTTTTTGATATTGCAATACATGAATTTTGCATAAAAACATATAAAAAGGTAGTTATAACAAGCTATTAAATTGCAACCAGTCACTATAAAACCGGATTGGTTTTAATTAATTTGCAAAACTGATTTTGTGTTATCAAGCTTTGCCCATTTGGCCATTTTATAAGCTATTTTAATTATGAATTTTATTAAAAGATTTTTTTTGAAATTTTGATTGTAAAAAAATAAATAAGCAAGCTGATTTTGATTTGGTGTGCTTAAGCTCATTTTCTTTATCCCCACTGCGTTCAATTCAACTTTTAAAAGCTGGTTCTAGTAACTATAACCAATACGAAAGCTATAATAGCAAGAAATAGACCAATATTTTATACAACAATCAATTCGCTGTTGTAAGAATCAATGAACATTACCGTAATCAATTAATATATTAGACAAATATAAATTTGCCATTATCGAAGTTGTACCGATTTTTTGATTTGGGCAGATAATAATTATCGTAAGTCTGCTCATCAAATTGCGCAATTAATATAAAACCCGTGAACCAAAACTGCTCAGTCACACTGAGGACAAAATCAGCCTTTCAGCAAGAACACCTGTTCAAGGTTAAGAGGTGAATAATGACCTCTTATCACAACAAAAAGAGGCCATTTATTCAATAAATTTTGATTGCTATTACTTCTAATGCGTATATAGATAATTTTTAACAATATCAAGAATACCTTTAGGTACATCAGTATTTCCATTATACGCTTTGTTATGCCCCCCAAAAGCCACCGTATTAGAATAGCCAGAGAAAAAATCGCTAACTTTGCCGCCTTTTAATATTTCTAATAGTTGCGGCTTGCCAGCCTCATTAGCTTTATCGCGCAAATACTTGAGGACCTCTTTGGAACATCCTTTTATTACAATTGCTTGAATGAAATCTGCATTATCGTTAGCTACAAATTCATCTAAAAACTCCTTAGCGTCATCTATATCGATTTTAGGGTGCGATAGCAGCTCTATAACCACATCAACGCGGCCATTTCTTGCTGCCACTTTTAGTGCTGTACCGCGAAATGGACTCGGCGTATTCACATAATGATATTTACGATCCGGTGGTCCCTCCTGATCATACAGCACTTTTACCACATCAAGGTGGCCATTTTTTGCAGCCGCATATAGCGATGTTGGTCGCTCATAATTAGGTTGCTCTGTAGCAATGTTAGGATGCGATAGCAGCTCTATTACCACATCAGCGTGGCCGTTGTTTGCTGCCCAATACAGAGGTGTCCAGCCATCTTTATCCGGCCAATTCACTTCAATATCGAAATGCGATAGCAGCACTTTTGCCGCATCAACGTGGCCATTTCTTGCTGCCGCATGTAGTGCTGATACGGCATCTTTATCATGCCAATTCACATCAGCACCAGCATCTACCCACCTCTTTACCTGCGTAGCATCCCCAATATCTGCTGCGAAAAAAAGAAGCTTATTTTGTTCATTCTGCGGCAAGAATTTATCTGTCAAAGTCTGTTTTATTTTTTTAAACCGTGAAACTGAAGTTTTTTCTTTATCAAAATTTTGATTATCTTTAAGAGTATGCGCTTTAGGAAAATGGCTATTCTTTAAGCTCGTTAATCTTTTTGCTCTCTGATTGCTTTGATCTATCCTATTATCGTTGTTATTTTGGCCGCTCTGGTGAACGCTGTGGTCGCTTGAAGGTCGATATGGATTGTTTGTTGAATCGAGTGTCATTAAACATAATTCCTTTTCAATAGTTTTCTTGTTTCTAAAATTTTATTAAATATTAGTTTGATAAGCGGTTAATAAGCAACAAGCATGCCATGACATTAACTTGCTCTACTGGATCGCTATCACTCGAAGATCAAGTTTTTCAGTAAACCCCTGAATTTATTAGTGTGAATTTTTAGTACCAAAATTGTGTATCAATAAAATCAAAGACTTATCTCATATCGCCCTACACAACCACAAAAAACTTAATCATATAGTATCGGTTTATTTGGTTAATCGATAGTGACAGAAAAGTTGTAGGCATATGACATCTTTGTTGGCGCCCCAAATTGGGGAGGGCAAATTGGGACAGAAGACCAAAATTGTTAAGAAATGAGCAGAACAGGCACTGGTATATAAAATAGGGAAAAGCTGATTTTCATCACCCCAGTTAAAAGCTATATAAATCCAAAGGCTCATGTTGTGTTTCAGGGTCTTACAAACCCTTTAAGCTGAATAACTAACTGATTTTAATGTATTTTTGACCAAGGTCTTAGTTTCTCATCCCGAATTATATTTACCATAAATTCAATTGGTTACACTGCTACATATAATAAGACCCCGGAATCCAACATGAGCCTAAAGGCATTGTCCCGTGATTGCCTTTTCAAAGACCGGGCCGTGGGCATTGACGCAGGC
>JAAERL010000351.1 GCA_024230435.1 Desulfobacteraceae bacterium
GAATTCTACCTAAAAAAGGTACCCGATCTTGGCTCGTTAAACGTGCTGAAAAGTTTTTTGGAAGCGCTTCGTACCAGGGGACGTAATGAGGGCGAAATTTCCAGACTTCTTGATGAATTATTCGATGACCCGGTAAGACGCTTTGCCGCTCTATCTTTTGCCCTGGAAGCCTTACAGAACCAGAAAGGCAATTCGCGGCTACTTTCCACTATCCAGGCGATGATGGATAAGTTAAAATCCCAATACTCATCTCAAATTACCTCTGGAATGAATATTTCGGCTACCGCCGCCAAATATGAAAACGATAAATTTGCCAGCACTTCTGAGTTAAGGCTTTATATCCTTATGTAATGTGTCTAATAATATCCTATGTTGTTTAGTCATAGAATAAATTATATCCGAATCAGTCTCCATGTCATTCGTTCTGTTACTCATTTTAAGGGTTATTGATTTAACTTCTGATTCACAAGAATTTATTTCACTCTCGATCAAGGAAATTAAAGAGTTCAATCCACCCATAGAAATACTGTATGCTGTAGTTTCATAATTATCTTCCAACGAATAAAAGTGTACAGTGCCTTCCCAAGTAAAAATTGCATTACCACCAGTAATTGTCTTCTTCTCGCCAGATTCTATAAGTACAGCCTCATATTTAGTCATATCAAGGCGCGAAAGTTCTATGGCCTTTGCTAAAAGCTTATCATCTCTTTTTCTTACTCTCGTTGATTTAGTTTTACCAGTACAAGATGCATACTCCAAAACAGTGAGAGCCACAGTTGATGTTTGATATGGATCTTCTCCGTTAAGTGTGCGTACGTCTTCAAATAATGATTCAATTAATTCACAAACATCTTCATCACCCGCAAATAATAATAGTAATTCCTCAACCTCCTCTATAGAATAAATAACTTCATCGTCTGTACTAATCAGATCGTCAAAATCGTCCCCTATATCTTCGAGCTTCTCACTGAAAGGAATATGCTCATCCGATTTCTCACTGAGATCGACTCCTTGTAGTTCGAATTTATGTTTAGTATTTTCTATTCTGTGGTTAAAACTTAGTAACGCTATACCCAGCATTGAAAGGCTTTGATCTAAAGAGTTGTAAGAAAAGCCGCCTTCACCATCTCGACTAATTTTATTTAATGACATAGTAGGTATATCCTTCTTTGCTTTAAATTATAGCTGTAATTTTCCAAAATACCAAAATCCAGCGTTTTTAGTTAAAATTAACATACCAAAGCCGACAGAGGAATGTAATCAGAAAATTTCTTATTTTTTTGTGATATATTTCCCTATTGCGTTAAGCTGTTAGCCATAAAGCCTGTGTAATTAGGGCAAAATGGTGTTTGTAGGAAAATTTCCGAGACAAGAATCAGAATTTATCCTATTGTGCGAATGCTTATTATATTTCAATAATGTTTTGGAAATGGTGAATTATAATTTTCGATTACAGGAATAATATAGTGCTATGGCAACCCCTTCATCTCACATACAAGCGAATATAGTGCAAAACCGGCCCCAGTTACCGATCGACTCTCAAAAGGAGGCTGACGTTGGCTCCATAGGAGCAAGTCCGGACAGCCATCCGGTAAAAGGCACATTACAAGGCCGCCAGGTTACCTGGGTTCCTGATGCGGGCTCCATGATAAAAGATGGTGCTGAAGAAGCCGGTTTTTTTAATGCGGAAAATGTCAGTGACAGATTATCAAAAATGGAAAAGAAAGGGAAAAAAAGCGCCGTTGCGGGGCAAATTAATAAAATTGCCGAATTCTACCTAAAAAAGGTACCCGATCTTGGCTCGTTAAACGTGCTGAAAAGTTTTTTGGAAGCGCTTCGTACCAGGGGACGTAATGAGGGCGAAATTTCCAGACTTCTTGATGAATTATTCGATGACCCGGTAAGGCGCTTTGCCGCTCTGGCTTTTGCCCTGGAAGCCTTGCAGAACCAGAAGGGCAATTCGCGGCTGCTTTCCACTATCCAGGCGATGATGGATAAGTTAAAGTCCCAATACTCATCTCAAATTACCGCTGGAATGAATATTTCGGCTACCGCCGCCAAATATGAAAACGATAAATTTGCCAGCACTTCTGAGTTAAGGAACTTTTACAGCAACGTGGTATTGGCAAAAGAGGGGATCGTTGAAACATACAAAAGCATCATCGCCCATTTTCGGGACAAAAATTTACCTAATGCCTATAAGTTTTTGATTGACGCGCTGGGGGCCGATATGCGATCCCTGCAACCGTCCAAGTCAAATGTAAAACTCAAACTCTGTATGGACGATTTGTACCGGCTGCAATACATGGGCAATTTGTACCGTAACGTTATCGCGGTTCTGACTACCTTGCAAACAAAATACAAAACCGGCTTGGGTGTCAGGGAAAAAGATTTTTATACCTCGATATTGGAGTTTATTCACAAAAAAAGCTCTATGTCTGTTCCTTATAATAAAATTGTAAGACAATTGAAGCTGAATAGATTGCCGCCTCAGATTTATTTTTTATCGCAACTAAAAAATCTCGTAAGGCTTTTGCCTTTTCGTGTTTTTAACCAAAAGCATTGGCGTGAAAAATTAATGACTTTTATTCAGGATGAGCTCGATGAGGTGATTCTGAAAGAAGAACAGGAGCTCGAAGAGCAGCAAGAGCGCAAGAGGCAAGAGCGCAAGAGGCAAGAATCCGGAAGCCAGAAGCGGCAAATGCAAAAGAGAAAAAAAAATGGACAGCGTTGACCGTGTGATTGAACAATTCGGATACACCATGGATATTGAGGGTTTCAGGCTAAATGACAAGGGTGTAATTCGGCTTGATATTGAGGATATGGGGCCGTTTTTCATTGAACGATGCCCAGAGGGCCTTTTTATTTACCTGGCCCGGCATCTGCAAGGCTACGAAGAACGTTTGCTGGTTCAAGCGCTGGCCGCCTGCCATTACGATAATGAACTGCCGTTGGATGTAAGCGTGGGTTACGAAAAGACAGGGTGGCTGTTTTTCACTGTCCGGCTTGCATCCGAAAACGTGACGACTCCCGAATTGGAAAAAACCATAGAGGTGCTTTTTGATTTATATAACTACGTGAGCGAGCAGCAGTAAATTTTAATTTTTAAAAAACAATAAGCCGGAACCGGGAAAGGAACGCCGGATGAAAAAAAATATTCAAATTTCGCCCTTTAATTTTAGTTATGGACTCGAAGATATCAAGTTCCAGGACCATGCCGATGTGCTACATTTACCGGAAAAAGGATATTCGCCAGTGGCTTTCGAATCTAATCGAAGCCACTTGAACCGGCTTTTTGAAAATATCTCCATGGACAGTTTCGTAATGCAACTTTTATCGCCAATTGTTAAAGACGCCTCCACATTGTGCCCGGTCCGGTTTAATGATCTTTTGGGAAAAACTCAAAAAAAACTCAAAAAAAACATCAAATCATCACAAAAGGGTGATAAATCCGTCAATTTAAAAAAACGGGCACTTGCGGTATTGGATGATAACGCTGAACTTGTTTACCTCTTTAATAAATACCGCCACTCATTACATCTTGTCTAAAATTAATGGATTTTTCAATGACCGATTGGACAGCAGTAATAAAAAACTTGAAATCGTTTAAATCCGGTATCCACTTAACTGATCAGGACACGGAAGTCTTGCTGGTTGTTTGCTGGTTTTACATTCAGGCGGGAAAAGCGCAAAAGGCTTTGGACTTGTTGCCGCTTTGCCTGCGCAACGATCCCTTTGACATGACAGCGTTAAAAATGGCCTGTTACGCTTTAACCAAAGTAGGCGGATATAAACAAGCGCTGGCGTTTGCAAATAAGTTATTAGAAAAAAGTGATAACACTGGTGATTATGCAGTGGGAGCTTATCTCAAGGGCCGGGCGCTTTTAGGCGCAGGCCGAAAAGTTGAAGCCACTAATTGGATCAGGCTGTTTATATCCCGTAGAAAGGAATATCATGAAAATAGAGCTTCCTGAATATGGGACGATGGCCGCAGCGCTGAATCGGTACAATGATATTTTTCTGGCCGGTTTGGTGGTCAGCATCATCGCACTGATGATCTTGCCGCTTCCTTCTTTTTTGGTCGATACACTGCTGGCCACAAATCTTTGCATTGCAGTGGCTTTGTTACTGGTGGCTCTTTACATCCCCTCACCGCTTGCTTTGTCCACCTTTCCATCCTTGCTGTTGTTTACCACACTTTTCCGCCTGGCATTGAACATAACTACCACGCGGCAAATTTTGCTTCACGCTTATGGTGGTAAAATTATACAAACTTTTGGCGAAATGGTTGTAGGCGGCAACCTGATTGTGGGCGTAGTGGTGTTTTTAATCATTACTATTGTTCAGTTTGTGGTCATTGCCAAGGGATCGGAACGTGTAGCGGAAGTAGGCGCCCGCTTTACACTGGACGCGATGCCCGGCAAGCAAATGAGTATTGACGCTGATTTGCGCAGCGGCTCGATAGATATTGCAGAGGCTAAAAAACGCCGCTTGAATATCGAAAAGGAAAGCCAGATGTACGGCGCCATGGACGGCGCCATGAAATTTGTAAAAGGCGATGCTATTGCGGGTTTAATTATCACCGTGATCAATATTCTTGGCGGCTTGGCGGTGGGCTGCCTTCAAAAAGACATGACAGCAGGTGGTGCGCTGTCCAAATATTCTGTATTGACTATCGGAGATGGGCTTGTGTCTCAAATACCGGCACTGTTCATTTCAATTACAGCAGGCATCGTTGTGACCAGGGTGTCAACCGGTGATCAGCCACATATTGGCGGTGAAATCGGTCAACAACTCCTCAGCCGTTCCAAGCCGCTTATCATTGCCGGTGTAATGTTGTTATTAATGGCCTTGATTCCGGGTTTTCCCAAACCGCAGTTTTTTTTGCTCGCTTTAATTTTGCTGGGCGTTGGGTTTATTATCCATATGCAGCAAAAAACCGCAACTACTGATCAAGTGCAGGATAAGGTGCCGGCCCTGTCTGGGGCCATAGACCAAAAAGACGGCAGTAAAGGTGCTGAAGCCGAAGATTTTTCCATTACCGTGCCTTTGATGCTGGATGTGGATAAATCCATAGAGCGCTATATCAAGCCAAAGGCGCTCAACGGCCAATTACTGAATATCCGGCGGGCATTATATAAGGATCTGGGTGTTCCTTTTCCCGGTATACATTTAAATTACAGCTCCCAGTCAAACGAAGGTGAATACGGCATCTATATGCATGAAGTGCCAATTGCCAGGGGCAGGCTCAATCGAGGTTATCTGCTGGTTCGTGAAGACCCGGATAACCTGGAGATGCTTGGTATGCCATTTACTGTAGGCAAGCCCTTTTTACCCGATATCGAAACTGTCTGGGTCGAAGATCAACTTCAGGAAAAGTTGGAACAAAACGGTATTGTATTTATGGATATGACTAAAATCCTGACGTACCATCTTTCCCACGTTCTCAAGCATCATAGCTCTGATTTTATCGGGCTGCAGGAAACGCGATATCTTTTGAGCCGGATGGAGGAAAAATTCCCCGAGATTGTCAAAGAACTCCAGCGCGTTTTGTCTGTTCAGAAAATATGTGAAGTTTTGCAGCGTCTGGTGATGGAGGAGGTTTCGATCAGAAATTTACGTGTAATCTTTCAAAGCCTTATAGAATGGGGTCAGAAGGAAAAAGACACCATATTGCTTACAGAATATGTGCGTATGGGGCTTACGCGGTACATAAGTTATAAATACGGCGGAAAATTTAATACCTTGCCGGTTTATCTGCTTGACCCTGCCGTAGAGGAGATGGTGCGTGAATCAGTCCGCCAGACATCGGCGGGAAGCTATCTTGCGTTAAATCCGGAATCAGCTAATCAACTTTTGGAAACCATAAAAGAAAGTGTAGGAGAATACAATACAGCAGGGCGAACAACACCGGTTTTGCTCACATCGATGGACATCAGGCGCTATCTAAAAAAACTTATTGAATCCGAGCTGCCGGGTCTTCCGGTACTTTCTCATCAGGAATTATCACCGGATATCAATATTCAGCCGTTGGATAAAATTGCTTTGAATATTTAAAGTAATCATTGACTAAAAAGAGTGTAACCTTTTAAAAAAAAGATGACCTTTAAAAACTATTGGAATTTTAAAATTGAATGCTTGCCAATCATCCCTCCAGTTTGTAAAACGTTGGTTTCAAAATCAAATTTTTACAGGAGAAATGGCACATTGCATGCATCCAACGCAGAACAAAACGTCAACGATGCAATTAATCAAGTAAAAGAACTTCAAATTTTCATTGAACACAAACAATCTCAAATGGATGGATACAAAATGGAAAAGACTCTTTTTCAAAGGGCCATATAAATAGCAAAAGCTGGAATGAAGGCTTATTTTGCAGAAAAGAAACCGATGACCTTAGCCCTGAATTAAAATCATAAAATGGAGCCGTATTAAAATGGCAAAGTGGCAGGCCGAACGAGATTATTTCTCAATTTTTGGTAAATTTAAGATACCTTACACTTTATACCGATGTGAAGCAGAATCAAATATTAAGCCTCTTGATGCTCAGGCAAATTTAACAAAGCGCTGCTATTCATATCTTTTGCAAGAATGAATTTTTTCAGCATTCGAGAAACATTTGGCGAATCTCAAATTTCGCTTAAAAATTATTTAGGGATCAACATTGGTCAGAACCGTTTCGAAGTGATAAGTCGATTTGTGTTAAAGAATATACCATCTTGTATGTCTTTTTTCTCGTCTTCTTAAGTTATGCCAAAGGTGCGAATACGTTAAGTATGCAAACTTTGGCACGCCTTGAATACGAAAAAAAATCGAAGCTCAATCTGGTATATTCTTTTCCGCCAATCGCCTAAGCAAAAAATCATGCTAAAGCTACGACCCTTTTAAGGTAGCATAATTACCATATTTTAATTTTCAAAAAAGGCTGTGGTCAAAAGATTAAAGGATATAATTTATGGATTCTGTTACAAATCAATCGGATACTACTGGTTCAAATAATACAAATGAGTTGATTATTACGCGTAAAGTTTTTGCTAACTCTTATACGGATCCCGTTAATTGGGGCATGATTGTATTGTCACAATTTACTGACGATTTTTTTAAAATCGTTGAGAATGAGGATGAGGATGAAATAACGTTTCAGTTCTCCACAACCGATGAAGGATATCCGGACTTTGACGCCTCTGCTTTTCAAAACTATTTAGATAATCTGGGGATCTTTACCACTACTGAAAAACTTGCAAATGGTAATACTTATTCTTTCACAATTAACTTATCTGATTATAATAATAACCGAGAACAAATTACCAAATATATAATAACTGAAGTACTAGAAAGAGATTTATTTACTGAGCTGCAAGTTAACCCGGGTATTGTCCCCCTATACGCCATGGTGCTCAGGTTGTTTGATAAGTTGATTGATCAAGAGGAAGCCATCATAGAATTGATAAATGTCATGGAAGACAATAATGTACAGGTCGAAATTTACCAATTTTTTGAAGAGCAATTAAGCCTGGATGATAATTCTGAGTTTATAATTGATATTTCGGATTGGGAAGAATTTCTTCAAGAGATTGAAGACTCATATAGCTTAACAGGTGAAGATGATTCTGATTTTTCAGATTATTGGCTTTCACAGGGATTCGAGGTATTTCTCACAAAAATGAGTATAGAAGGATTCTACTTGACAGTAGAAGAAAGTGATTCCTCCATTACATTTACATTTGATGAGGATGAGGATGAGGATGACATAAAGTTAAAATTGAATAATAGTGAAGACGCCTGCACCTCTCAAAACACACAATTTGGCATAGAATTAAAGTTAGCTATGAGTGACTATACAACCATTGCACAGCAGGTCATAGAGTTTTTGACCACGCTCTTAAATGCCGCTGTGAATACTTCACAATCAAGCAGTAGTGATGCTACATGACAAATTCATGCTGAAAAAAATTTTTAACAAACAAATAAAATCCTCGATAGTGGCTTGGAAGAAAGCATAATTCAGAATATATCTTACATTAAAATCAGAAAAAAACCGATTTACACGTTTTGTTAAGACAATTAAAATCATTATATCATGGTGCAACAACAATGTGCACGCAGGAATTGTCCCGGTTTAGCGAAATTTTTTTTACGTAAAGCACGAACCGGCCCGGGTCGAAATTTACAAACACGTTTATTAAATCGTATACAACTTGATGGGCTAATCTGCTTATGTCTCTATCTCAAGGTTTAGAAACAAGTTCTCAAACATTATCTGGCAATCAGAAGTATGCGGGTATATACAGATCCCCTTATCTGGAGGAAATTTTTTTACAGATCACCCGAATTGCGGCGGTTATGACAACTACGCTGATAAGCGGTGAGTCCGGAACGGGTAAAGATATCGTCGCCCGCATGATCCATATGAATTCAAATCGGAAAAACAAGCCCTATATTACCGTCAATTGCGGCGCTATTCCGGACAACCTGTTTGAAAGCGAAATGTTCGGCATCGAAAAAGGTGTGGCAACAGGTGTGGACAAACGAATCGGGTATATTGAGCAGGCCCATACCGGTACACTGTTTTTGGATGAGGTTGGTGAGATGTCTCTCGATCAGCAGGTAAAGCTGTTGCGCATTATTGAAAGCCGTAAACTTAGACGGATAGGCTCCCCAAAAACAATGAAAATCGATTTGCGTTTGATAACAGCCACAAACAAAAATCTGCGGGCCGAGGTGGAACAAGGAAATTTCAGGGAAGATCTCTTTTACCGCCTGCATGTAATCAATATTGATTTGCCGCCGTTACGGAAACGGAAAAATGATATTGTAGCCATGGCGTATCATTTTCTGGCTGCTCAGCGGCAAAAGTTAAACAGGCCCTCATTGGAGATCAGCCAAGAGGCGGCAGCCCGGTTAACTGAGTATCATTGGCCCGGAAACTGCCGGGAATTAAATAACGAGATGGAGCGAGCCTCGGTGCTGGCCGCATCAGATACCGTGCAGGCCCAGGATTTGTCGCGGCATATCATTCGAAGAATTAGCCTAGGCAAAAAAAAATTAACCATTGAAGATACCATCAATCATCTTGATTTGCCTCTGAATTTGAAAAATATGGAAGAGGTTTTGGTTCTCAGATCTCTTGAAATAACGGGAAATAATAAATCGGAAGCGGCACGGCTGCTTGGATTGACCCGTGAAGGATTGCGCAAAAAACTTATCCGTTTAGAATTGGGTTGACCCTTTGCTCTTGCACGGCGCTATTGGAATTAATCCTTGCGTGACGGGCAAAGATGCCATCTCAATGTTTATTTGGTCCCCGGCTGTGCGCCTTAACGTTTTTCACGCTTTTACATGCCCCTTTCTTTTTTTTCATTTTTCATTTTTCTCAGCATTGGGATTTGACAACTGTGCTGCCCATATGACAAAAAAGTTGCTGCTATTGACAACAATGTTGCCAGGGCTGTGAAAAAAAAATTCAGTAATAACAGCCTTTTTATATTGGCATGATATTTGCTGCATAAATTACATTATAGAGCCTGAATTGAACAGCTCAAAGAGATTAACGATAAAGTTATACTTAGTGAATGGTTGGAATACATGACTTATTACCGAAAAATAACCGGAGAAAAATGCTACCTGTCCCCTTGTTCGATGTCCGATGCAGGAAAACTGTCAAAATGGGACAACGACCTGGAAACGGCCATTTGTATCAGCGCGGATATGTCGCGGCCGATGTCTTATGAAAAGCGCAGTGAAATGATACGCAAGGCTTTATCCGAACAGGAACAGCTTTTTAGTATCGTTGCCTGCAAGGGGGATAAAATCATCGGCCTGTGCGGGCTTTTCGGTCTCGATCATGTTCACCGCAGCACAAAATTTCATATGCTCATCGGTGACAGGTCATACCGGAATAATGGCTACGGGTGTGAAGCCGTAATGCTTTTGGCTGATCACGCATTTAATTTATTAAACCTGAATAGCATTGCCATTGATGTTTTAGGATTTAATAAATCCGCCGTTCGTTGTTACGAAAAAGCGGGCTTTAAGGTGGCGGGCCGGTTAAGACAGGCAAAAATAGTAGGCGGAACTAAAGCCGATATTATTCTGATGGATCTGTTGTCCGAGGAATTTGTATCGCCTTATGTTAAGCATATTGTTACCAAGCTGTCCGCAAGTCAAATCGAATCCGGCCGCACTCTTCAAATCAAGGAGTAATGTAATGAGCAGCAGAATAAACGGTATTGGTTTAAATCAAATCCAGATGCAACAGAACAAAAAAGGCCGATCCAAAAGGAGTTCGAATTCCATGGTAGCTGGTTTATCGTCAAACGGCAAAACTAGGGCGCCGTCCAAGGCAATGAACAGGCCCATAAGCAATGCAAGCGCACAAGATACCAACATAAAAAAGTTGTCCACCGGAACTGAGTCCACCGCTCAATCCAATAAGCTTACGGACAGGCAATACAAAAAATTAGAACAACAATTTTTTGATATGATTACCCTCATGAGATGACAAAAGCCGGTAAAGTTACCACCGGACGTGGCGTCTGATTTCTTGAAAAACGCCACAATAATGCAATGTAAGGCGATTGGCGGAAAAAAATATAGCATCTTAACAGATACCATACCGGGCTTAGATTTTTTTCGTCTTCAAGGCATGCCAAAGTTTGCTGATCAGTTTGCATACTTAAAGTATTCGCACCTTTGGCATAACACACAAGACGGGAAAAAAGACATGCAAGATGGTATATTATTTAACACAAATCGCCTTTTATATTGCTTTTTATAGCCCCGTTGTTTTTAAAAGATGAATATGATCGTTATAAATTTTTATTGGATCTTGTGCGTTTTTATCATGCATCCCCAACATATGATTTTGTTCATCCAGATGATTCCAATAATATGTGCCGGTGTAAATGCCAAATTGACTGCTGTCCACCGGAATAAAAGCATCTGTTTGCCCTATGTAACCGTTGATGCCTAAAACATCTTGCATGCACCACGCAAGCTTGTACATGTCAACTAATAACAAATTATGCACAACTTTAAACAAATCTTTTAAATCGCCAAAAAATGGGCCTCTTATAAATACTCGTTCCAACAAATCATTTGCTTGATCGACACTATCAAAAGAAAGGTTTTTGAAGCAATCAGGCCAGTCTTCATAAGCTTGTCCAACAATAGGATGAAAAGAGGCGAATAATAGTAAGGCCCAATCAGTTAAATCAATATCGACACCAAATTCATCGCCTATCCACGATGTATTCCAACTGCCATTGCCGCTGAACGAATAATATTGAATGGCATTAGGATCATCTTTATCCACCACCTGCCCAAGGCCGTTTCCAACGACAAGAGGCAGTGTCACAGTTTCACCGTTTGTATTGGTAAAATCATAATCTACGGATGCATCTTCTATATAAGTATCATAGATTCCATAACCATAAGCGCGATTATAATCTTGAGTCACATCATCTTCACTAAATACGGCGTCACAGTTTTGATCAGGGACATATTTTCCTTCGGGCGGAAGACCAGCGCTTGGAAATTTTTTGTTAAATTTGTACATCTGGCATTGTGTGAAATCATTTGCCACCTTTTCGGCCTCCTGGGTAGCAAGAATGTCTTCAAAAGGTGTGCTATCCATGAATTTTTTCCAGGTCCAAAGTGTTGGTACCTCTTTGTTTTCCGGAGTAAAATATTCATTGTGCCCGCTAATGGCCGATACATATAAACCTAACAATTGAAAAAAATTTGTAAGCTTTTGTCTAATTTCCTGGCCGTCAGGATGTAGTCTTGCAAAGTGTAACAAGCCATCGGAAGATGGCGTCCCATAGTGTGGTCCTGCAATAGTTGTCAGGGAAGCGACCCTGCCGGGCAACTCGGTGGCCAATATATTGATTGCTACACGTGATGTTGTCGCCCCATGACTATGAGCGATGATATTCACTTTCATTTTTCCGTCTTCAAAGCAAGGATCATTTTCTTTCAAGAAGGCTTTAATCTTTTCCGCCAGATCGCGCCCCCTGGATAGTGTTTCCTGCCACGGAGAAACAGATACATTATAGACCAATTGATTGGAATTGCGGCGAATGGAATCGCCGATTTTATAGAAATATTCCATACCCAACATAGTATCAAATCCAACTACTCCAGGCACCAGAAGTATAGGATATTTGGTGGCTGTCGCGCCATCGCCTGGCACATGGTTTAATGTAATAACCTTTTCGCCATATTTAAACTTATTAAACAGCCCTTTAAATAGGCCCACCGGCCTTTTGATCTTGATTTTGAGTTGATGAGCCCCTGTTATATATAGTTGTAACTCTGCACAGTTACCGCTTTTAATTTTTTGCCATTCACTGTTATTCTTCCCATTGTCGTATTTTATATACCATTGAACACGATCGAAGATATTCAAATGGAGCAACTTGATTTTAGTGCCAAGTTCGACTGTCATACATCCTTTTTCGTCAACGGCATTGTGAACCTGTTTGCCATTGATAAGAAAATTTACATTTACTTGAGCCACAGCGCAATCAACTGAAAAAAAACAGCCTAACAGAATAATCATAAAAAAGCTTAAAGACTTCATACACCCTCCTTAATTATTCGATCAGCGTTTTGATTTTAAATGGGTACGTTGTTTTTACGATCCTTAGGCGATTGGCGCAGAAGAATATAACATCTTAACAGATACCCTATTGCGCTTAGGGTCTTTTACGGCCCTTGGATTTTTTTTTCGTCTTCAAGGAAAAACGAACGGTTTGTGCCGGAAGCGTTCAATTCGATGCAGAAAAAACTTGAACATTAAGGAATGGAAATGAAATTGTATTGGCTCAATTATTTCTATGCGATTGTGCTTCGACTTTACGTTTAAAGCCAAAGGGGCTTGATTATAACATCGGCCATAGCCTTTATGTTTTGCCATTGCCGGACAATGCGCAGAGTCCTTCAGTATCTGTAAAAAAGCCAGGGTAAACCATTTATTGCAAGCCAAATGATCAGATCCGGGGTAAAAACGTTTTTCGCGAAAAGGGCCGCACCAGGAAATGATCTTGAGATAACAATCGAACGGTTTGCCCGCAGCGTTCAAATCGGTATGGAAAAATTGCTGCTTCTAATTAAATCAATACGGCCTAAGGCGATTTGTGAAGAAAGTCGTTTCTTGCGCACTTGACCCGAAAGTGACATTTCTGAACAGCTTTAAGAAGCTTGTAATATTTGTCAGTCCTTTTTTTAGCGCCGGAAAGCCTTCTTTGAAGCCGCTTAAGCTGTTTTTCCCTTTCCCTCAAATACCTTGGCGCTGGCGCCGAGTTCCCATCCGAATCATAAACAAAATCTATCAGTCCAAGATCGATCCCAATAGCCGTAGACACGTCCTGCTTAGGCTCGATGTCAAGCGTGTGCTCAACCGGAAAACAGGCAAACCACTTGTCCGCGTCTTTGGTAATCGTCAAGGTTTTAACCTTTGCCGATTCGCCGATAGTACGGTGACAGCGCATTTTGATAGTGCCGATCTTGGGCACTGTGATGATCGAACAAGGATGTTTTTTGTATTGCGGATAGGTGATGCTGTTCCACTGGCCTTTTTTCTTGAACTTGACAAAGCCGAGAACCTCGCCTTGTTTGGTTCTTTGAAAAAACGATTGGAATCCTTTGTCCAGGCGCTTTAAAACATCTTGCAGCACTTGAGAGTATACCGATTTGAACCATGGGCGCTGTTTTTTTAGTTCGGGCAGCTTGTTAGCCTGATCATTATAGGTAACTGAAATATTATCTTTTTTATACGTATCAATTCTGTCCTGAAGGTTCCAGTTGTACAAATACCGGCACATGGAAAACTGATTTTCCAACATCGAAATTTGAGATTTGGTTGGATAGATTCGATATTTGAAAGATTTTCGAAGGGTGATTTGCATGCATGTCAAATACAAAGAATTACTATTATTGTCAAAGTGGAAAATGCAGATTCATCTCCCACCTTCGCTGCGCGAGGCAAGGAGTCTTCTCGGCATGAAGGATAAATTATGCATAACAGCAACACTGCGTGTCAAGATCAAAGAAAATGGTCTGGCCCGAATAGTTTAGCCAAACCATGTATCATGGCTGGACAGGCTGCCGAATCAAACAAGGATTACACAATGATTTTCAGGCAAACGTTATAGAAAATTTTCAAATGCAAGATGGCAACTTCAGAGGCTTGGAACTCGATTACGAAGTGCGTTTTTTCAACCAGGCGCCACTGTTAATCAACACATCGGCGATATAACCGGAAACTCTGGTCAATACTCCCGGGCACCGGTCCGGCTTGGACAGATAATGCCTGTAATACCGGTACGTCTCATGATCCTTTTTACTATCAAATGAGAATCTTATGGCAAAATGATCAAGACTTCTGGGATCGAATAACATGATTGCCGCCTTTTTCTTAGATAATATTCATATTTAAACAATTATTTAACTTCGATTATTATCTAACATAAAAACTGTCAAGCACTTTTCATGAGCATTGAACAATGAGGGTAAAAAAGCCTGGCCCAAAGGACCAGGCTTTCCCATTTTTTAATAAAAGCATGGGCACTGTTAACGCATTGTCAGAATATATCCTAAAGGGTCTTGGATGCTGTAAGTTCGATGTTTATGACGGGTATGCTTTGGTCATCCCAGATATGCTCTAATTATTGGCAGGAATATTGCTTATTAACTCGTACTTTACTGTGAATATAAAATCGGCAACCATTTGACCACTTAACATCGTTTCATCCGTATGTTGCAACTATATGTTGTTTAAATATTTTTTTACCATGAAATCGTAACATATAAAAATAAGAAAGCAGGATCTACGATTCACTAAAAAAGGCAAGTATACAAAAATGTAATGGCAAATGAACATTTATGCTCTTTTAATCTTGCCTAACAGCTTTATCAGATGATTTCAGGTTCAACACTTAAGCAATGCTAATGTTATCCGAATGGAAATGGAGTTTGATGCTCAATGATAGTTAAAGCCAATATTTTAGTCGTTGAAGATGATACGAATGTTGCCACGGTACTGCAGGCGCGTCTTGAAAATTTTGGTTATTGCGTTTGTGATATCAAAAAATCCGGTTACCAGGCTATCGCCGCCGCCGCCGAGCACCAACCGGACCTGATTCTCATGGATATCATGCTTGAAGGGGATATGAATGGAATCCAGGCTGCTGAACAAATAAAAAAACAGCAAGATGTTCCGATTATTTTTCTTTCATGCCGCAGCGATCAGGAAATCATGGATAGAGCGATCAGCACCGAACCTTTCGGCTATATAGTAAAACCATACGATAATAACAATTTGCGCACAACAATTCAGATCACTCTTTTGAAACATAAAGTCGGAAAAAGACGTGAAAAACTTATCTGCAAACTCAAATCGGACCTTAAAGAGACAAGAAGATTAAACAGCTTCTTACCTATATGCTCTTCATGTAAAAAAATCAGAGACGAAAACCAGACCTGGCAAAAAATCGAACGCTATATCGGCGACCGCCTGGAGGTCGATTTTTCCCATGGTTTATGCCCGGACTGCGCACATCAGCTTTATCCAGAACTATATAATGATAACAAAGCATAATTATAACCGTAAAGCAGAAAATGACTTGTAAATTTGTTGGTTCTTATTGAAAAAAGATGCCGCCGGAGTGATACCGGAGAGTGCAAAAAAAAGAAAGTTTTATCAAAATGCTTGCCAATCTCGATCTAAGGAAACTGATGCTGTGTTGTTTGAGCCTTTTGACTACGATTTTTTTATGGAGCTTTTATAGCTATGAAATAGTGCGTTCAGGACAAACCAGCTTTACCACCATCTTATTTTTCACCGGAATTTTAAGCACAATTGTCCTGATCACAACAATTGTTTATTATTTAGTGCAAAATCTCAGGTGCAAACAATTATCCGAAGCTCTGAACTACAAATACGAACAATTTTCCCAAAGCAATAGAGACGATTTTAATTTACCCGCCGACGATACCGAAATCGGCAGGGATTATTATCCCAATAATTCGATAGATATACAAACGGCAATGAGAGTCGCCGGTCAGACATGGGAACAAGGTCATTTTTTCGGTAGCACCATTGATGCACATAGCAAATCCATATTGCATTATCTAGGTTTCATTGAACGCTGCGGCAATTGGGAAAAAAACCCAGCGATAAAACAAATCAGTCTTTCCAATACACCTTCAATAATTTTCCATTTAATCAAATTATAGCCGATAGATAAAACAATGAAAAAAACCGTAACCATATTGTGGGCCTCATTAATACTTACTTTAATATCTTTTCCGCTCCAGGTTTGTGCACAAGAGATCTCTGATTATCAGCAATGCCTGATCGAATCCACAAAAAAGGCCGATGGCAACCTTACCCTGAACCAAGTGCGCCAGCGATGCCTTTTAGAGCAGTACCAGCCCGAACCTATGCAAAGCGCCGAAATCTCAACTCAGGAGCCATACGAAATATCTCAAGATCCTGTCGCTAACCGCCTTAAATTAGTGCAGCACCAGCCCGAACCTAATCAAGACACCGAAATCTCAACTGAGGGGCCATACGAAATATCTCAAGATCCTGTCGCTAACCGCCTTAAAAGAGACAAGCAAAACAAGAATCAACCCTTCACCCTCATGGTCCATAAACCCAATTATTTTATGCCGTTTTCATACAATGCCAGTGGAATAGATTCCACGCTTTTTCAAGAACAATTCGATAATCCTAACCTTGCAATAGACGACATAGAGGCGCAATTTCAGATCAGTATCAAAACACCGCTTGCGGTAGGTCTTCTGAAAGACAAGGTGGACCTGTATGCCGCGTATACGAATCAATCTTTTTGGCAGGTCTACAACGATGCGTCAGCACCTTTCAGAGAAATCAACCACGAACCCGAACTTTGGCTTCAGGTTCGCAACGACTGGCGATTTTTTGGATTTAATAACAAGTTAAATATGATCGGCATCGTACACCAATCCAATGGACGCAGCAAAGTACTGTCCAGAGGCTGGAACCGCATTTTTGCAAATTTCATCTTCAGTAGAAACAACTTGGCCTTATCCTTTAAACCATGGTACCGGATTAGCGAATCAATCAGATTTGATGATAATCCGGACATTACCGATTACTTTGGTCACTATGAATTGTCCGCCACTTATAAGTATGGAAATCACAGTTTTTACGTAATGTCGAGAAACAATATCGAGTCGTTCTTTTCAAAAGGCGCTTTAAAAATATGCTGGAGTTTTCCCCTGGGCAGTTATCCGTATGTCAAAGGTTATATACAATATTTCAACGGCTACGGTGAAAACCTCATCGACTATAACCAGCATTCAAACACCGTCGGCATCGGAATTTTACTGACTGATTTTTTATGATATCCTCTCCACCCTATAAAACTGCGAATTTCAGCTTGATCAAGCGGCTGGCGCCATCTCCGCCGCGGCCATGTCCTGTTGTCAAAACGTTTATCGCGGCTGCATAGTCATAATTTGCACTGAAACCAAAATTTAAAGAAAGCATATCTTGTTTTGCCCCTTCCAGTCTTGCAACTGTACTGCCGTTTTCGATTACAGCAGGCAAGACTTTTTTTGTTCCAGGTGCTGCTTTTGCAACCCAAGGCTTTGATACCAAACAAACCGGAAGCAAGCGGCAAACCGCCGCTTAGACAATTTGTATTAAATTGTGTTAAAAAAAAACCATCTTGCATGTCTTTTTTTCCGTATTGTACGTTATGCCAAAGGTGCGAATACGTTAAGTATGTAAATTTTGGCACGCCTTGAAAACAAAAAAATCTAAGCTCAATATGGTATCTGTTAAGTAGCTATATTTTTTTGCCAATCGCCTTAATTCCGATTCAATTCGGGGTTTGGTTTTCAACCGTAATTTAAATGCCTTGCGTATAAGCATGTTTTTCTATATACGTTTGGCCTATGACGAAATTAAGCGAAATAAGAACAGGTAGACACTGTGTTTTTAAGTTGCATGTCCATTTGGTCTTTTTTACTAAATATCGCCGAAAAATTTTCAGCGCGACTGTTTTCGACGAAATGAAGAATGTATTCCAAAAAGTCTGTTTGGACTTTGAAGCCTCGCTGGAAGAATTTGACGGCGGAAAAGACCATGTGCATCTGCTCGTGATGTACCCGCCTAAAGTGTCTGTATCCAAGCTCGTAAATAGCCTTAAAGGGGTTTCTTCAAGATTGCTGCGGAAAAAATTCCCCGCCCTGGAAAAATCGTATTGCAAAGGTGTTCTGTGGTCGCCAAGCTATTTTGCCGCCTCATGCGCAGGAGCGCCTATATCAATTATCCGGCAATATATAGACCAACAACAAACACCGGGCGAATAGCAAGAGGGAGCATATTTAGAAATCATGAGGTCAAGACCTTGAGAAAGTAATCATTATCCCATCCGGAATTGATACGATTTATCAAAATGGCGGCATCTATCCTGACACTGGGGCCACCCTACGCTTGGCTTAGAGGATGGAGAATGCGCCGCCTGTTTTTTGTTCAAAAAAAGAAAACTGAAAAGAACCGGTAACATTGTATGGTTCAACGCCCAAAAAAGTTTAAAGATAAAATTGAAACCAAGGTGAGCTATTATATCGGCAGTGATGCTGAACAATATGCAACTACGGTCCGAAATCACTGAAACATTGACAATAACGTTCGCCGGGTTTTAGACGTGTCCTTTCGTGAAAGATGAATGCAGGGTCTGAAGGGATAATGCCCCTGAAAATTTCACGGCGCTCAGACATATAGCATTGAATCTGATAAAAAATAAAAAATTATTATAAAAAAGCATCAAATCTATATGGCTCAGGGCCGGATGGGACAATGAATACCTTTTAAAGGTCTTGACCTGCTGATTTATAATGCGATGGCCCTGCCAAAAAGGCCCGCAAGACTTGCCCGATGATATGAAAAGTAATATGATCTGCTTTGAAAAATTCGTGTTTGGGACCTTAAAGATGCAAAACATCCGGTATTTTGCGGAATGATACGCACTTTTAAGGCAATTGCCGAAAAACAATAAGACCATATTACGCTTAAATTTTTTCCGCCTTCAAGGCGTGCCAAAGTTCGCATAGTTAACATATTAGGGCTTTGCACAACTTAAGGAGACAAAAAAAAGGAAAGCAAGATAGCATATTCTTTGATTGAAACCCGCCTAAGCACCATTTAAAAGGCGCCTGTGCCACCGCACCCGGTATAAAAGTTTTGTAAAAGCGGGTGCATGGATCAAAATAAACAATTGAGCGGATTAGCGAGCCCTAAGGAGGAACAACAATGCAAATAAGCGTTCAAAAAACCAGCCAGCTTAAACCCAAACCGGACCAAGGCAAACTGGGTTTTGGCACCAACTTTACCGATCATATGTTCAATATGGATTACAACCCGGATCAGGGATGGCATAACCCGCGTATAGAGCCTTACGCTCCGCTATCCTTGGACCCGGCCACCATGGTTTTGCACTATGGACAGGGCATCTTTGAAGGAATGAAAGCCTATCGCACTGAGCAAGACAATCTCCAGTTGTTCCGCCCCATGGAAAACTTCAGGCGTATGAACTATTCCGCGCAAAAGCTGTGCATGCCTCAAATTGATGAAGCCTTTGCTCTCAAGGCGCTCAAGCAATTGCTGGCTGTTGAAAAAGACTGGGTTCCCCAAGAGCCGGGCACATCACTTTATATCCGGCCCACCATGATCGCCACAGATCCTTTTCTGGGGGTCAAGGCTTCACAAACATACCGCTTTTTCATCATTCTTTCGCCCGTTGGCGCCTACTACGCCGAAGGCTTCAACCCGATAAAAATCATGGTAACTCGCGATCATGTGCGGGCTGTGCGCGGAGGCGTCGGAGACACCAAAACGCTGGGCAATTATGCAGCCAGTTTGCTTGCCGGTGAAAAAGCGCACACGGCCGGTTACACGCAGGTATTGTGGCTTGACGGCGTTGAGCAACAGTATGTCGAAGAAGTAGGCGCTATGAACATCTTTTTCGTCATTGACAATGAAGTAATCACCCCGGCGCTTAGCGGCAGTATTTTGCCGGGCATCACCCGCAAGTCCGTTTTGCAACTGGCTGAACACTGGGGCATCAAAGCCATCGAGCGGAAGATAAAAATCGATGAAATTGTACAAGCCCATCAATCCGGCCAACTTACAGAAATCTTCGGAGCCGGAACAGCCGCTGTCATTTCACCGGTGGGCGAATTAAAATACGAAGACAAGATTTTGAAAATCGGCGAAGGCAAGGTGGGTCCGGTTTCCCAAAAACTTTTCGATGCAATCATAAACATTCAGTATGGGCGCAGCGAAGACACCTTAAATTGGATCGAACAGGTGCACGGATAGCAATAGCGGGGCTTGGTTTTAACATCGGCCGCTAATTATGAGGCATTCATGCCATTGCTTGATATTATGATGGATTTATTCATTTTATTCAGCCAAACATATCGGCATTGAATTACAATGGCCCAAGTTAAAACCAAACCCCCATAGTGTCCATCCATAAATGGCCAATTTTCCTGATGGACACTTTGTATAAGGTCCGTGGAAGATACCGGCCAAATTTGTTTGCCAATGAACGCAAGAATAGGAAAACAACTATGGACCATTTGACCGGCTTTAAAAAAAAAATGGAAGCCGAAAATCTTCCCGGCGTGGTCATTGACACGTTTTCTCACTATTATAAACAAGTGGTAGCCGGGGCCACCGGCCTTATCTCCAGCAAGGAAATACGGCCGGTAACCCCCGGCGATATTGCCGATTACGCCAATCTGGGCATGTATACCGAGACCGGGGAACAGGCCCTTGAAAAAACGGTAATGATTGTTCTCAACGGCGGCCTGGGCACCAGCATGGGGCTAACGCAGGCAAAAACTCTTCTTAAAGTTAAAGAAAAAAAATCATTTCTTCAGATTATCCTGGACCAGGCAGCAGCCCGCAATGTGAAGCTGGCGATTATGAACAGCTTCAATACCCATGATGATACGGTGGCGGCTGTGAATGCGCTGAATCCGGCACAGCAGCCTCTTTTTTTCCAGCAACACAAATTCCCAAAAATTTTGCGGAACAACTTCGCCCCCGCTCTCTGGCCCGCCAATCCTGAACTGGAATGGAATCCTCCGGGTCATGGTGAAATTTACACGGCCCTGCATACCTCCGGGCTCCTGAAAACCCTGCTCGAAGACGGCTGCTGCTACGCCTTATTTGTAAATGCCGATAATTTAGGCGCTACAGCAGATCCGGCTTTATTGGGTTATTTCGCCGAAAATAACCTCCCTTTCATGATGGAGGTAGCCCAACGCACACCCGCGGACATGAAAGGCGGCCATCTTGCTCTTCACGCACAAGGAGGCATGATCTTGCGTGAAATTGCCCAATGTCCTGAAGATGAGTTAAACTGCTTTCAAGACATCAGCCATTACCGGTTTTTTAATGTCAACTCTTTGTGGGTGAACCTGGTTGCATTAGAAGATTTAATTAAAACTCAGAACGTGATCCATTTGCCCATTATCCTGAATCCAAAAACCTTAGATCCCAGGGATAAAAACAGCCCTCGTGTATTCCAGATTGAAACCGCCATGGGAGCCGCGATTTCACTATTTGCCGGTGCTACGGCGGTAAAAGTGGGAATGGAACGCTTCCGGCCGGTAAAAAAATGTTCGGACCTTTTAGCGATACGCTCGGATTGTTTTATTTTTGATGAGCAAGGCTGCCTGATTCCCAACCCGGAACGCAAGCTGGGGCGTATTCAGATTAAACTTGATGATACGTATTATGGAAAAATTGACTCATTTGAAAATCGATTTTCCCAAGGAATTCCAAGCCTTATCGATTGCGAGGCACTGAAGATTGAAGGCGATGTCCGGTTCGAAAAAGATGTTGTAATCAAAGGGCGTGTTACCATCAAAAACACCAATTCCTTACCCGCAGTGATTGCCGCCTCAACGGTAATCGGCCAGGATATGATTTTAAAATGACAAAACCTGAATTCGGGGGTGACAAAAAGGCAGGCAAATCCTTATTTTGCGTCCCTGAAAACAAATTAAAATTTTGGATTGTACCCAAAATACCAGGGTTTATTGAGACCTATCATCTCACCCTGATGACGGTTCTCTGGAGCATTATCAATATCATCTTAGGCTTTCAGGCCAAAAAAGATCTTTCCGCGCTGTGGATAGTCAACCTGATGATCGTCTTGCAATATTTGACAGATCTTTTTGATGGAGAACTCGGCAGGCACAGAAACACAGGTTTGATAAAGTGGGGTTTTTACATGGATCACTTTCTTGACTTTTTGTTTCTGTGCTCACTTGTCTTCGTAGGCTATATGATTTCACCTCAGGGACTTGAAATCTGGTATTTTGCCCTTGTTGTAATTCTCGGCGCCTTCATGGTCAGCTCTTTTCTGTCTTTTGCAGCCACCAACGAATTTGAAATCTACTTTTTCAGAATAGGGCCAACTGAAATTCGCCTGATTTTCATCTTGATCAACAGTTACGTCATACTTTTCGGTACGAACCGGTTCGGCATCCTGCTGCCCCTTACCGTCATTGCCTGTGCAATCGGCCTGATAGTCAACACCTTTATAATACACAAAAAACTATGGCGGATAGATATGCAGGCCAAAAAATGCGGAAAGTAAATTTTCCAAAAACGAAGCAGATTGAACAAAAACAAGCCATCTCCTGGCATCTCGGGGGCAAGAATCAGCAAAAAACGTAAAGAATTACTACCTTTGCCGGCTCTGATCCTGTTCTTTGACAAAACAGATCAATTCTCGGCTTAGGCGATTTACAGTTAAAGAATATACCATCTTGTATGTCTTTTTTCCCGTCTTGTGCGTTATGCCAAAGGTTCGAATACGTTAAGTATGCAAACTGATCAGCAAAACTTTGGCGCGCCTTGAAGACGAAAAAAAATCGAAGCTCAATCTGGTATATTCTTTTCCGCCAATCGCCTTACATGCCCAAACAATTCATTGGATGCAAACTCGGACGACAACTCGGCAGCAAAATCTTCATGAGCATTTTTATATAATCCCCGAAATTAAGTTAATTGTTGGCAGTTTTAAAAGCGTTCAACACGAAATAGGCAAATTTGGACAAAATTCAGGAGAGTTAAAAATTTTACTTCTTGCCCGGCCCTGAAGAATCCACAATTTTAAATGTATGCGTTACCTGGGCATTCACCGAAGCTATGGCGCTGCAATACTTGGTATCTGAAAGCTCGATGGCGCGCTCAACGTCAGACGGTTTGACACCGGTTCCGGTGATTACAAATTCTATTCGAACCTCAGTAAAACGCTTGGGATGGTCCTGTGCCCGATCGCCTTGAGAATTTACCTGCACTGCAGTGAGGCTGGCGCGTTTCTTTTTTAGAATTGAAACCACATCCATCGCCATGCAACCGGCAATGCCCATTAAAACATATTGCATTGGCGTCAGGCCGCTGCCCCCTTCGGGGTTATCTAAGACAACAGCCGGTCCATTATTGGAGCGGCCGATAAACTGAAGGTTCTGGGTCCAATCAAGTTGCGTAATTATCGTCATCTAAAATTCGGTGTAAAGACTCTGGCATTTATGCCGTAGAGCAAACACCGCCTCCTTTTTCTTGTTGGCAGTTATAGGCGTGATGCAACAACCGGCGATACTCGCTGCATTAAAGTTGCCTTTTAATTTCTCAGCCTTCGCGGATCCAAGTCAGCCCCGGTAATGTAAGCGGCGCCTTTAACGCAAGCAGCCGCCAGCATAGGCGATTGGCGCAAAAAATATAATATCTCAAAATATAGCATCTCAATAGATACCATATTGGGCATGGGCTTAGATTCTTTTTTCGTCTTCAAGGCGCGCCAAAGTTTGCATACTTAACGAACCCTAGGCATAGCGCACAAGAGGCAAAAAAGCTGTGTTCATGCAAGCTTCGCTCTTTATAGCGGGATTGTTGAGCCTTTCTATAGTGTTAGACGATTTTTGTCAAAGAATAAACATACGGCTACAATCGCCTAAAACAAAACCTGTCTGATTCTGTATACACGAATTAGCTTTTTTTATAATGTTTAAATAACCTCAACACCTTTTCTACATAATTTTGAGTTTCGGGATAAGGAGGGATGTCCTGATAAAGTTCAACTACTGTGGGTCCGGCATTGTAAGCCGCTAGGGCCAATGAAAGCTGCCCGTCAAAACGGTCTATCATATTTTTAAGGTACTGAGCGCCCCCCATAATATTTTGCTTTGGATCAAAAGGATCTTCGATGCTCAGTTTTTTCAGATTCTGAGGCATTATCTGACACAACCCCAAAGCGCCTTTTCTCGATACCGCTTTTGGATTGAAACACGACTCTACATGAATAAGCGCCTTGAGCAGGGGAAATGCGATGCCGTTGACACTGGCGGCTTCGATAATTACATCATCGTATTTTTTGACCACTAGCCACTTATTTTTTGAAGCCCTCTTTTTTTCTTTCATGTAAAGCTTATACTCACTGGAAGTTGGAGTATTGGTAAAATTCATCACTCCCCGAGAATCTACATAAACATAAATATCGGCTTGTACATCGGAAATTACAGTTAATGTCAACAGTCCGAAAATTGACAGCCAAAGCCACTTGCTCGTCCCCTGTTTACAATATGCCTCAATCAAGTACTCACTCCGATCATATAATTGACAGCATTATAAAATTGGCTCATGTTGGATTCTGGGGTCTTATTATTTTAAGTATGGTAACCAGTTAAATTTATTGCAAATATTATCTAAGGTAAAAAACTAAGTCCTTAGCCAAAAATTGTAAAAAATCAATCGGTTATATTACATGCTGAGTTTACAAGACCC
>JAAERL010000352.1 GCA_024230435.1 Desulfobacteraceae bacterium
GCCGCAGCGCTCTGGTTTTTAGTTGTTCTTTGCCTTTCACTGCAGTTCTTCGAAGAAGAGGAAGGGTAGGACTTACCCCCCCTCAAAAATCTGAGATCAGTTATCCCCTTATGTTATCCCCTTGTTCCATTGGCCGCGCATCAGCAACCCACGCTGAAAAAAAACCTGCCATCCATCATGTGGCCAAAAATCAAATAACTAAGGCCATTCCTAAAGGTACTGGATAAATGGGCTGGATTTTGGCCAGTCCCACTAGTGACTGACAGGCTTGGATAACTTTTTTGGATAGAAAATATTATCCAGGAACGCCTCCTAAAGGGACTGGATAAAAATATTCCGGGATAGTCCATCTTTTTCCGTTGTGCCTGTGCTTTAACCGCCGTCAAAGCCACATATCATTACCAAACAGCTGCAAACGTAGATATCGATAAACAAACAAGCAATCGATACAAACAACAAGGAGATGCCAACTAGTTCCGCTTACAAGTACTACATAGACCATAATCAATTAATAAAAGCTCGTTGACTTGTCCAGTTTATTGTGTCTATGTAATGATGTTCTTGGTTGTTTTGATTTGCTCTATAAGATGTTGAATTCAATGGTAGTTACCTCGCTGGATGTGCATCACTAATCTCAAGGATGATATCACTCATTCATTCTACAACAGTACTAATATTAGATCTACGTCAGAACATAAAATTGAATACAGTGCAGTTGCTTAATTTTAAGTATCGTTATTATTTGACATCGCGATGATGTATCTACTGTATGATATGTATCGATGTCGTTAAAGAGAATAGTTGTTGTTGTGTTGTTTGGCGTTTGGCGTCATGTTTGCGATGCTTCGCTTGTTGCGTGCTATCAAAAAGTTTGCACTTGCTTGCCCGCATTGAAAAATTATCCAAGGAATTTATCCAACCCTGTTTGGGTTGGATAAAAGGCCCAAAAAAATGGAGCCAAAACAGGTCTTGGATAAATTCCTTGGATAAATTTCTATCCAAGCCGGCTATCCAGTACCTTTAGGATTGGTATTTGGATAAAAAAATTATCCAGCCCAATTATCCAGATGGCCAGATTGCGCAAGCTAGAAGAGCTAAATCAACCAACGTTGGCTTATTCTAATTGGCCCTTCAGGAACGGCCTGACACAATTGCTGGCCAATCGCGGGCACCTGAGCCTGTTGTAGTCATAGGGGATTGGTGTCAGATGTCAAAGAGCCTTGGAAAGCGCAAATTTATAACTTCTCTTTGTCTTTTTGTCATGAACCAACGAGCAACGGCGCGCTGTTTCAGACAAAGGGAAATAGTAAAAAAAGTTTTGCGCTTTTCAAGGAACTAACTTTGACACTCTTATGACTTGTGGCCCTTGAACGGCGAGACTCAGGTGCCGGCGCAAGTACCCTCGATATTAAATAGCTTTTTCGTTTCAGAGTCCTTAATTTGCAGCGTGTTTCTGCATTGCGTTTTGTTTAGGAAAAAACCTTTTGCAGCCTCTCGGAAAGGCTTTCAC
>JAAERL010000353.1 GCA_024230435.1 Desulfobacteraceae bacterium
AGTGTGCCTAACCCTGATTTTGGACCTCGATAATGCCGCTGAATTCAGCGTTCAATTGGATACAAAAAGCTGTTTTTGTATACTTTTTTGGGGGGAGTAAGGTTAGACTGGTGTGTTCACTGTTACTAGAATGAGGCATCAAATTCTTTTATTAATACCATATTTCAGACACTGAGAAGTAGTGTATCTCCCCTCCCATAATTTTGTCGTCTTCAGGAATTTTTTGTGTAGAAAATATGCGTAGGAATAGTATCTTGCGCGCCAAACCCTGGCTTTGTTTCAATGATGTTTGTCGTTACCGGCGTGCGTACAATACCCTGGCTTCATGTCGTAATTTTGCCATACGATACCCTGGCTTCGTGTCGTAATTTTGCCACAGATAAAACTCATCAGACACTGCAAAGTAAAAAATATGCGTAGGAATAGTAGAAAATGACATGATTTCGTCGGGATAATCCTTAAGGTTAATAATATAAATCTGCTAGTAATATTACCTACATATGTAAGAGGGTGCCAGCGAGAGAGAGATGAAGTATGGTAGTGGGCGCGGTGGCAGTGCGGCCCAAGCGCCGGAGCGTC
>JAAERL010000354.1 GCA_024230435.1 Desulfobacteraceae bacterium
GCCTATACAGATGCCATAAATTTTCATTCAAATAAAATTTACAAATTATCAATTTAAAAAATATAAAATTAACAAGATGTTAATAGGATTATATTATATATTTTTCCATTTGAAATGATATTTATATTCACACGAAACCACACCTTATGGTTCGTCTTGGCATTTTTTTTGCTGCTATTACACAATCTCAGTCGGAAAACTTTTCTGAGAAGCCACATCGCCTGTTATTATGAACAGCAAAGGATGAATCAACGGGCGTCATAATTTTGAATAGAAATTTACCTGATGTGTCTTTGTTTACGCTAAAGTCAGTAAAGTACATATGGTTTATTTTTGGATTTTTTCAGAAGTTTTCTTATTTATTAGAACGAAAGTAATAGAGTGTAGCGAAAATTTTAAATTTCGCTGCGTGAAATGGGATCAACAATCATTAAGGAGAAAAGAAAGAGGAGAAAAGATGTTAAAAAAATTACGATTTTTACCACTATTGGTTCCTTTGTTTATAGTTATTTTCTTTAGTACTGCTATGGCATATACTGATGACCAAGATGCGTTTGATGGACAATATCCTGATTCACCTCTTAAGCTTAATTGTAGGGTATGTCATCCCGGAAACAATTACTCTGCGCTCAACGAATACAATAACGATTGGGAAAGTTACGGTGGCAACCTTACCGCCTTTATAGACATTGAGGACCTTGATTCTGACGGCGATGGAGTCAAAAATATCGATGAAATAAATGCTGGGACATTGCCAGGCGATAGCTCAAGTTTCCCTGATTCAGGTACAACTGACGATGATAACGACACCGATA
>JAAERL010000355.1 GCA_024230435.1 Desulfobacteraceae bacterium
GTAATTGTTAGTTTTAAGGTTGGTGGCAAGTTAAATTCTATCATACTGTACGAGGCGAAATACATCGCATTTTTTAGTGAAGCGGATTTTTTACGAGCCCGCTATTTCAATTCATCCCTTCCGCTTATTTTTACCTGTTCAGCATTGAAACAACGCGTCAGGTAAAAAAATTCCTGAGGGCTAACTCCCTCGAGAAGAGGAGAAAGAAATCAAAAGGTGGTGAAAATTGGCAAAATCCATCATTTTTGCCCCTAAAACTCATCTCTTCTTCTCTCTGAAGAGTTGAATTGACCCGCATGCACTGCCAGACGTCATCGACATGTCGTACGATATGTGAGATTCAAACCCGCGTTGTCTGAGCGGAGCGGCCGGTTCATAACCAGCTGTACCAGTGACTTCTTGAAGTGAAGTGGAGCCATAAAAATCGGGTGTAGATTGGACTTCCCGAACATAGTAAGCAATCCACAGTTAGCAACTTTTTGAAAAATCATTCCATATTGATGATCAGGGTGTCTATTCCTACATATTTTGGGGTGGGGA
>JAAERL010000356.1 GCA_024230435.1 Desulfobacteraceae bacterium
AGTGTGCCCAAAATTCAGGTTTTGCTCCTGGTTTTTGTTCTCATGAAGAGAGATGTCGATTTGGTACGTTTGATTTCTGACTAATAGCAATCTTTGCTAATTATCTTTCTGCAAAATCCTCAATTTCTGGATGGACACTATGTAATAAGCTCTCATCAGTTATAGTTTTATTTTCTGTCTCTACCAATTCTTTTGTTTTTTCTGTATTATCAAAGGATTTTGTTATTACCATATTTTCTGGAACAACGAAACTTTTTTTTAGCAACTATACAAAATAAGAGTATTAGAGGTATTATAGGGCTTAATTTTAACTTAGGCCATTTGGCCTCAAGCCGCTCTTGCCATACGATTCCTCGGTCTTGCCGGATAATCCATGTGGCAAGTAACCATTCAAACAAATCATTATGTTTAGCCTCAAAAAAAAGTTCGGAGGTGTTGCGCCATCTCGATTTTTGATTGTATAATTGTGTACAACAGTCAGAGCGCTCAAATGTTGAGCACTTAGCCGGTGAATACCATGATGCCTTAACGAAAGTTGCGCATTCCTTCCCTCCACACAGGAACTGTATCTTTAAAAAAAGTCGGCGCACTCCTTAGCAGCCTTTTCAAGAGTTGCTTTCTTATCATTGGAATAACCGGATAATGGACTATCTGGATCTGAAAGTATTGTCAAAAGCTGATTAGATTTCTCAGAAATGATTCTTTTACGGACTTCATCCTTTTCTTTACACGCTACCTTTTTAAGATAAAAGCACAGGATCAAGTAATCATCCATAATCTGCCTTTCAAGATCCGAAAAATTTATATTATCCATATATTGGGATATCATAACAAAAAAAATGCAATTCTGCCAACCATGCCATCTACTACTCTATGAACTTATTCAGTATGCTTTTTGACAACAGTCTGACAAACTGATAGTTGTGCCATTAATTTTTTTAAAAGTTGATTCCAATAACTCAGACGTAACTATGCATAAACAAATAAATAAGAACATTTTTTGTTTACTAAAAACTTGAAGTGAATTCATATTAATTAATTTTTTACGATCGTCTATAAAATTTAGGTTGAACAATATTCAAATACCGAGTCTATATCTATAATAATTTTCGAATTACTAAAAAGTTAAATGAATTCATGCTAATCCGGGCACTGGTTCGGTTATATAGAAAACAATGACTGGGAAAGCTATTATTGCCATAAAATTCAATAGATAAAGATCGCTTACAACCAATCGTAAGTCCTTGATTTTATTATTATCATACAACTGAACCAGCGCCATCTTCCACGACCCTAATTTAATTATGATTCACTGTGGATATAATGGGATAAGTATGAATTTCGACATTTTCAAATTCAACCTCTGTACCTGCCTCGAGATTCATTATAAACAGTGATATTGAATCATCGATATCATCAATTTTAATCCTTCTAATTGGAAATTCAATAAAACCATCCGTCTTAGCAATTCCATTTATACTTCCGTTTTCATTTTTATACGCTGGCGTCCAGTACATTAAACCTGTATGAAAATAATCCCTCTCATACTTCACTTCATTTCATTTCCAAACTGATCAAAAGTTAATATACCAATTAGAAAATTAGTAATTTCAATCTCCCTGAATCGCTGTTTGTACGATATTAAAATATCAGCAAGCTACAACACGTCCAGCCAAGCGTTTGCGCAAGGCCTTTTGTCGGCTTGATGGACC
>JAAERL010000357.1 GCA_024230435.1 Desulfobacteraceae bacterium
ACCTCGACTGCATGTCCTGCCTTATTCCGCCCGCTAAATCCAAAAGCACCACCATCAATCGTCTCACTCCTGATCCGACGTCAAGAAAAGAAAGTTTGAACAGATCGTTGGGAATGAAATGACAGTAAACAAATATATACCATTCCTCTACTCACCTTGGCGTTTTGGCTCTTTTTTTTTCAAACTCCGCCCCTTTCCTTATTCTGCATTGACGCGCCGCTGCCTTGTCAAACTGCTGAATCTGAAATGGTAGCGAACAAATTTGTGTGTGAGGTGAAGAGACAGGAGCAGGAAAAATGACAAAACTGTCAAGCATGTTTGTTCATTTACCTTTCGATTCAAGCAGTCAAAAATGTTATGGTGTGCAACAGAGTAATCAATGCAATCTTGGCATTGTTTGTTGGTTGCTGGTGCGCACGTGGCTTCATACCAACGGAAATGCTCCTGTATCGCCCGCCCATCAGTCGAAACCCAACAAAAGAGAAATCTCCAGCAAGGAATGCTTTCGGCAGCATC
>JAAERL010000358.1 GCA_024230435.1 Desulfobacteraceae bacterium
CGTTGGAGGTGATTATTGGATAGGTCCATGGTGTCGAATTGATCGCGGGATACGGCGAGATGTTCGATGGATGGGATGGCGAGGGAGCGAAGGATGATTTCGCGGTCTCCTAGGGGATTGGTCCGTTGTTCGGCCGATTGGATTATTTGGGCCGATAGACGCATGATTTGTGGATATTATTATTATTGGCTGTCTGAATAGGTTTGTAGATTGCTCAGAGAATAAGAAAGTGATGAATAAAAGAAGTGCTCGACGTGTCTCTCTCTCTAGTAATCCATATGTTGTCTAATAACCCCGCCCGGTCAGCTATCGTCAAACAGGATTGCTAGAGTCTCTATTCCTCACTTATTGATTTTATGAATAGTGGCAGCGCGAGCGTCATGGCTCACGTCTCTGCGGCCGCGGGCGCCGCTGCGCAGCTGTGGGCCATGGGCGAGCCGTGGGCTGCGTGGGCACGTTTTTACGGCGGATATAATACCTATTTATTCCTATGTTGAAAGTCACGTCGTATTCAAATGCATTTAAAAAATTAGCGCAGATCCAAAAAAAGCAAAAAGAAGGTGCATCTGATCTCATTTTTTTGCAATGGCAATGCAATGCACATCTAATGCACATGCACTGATAATACACTTGAGTAGAATCGCTACAAATATATGAATACCTATTGAAGACCATCACTGCTACTTGACGCAACAATCCAAGCTGAAGAAATTGTTTCATTTACCTCCCCAGCAAGAGACTTCTAACCAACAAGTACTTATCATCACATCATGGA
>JAAERL010000359.1 GCA_024230435.1 Desulfobacteraceae bacterium
AGTGTGCCCAAAATTCAGGTTTTGCTCCTGGTTTTTGTTCTCATGAAGAGAGATGTCGATTTGGTACGTTTGATTTCTGACTAATAGCAATCTTTGCTAATTATCTTTCTGCAAAATCCTCAATTTCTGGATGGACACTAATTAAGAGAGAGGATTTTGATATGTCATTGACATTGGAAGAAAAGGAAAAATGTGCTGCAATTTTTGAAGCAGTTACGGATATCCATACTGAACCGCACCGATGGAACGAAAAAGCCGCAGACTATCTTGCTGAAATGATGGATAAACTAACAGAGTGTTCACGGGGTATGGGAATTGCCCGAAGTTTCTTGTACCCCGGTGTTAAAGTCTCGTGGACGATGTTGGTTAAAATACCTTATCACATCATAAAAAGTGAAATAAAAATGCGATACGGCAAACGGAATGTGATGTGTATTACCATTGGTGTCTCTGCTTACGATGAGTTAATTCAAATGGCTTTGATGGAGTAGTAAAAAAAATGAGAAACAAAAAGTTTGGTTTAATTATTATATGTGCAATATTTTTAGTTGGTTGTAGCGCGTATCAGTGCAAACCAACGCTTATGCCTTATAGCGAATATGGGTATAAAGCTGTACAGCAACAATTGCCTGATTCATATGTTCCTAAAGATGAAAAAGTTATAAATTTTAAAGGTATTCAACTTGCTGTTTTAAAAAATTGGAATTATAAAGAAGAATTTTCAGGGAAGTCATTAAAAATTTCTAAGAATAAAGATACTTATTTTCTGTTTAGCCATAATGAAAACAAAGCTTACCCTGTTGATGCTAAGACGTTTAATCTGATTGGTTGTGCGGATTTCAAAGCGGACGATCACGGAAAAATTAAAACACAAAAAGATTTTTTTAAAGATTTGTATTTGTTTACAGACGATCAATTAGAAGAAAATGAAAACTCTTTTTGGCCATATGCCATTTTGCGGGCTAAAACCGATTTTTTACGAGATGCTAAAAAACTGAGCTGGTACAAGGGTAAAAATATTGAAGCGTATCTTCGGGAGATAAAATCAGGCAAAGGTTCAAAATGTGTTAAAAGGTTAACACGCATTGAAATTTTCCCAAAGCAATTGGAAGAGCACTATTTTACAATAATTGCAGAAGATATGGATACAGCTTTTTTTGAGCAATTTTTAGATATGATCGATACCCTAAACCCATCGCAAAATTAATGGATGGCCGGCAACTTTTTAATTATCTCTAAAACAGTTGCCGCCTACCTTAATCAACCTTATAAGGGGCTATTGTGGTTTAAAAGGAACGGACCCTTTGCTATTTGACCATTACACCCTTCAAGAAAGGCGAGGTTGATGAATGGGTTCGAACTGGCGGCGGTGATTCTTTTGATGAATCCAGCTATGGCAAATAATGCATTATGTTGAAATGATAGGAAAACAGGCGGCAAAACCATGCAAATATTGGACAATATAAATGTCCTCTGGGGAGATGACCTTAAAAAAGCGATTAAGCCCGGTTCAAAGCTAAAAATTGTGGCCTCCTGCTTTTCCATCTACGCATATGAAGCTCTAAAAAAAGAATTGGAGAAGGTAGGCTCGCTTGAGTTCATTTTTACCGCACCAGTTTTCGTGCCTAATGAGGTTACGGACAAAGTCGCTAAGGAGCGAAGAGAGTTTCATATACCCAAGCAACAACGGGAACTGAATCTGTATGGGAGTGAGTTTGAAATTCAGCTCAAAAATAAACTCACCCAAAGAGCCATTGCCAAAGATTGTGCTGATTGGATACGTCGCAAAGCAGCGTTTCGCTCTAATTCAACCAAAGCACCAATGCAGCAATTTGCTTGTTTGAGTTCAGGTAATGACGGGGCGGCATATATGCCCTTGCATGGGTTTACTGCCGTTGACCTTGGATACCAGCAAGGTGACGCTGTTTCTAATCTAATCAACAAACTTGATGAGGCTCCACTCACAACAACCTATCTTCAACTTTTTGATCAAATCTGGGGTGATAGTGAAAAACTACAAGATGTAACCGAGTGTATTTGTACTCATATCGAATCCGTGTATCAGGAAAACTCTCCAGAGAAAATCTATTTCCTGATGCTATACAATATCTTTAATGAATTCCTTGAAGATTTGAATGAAGATGTTCTGCCCAATGACCTGACAGGTTACAAGAACAGCGTTGTGTGGAATAAGTTGTTTAATTTCCAGAGGGATGCAGCAACCGGGATTATCAATAAACTTGAAAGCTATAACGGGTGCATTCTTGCTGATAGTGTTGGTCTGGGGAAAACTTTCACTGCATTGGCCGTTATCAAATACTATGAGCTCCGCAACCGCTCCGTATTGGTACTTTGTCCCAAAAAGCTGGCAGATAACTGGCTGAACTACAACCGGAACCTGAAGACCAATATTCTTGCTAAGGATCGCTTAAATTATGATGTGCTATGCCATACGGATTTGCAACGCACCAGTGGCGAGTCTTTAGGCACACCTCTGAACAAGATCAACTGGGGAAATTATGACCTTGTTGTTATCGATGAGTCGCACAATTTTCGAAATAATGATGCCTACAAAGACAAAGAGACTCGATACAAAAAATTGATGAACGCTGTCATTCGAGATGGTGTAAAAACAAAAGTTTTGATGCTCTCTGCCACTCCGGTAAATAATCGTTTCAACGATCTTCGCAATCAGCTTGCACTTGCCTATGAGGGAGATTCAGAAAACCTCAGCACTAAACTCCGTACTGGAAAAAGTGTTGAAGAAATATTCAGACACGCTCAGACTGTTTTCAATTGGTGGTCAAAACTGCCGCCCGAAGAGCGTACCGCCAAATCCATATTGGATGCTCTTGAGTTTGATTTTTTTGAGTTGTTGGACAGCGTAACAATTGCCCGCTCCAGAAAGCATATTGAAACCTTCTACGACACAACCGACATTGGTAAATTCCCAGTTAGAAGAAAGCCGCTTTCTTTCCGTTGTCCTCTGACCATGCGGGGCGATGTTATGAGTTTCAATGACATTTATGCGCAACTTTCATCATTAAAGCTCTCTGTCTATGCCCCCGTCAGTTACATCCTCCCGAGTCGACTAAAAAAATACGAAGAACTCTATGATACTGCTATCGAAGGCGGCAAAGGAAAGCTACGACAGGCTGACCGCGAAAAGAGTCTTCAGTCCTTGATGACGACCAACCTTCTGAAGCGTCTTGAAAGCTCGGTAGAATCTTTCAGATTGACCCTTGGTGCTCTTGAACAAAACCACAACTCCATGCTGACCAAGATAGAGCAGTTCAAGCAATCGGGATCTGATTTTTCCATTCATGATCTTACTGACTCTCTTGGTGATCTTGAAGTGGAAGACGATGACTTGGCCGGCCTTGGTGATTTCATAATTGGTGGCAAGGTGCAAGTGCGCCTTGCAGATATGGATTTGCCTTCATGGGAACGTGACCTCAAAGCTGATCTTTTTCTGATATCGGAATTGCTGACGGAAATGAAAAAAGTCGGCCCCGTTGATGACTCAAAGCTTGAGCACATAAAGGCGCACATTCTGGAGAAGATTCAGAGCCCCATAAATCCGGGTAATAAGAAAATCATCATATTCACAGCCTTTGCCGATACAGCCAACTACCTCTATGAAAATCTTTCTGACGAGCTTCGATCAATCGGTATACACTCCGGGCGCGTTACAGGTAAAGATGCCCCAAAAACGACATTGAAAAAAGGCTATGATTTTCAATCCATCCTAACCCTATTTTCACCGATTTCGAAAGAAAAAGCGATTATCCTTCCTGAGGAATCCGGTGAGATTGACCTGCTGATTGGAACCGATTGTATATCGGAAGGACAAAACCTTCAGGATTGTGACTATTTGATCAATTACGACATTCACTGGAATCCGGTTCGCATCATTCAGCGTTTTGGACGCGTGGATCGAATCGGATCACCGAATAAATCCATCCAGCTGGTGAACTACTGGCCCGACATTTCTCTGGACGAATACATCAATCTAAAAGAGCGTGTCGAGAATCGTATGCACATTGTCGACCTTACCGGTACCGGTGATGATAATGTTCTGTCCGCAAAGGCTAATGATGTGACCTACCGAAAAGAACAGCTTCGTCGCCTTCAGGAAGAAGTCATAGAGCTCGAAGACCTCAAAACAGGTGTGAACATCACGGATCTGGGCTTAAATGATTTTCGAATGGATCTGCTTAACTACATCAAGACCAGTGGTGATTTAGGGCATTTGCCTAGTGGCCTCCACGCCGTTGTTCCTTCCAATCCTGAAATTGGTCTGAACTCCGGGGTTATTTTCACGCTCCGCAATCGCAATTCAGGTGTTAATGTCAATCAGCACAATCGGCTGCACCCGTACTATCTGCTTTATATCGGAAACGATGGCAAGGTAATTACCGACCATACACAGGTGAAGCCGCTGCTTGATCTGGTTAGAAGCGCCTGTAAAGGCTTGAGCAATCCCATATCCTCAGTATGCAGACTGTTCAATACCCACACAGGCGATGGTCGGGACATGACTCATTATTCAGATTTGCTGGGACAAGCAATTCGGTCGATGGTCGAGGTAAAAGAGGATAAGGATATCGACAGTCTGTTTTCAGGTGTAAACACCACTGCATTGGTAGACACTATTAAAGGCCTGGATGATTTCGAACTGATATCTTTTTTTGTGGTTCAGGAGGATGAGGTTTGAGTAAGCTTTACAATTTCCCAAAGGCTGCGGCGTTCGGAAAGAAGCTTGCCAAGAGCAAAATCTATGAGCACGCAACGCCCACGTCTAAAGTGAAGGATTTGTTTATCGCGCAAGTCGAAAAGATAACCTGGGCCTACAAACTATCCCCGGCAACAATCAACCTGCCTGTCAGCGATGGAGTGCAGGAAGTTCAGGTTTTTAATGTAAGCCTGAAAACCGGCGAACTGTCACCAGATGTATTGCAAACCATAGACAAAGCCATTCCTTCCCCCATTCTGTTTGTGCTGACTTACAAAGAAAAATGTCGCTATGTAGCAGCCTATAAACGCCCCAGTGATGCAGACAAAAGCAAATGGGTGGGCAGCAGTTATTTTGAAACCGACTGGATGAGTGACTCACAGGAAAAGGCAGAGCTGCCCGTTGTTTTAAATATGGCGGCACTTTACCACTCTTTTCTCAAGGCGGTCATACCGCTCCCGTTTAGGAAAGGCGAAACTTTGGATGAATTTATCCTGCGTGTGGAACAGCTACGAATCAAAAAGCGTGAGGCGGGTAAGATGGAGAGCCGGATAAAAAAGGAAAAACAGTTCAATCGACGTGTGGAGCTGAACCGATCACTGAATGAGCTGAAACAGGAAATTGATAATTTAAAACGCTAAGCAATCGCAGGCGGAAAGATACAGGAGTCTAACGATGGAAAAAATGAAAATGCACAGCCCAAACTTTGCTGAAGATAATATCTCAAAGCTTGCAGCCCTGTTTCCGGGCTGCGTAACCGAATCGACCGATGAAGACGGCAATCCGAAAAAGGCTATCGACTTTGATTTGCTGCGGCAGGAACTGTCAACCGCAATCGTGGAAGGACCACAGGAACGCTACCACCTGAACTGGCCCGGCAAACGGGAAGCCTTGTTGACTGCAAATGCTCCCATTGCCAAGACGCTCCGCCCCTGCCGTGAAGAGAGCGTGGACTTTGATACCACGGAAAACCTCTTTATCGAAGGCGATAATCTTGATGCCCTGAAACTTCTGCAGGAAACATATCTCGACAAGGTCAAGATGATCTATATCGATCCGCCATACAACACCGGCAAGGACTTTATCTATGCCGATAATTTTGCAGAGTCCACTGAAGAATACCTGCTTGATTCAGGTCAGAAGGATGAAAAAGGCAATCGCCTTGTAGCCAATACAGACTCCAATGGCCGCTTCCATTCGGATTGGCTGAGCATGATGTATTCTCGGCTTAAATTAGCACGGAACCTACTCAAGGATGACGGTGTAATTTTTATCAGCATTGATGATGGTGAAGTGCATAACCTTTGTAAGGCATGTGATGAAATATTCGGCTCGGAGAATAGAATCGGTTTGATATCAGTTGTCAGCAATCTAAAAGGTAGAAGCGACGACAAATATTATGCAACAGCTCACAATTATTTGCTTGCCTACCAAAAATTAAACTTCACATCTTTAGGCGTAGCTCTTCCAGAAGAATATTTAAAAGACTACCCCGAAAAGACTCCAGAGGGTAAGAAATTTCGACTTCAAGGACTAAGAAAACGTGGCGATAGTGCTAGAAGGGTTGATAGACCAAATATGTTCTATCCGTTTTATGCAAATCCGATTGATAACACAGTTTCTCTTAAGAAAACGGATTCACATCATATTGAAATCCTACCGTTTCTTTCGGATGGTGAAGAAGGGCGATGGCGATGGGGAAAAGACACTTCTACAGAGAGAATCGCAGAATTATGTACGCGAACCGTTGGGTCTGAACAAAGATACGATGTTTTTCAAATCGATTATGCTGGAGGTGTTGATGGGGAAAAAAGAATTAAACCCAAAACTGTGTGGAGTGGAAAAGGATTTGCTAACGAAAGCGGCTCGTTAGAATTAAAAGATCTTTTTGGGAAAAAATATTTTGATACTCCTAAGCCAATAGGATTGGTGAAATATTGTCTTGAGCACTCAACCAAGATGAATGATATCGTCTTGGATTTTTTTGCAGGATCAGCCACCACCGCTCATGCAGTTATGCAGTTCAATGCCGAAGATGGCGGCAACCGTAAATTTATTATGGTGCAATTACCTGAAGAAACTTTTGAAATAAAAAATGGTATAGAATCTCCAAAGTCAGGAATCGCAGGAGAAGCCTATAAGGCTGACTACAAGACTATCGCAGAAGTCAGTAAAGAACGTATCCGTCGAGCCGGGAAGAAAATCAAAGAGGAAAATGCTACGACTGCTCCTGACCTATACACCGGCTTCAGAGTGCTCAAGGTCGATTCCTCCAATATGGCCGATGTGTATTACACACCAGATGCCGTTGAGCAGGGCCTTCTTTTCAAATCCACCGACAACATCAAAGAGGACCGCAACCCTGAAGACCTGCTCTTCCAGGTCTTACTCGACTGGGGCGTGGACCTGACTCTCCCGATTACTAAAGAGGCCATCGAAGACCGTGAGATTTTCTTTGTGGACAGGAACGCATTGGCTGCCTGTTTTGAAAATAATGGCCTGATTACCGAAGATTTCTGTAAGGAGCTTGCCGGGCGTAAACCACTCCGAGTGGTATTCCGCGACTCCGGGTTCAAGGATGACAGCGTGAAAATTAACGTCGAGCAGATCTTTAAGCTAATGAGCCCGCACACGGATGTGAAAATAATTTAAGGGAGGCCGTCAGTGAAACTTAAGTTTAAGAAGCAGGCCTTTCAGACACGCGCCGTGGAAGCGGTGGTGGATTGTTTTAAAGGTCAGCCGAATACAGTGGGCATCAGCTACCGCATCGACCCGGGAATGGGAAAAGCGGATTCTCAAGGGTACAAACAAAGTCTAATTGAGGAGTCCGGTTTCAAAAATAGTGACCTCATACTTAACGATTTGCAGGTGCTGGAAAACATACAACAGATTCAGCGACTGCAAAATCTTCCGCAATCCAGTAGCTTGGTAAAAACCAAGGTCTCCTCGTTGAATCTGGATGTAGAGATGGAAACCGGTACGGGAAAAACCTACTGCTACATTAAAACCATCTTTGAGATGAACAAGCAGTTTGGTTGGAGCAAATTCATCATTGTGGTACCCAGTATCGCTATCCGTGAAGGTGTCTACAAATCGCTGGAAATCACGGCAGAGCATTTTCAGGAGAGCTACAGCAAGAAGGCCAAGTTTTTCATCTACAACTCCAAGCAACTCCATAACCTCGAAAGTTTTTCTTCCGATGCCGGAATCAACATCATGGTCATCAATGTCCAGGCGTTCAATGCCCGGGGCAAAGATAACCGCCGTATCTACGAAGAACTGGATGATTTTCAGAGCCGCCGCCCCATTGACGTGATCAAGGCAAACCAGCCGGTGCTCATTCTCGATGAGCCGCAGAAAATGGAAGGGAAAAAGACGCTGGATTCACTCAGGGAGTTTAATCCTTTGTTTATTCTCCGCTATTCCGCGACTCATAAAACCCAGCACAACAAGGTTCACAGGCTGGATGCGCTGGATGCCTATAACCAGAAGCTGGTAAAGAAGATTGCCGTCCGGGGTATCTCCGTGAAAGGCCTTTCAGGCACTAATGCCTACCTCTATCTGGAATCGATAGAAGTATCCAGGCAAACACCGATTGCCCGAATTGAGATTGAGGTAAAACAAAACAGCGGAATCAAGCGGATGATCCGCAAACTCAAAAGGGGCGACAATCTTTACGACCTGTCAGGTGAACTTGATCAATACAAAGGGTTCGTGATTTCGGATATCAATGCAATTACAGATACCGTTGAGTTTACAAACGGGCATCAACTGCAAGCCGGAGAAGCAACCGGGGATGTGAACGAAAAAACGCTAAGGCGTATTCAGATTCGGGAAGCCATTAAAGCCCATTTTGAAAAGGAACAGGTTCTTTTCCATCAGGGCATCAAAGTGTTGACTCTCTTCTTTATTGATGAGGTAGCTAAATACCGTGTTTACACCGATACTGGTGAAGAAGGCGGAGAGTATGCCCGGATTTTTGAAGAGGAATACAAGGATGCACTGAATGAACTAAAGCAGGATCTGTTCATACATAAAGGGTACAGAAAGCATCTGGACAGTATTCCGGTTGATCGCACCCATAACGGTTACTTTTCGATCGATAAAAGAAGTAAGCGACTGGTTGATCCGAAAATGAGTGCGACTGAAAAGAAGCGCGGTGAAGCAAATGATGTGGATGCATATGATCTGATTCTTAAAGACAAAGAGCGCCTGCTATCTTTCGATGAGCCAACTCGGTTTATTTTCTCCCACTCCGCTCTCCGTGAGGGCTGGGACAACCCCAATGTATTCGTTATTTGCACACTGAAACACAGTGATAACACTATATCGCGCAGGCAGGAAGTTGGTCGAGGTCTTCGTATCGCAGTTAACCAGTTAGGTGATCGGCAGGACGATCCGGCGACCGTTCATCAGACAAACGTTCTAACGGTAGTTGCCAGCGAAAGCTATAAAGATTTTGTCACCGCTCTACAGAAGGACATCAGTGAGTCGCTTTCAGACCGGCCGAGAGTTGCTGACGAGGCCTATTTTACAGGCAAGGTAATGAGCGTCGACGGCGGGACGGTTGAGGTAACACCTCAAATGGCCAAACAGATCTACAAGTATCTGCTGAAAAATGATTACACCGATGACAATGACCATATTACTCAGGCTTATCACGATGCCTTGAAAAATGAGACACTTCCATCATTGCCTCAAGATCTCCAGCCGTATAAAGATCAGGTCCTTCAATTAATCGAAAGCGTTTACAGCGATGCCAAGCTGCCTCAAATAGAAAATGATCGTGGTGCAAAAACAAACCCGTTAAATGTCAATTTTGAAAAGAAGGAGTTCAAGGAACTCTGGAACAAAATTAACCTCAAAGCCGCCTATAGCGTGCATTTTGATAGTTCTGAGCTCATCCGAAAGTGCATTCAGACGCTAAATAAAGAGCTTCGCGTCTCTCCGCTCCAATACACCGTTCAACGAGGTGAGCAGACAGATGGCATCAATTATGACCAGATGAAATCGGGAGACAGTTTCAAAGTGAAGGAAACTTCCACTGAATACAATACCAACTCGATTCACTCAGCGGTAAAATACGATTTGATTGGCAAGGTGGCGGAGAATGTGCAGTTGACCCGAAAAACCATTACCGAAATTTTATCAGGCATCGAAAAGCCAGTATTTGCACAATTTAAAACGAATCCGGAAAACTTCATTTCTGAGGCCACGCGACTGATTCAGGAACAGAAAGCAACCGTCATCATAGAGCACCTGAGCTACGATGCTGTAACCGCAACCCATGACATTGATATCTTTACCGATGGACAGAGTAAACAGGATTTCAGCAAAGCCGGAGATCCGCTTAAACGCCACATATATGATTACGTCATAACCGACTCCAAAACAGAGCGTACCTTTGTACAGGAGCTCGATACCTGCTCGGAAGTGGTTGTATACGCCAAATTACCAAAAGGGTTTTCGATTCCCACCCCGGTTGGAAATTACAATCCCGACTGGGCCATTTCATTTAAAGAAGGCACCGTTAAGCATGTCTACTTTGTCGCTGAAACTAAAGGCTCCATGTCCAGCATGGAACTCCGGAAAATTGAAAAGACCAAGATCGAATGTACCCGGAAGTTCTTTGATGAGATCAACCGCAAGATTAACCCGGGCAATGTGAAATACGATGTGGTGAACAGCTTCGGCAAACTAATGGAAATTGTCGGAACCGGAACGTTTTCACCTGCTGGAGGAGGGGCAAGATAGCGATGGATATTTTACGGACATTCACAGGGTTTCATAGGGGACGAGGTTTTAGGGGACGCTCCCAACATTTAAACTTGCTAAGGAGCATTTAGTGAGCATTTAGGAGCATTTAGGGGACGCTCCTAACATTTAAACTTGCTAAGGCCGGTGATATTGATACCTACCTGTTATGCCAAGATCATCCCGCATAGATGCCCCCGGAGCCTTGCACCACATGGGGGCATTTGGGACAGGTACTTAATGCGAACTACAAAAAAATATACGGATTCTTTATGATTCATTTGAATGTATTTAAATAAGGAGGTCTATGGAGACAGAAAGATAGAAAAAAGTAGTGCAAACCAGTCTTTTCGGTAGAGAGAAAGTTTCAGTTCTCAATAGAAAATGACGATTCTGATTCGATCGTGGCATCATATAGTTTTTTTTGAATCGTTCTTAAAGCTGTCTACGCTGATGACCACAAAACAATATCGAAAATAAAAAGATAGAGGCGTTGTCTGATCTTTTAGGCGGTGTTTGACAGCCGTTTTAAAGAGTAGATACCGTCAAGGCCTTTAATCGGTTTGGGTTTCTTTTCATTTTTGGACTGGAACAGGTGTTTA
>JAAERL010000360.1 GCA_024230435.1 Desulfobacteraceae bacterium
ATTATGGCAGTTTGAATGTGGTGTTGGCATAATGGTTTAGTTGGTCGTAGCATTGATGATTACACATATAAATTTCACAGTCAAACGAAGCCAATAAGCAGCAATTTTTGGATAAATTTATATCGCGGCGAATTTAGACACCAGTGAAATTGTCGTCGTATGAATTTGTTGATAGATGTATTCAACGTTATCATTTATTACATGTGGTGGCGTGAGCCATACAACGATGGAAGCGGTTGCGGTCACTGTTACTACGTTATTCCCTTGTGTAGACTAAAAAGTGAAGCCATCGCCAGCGCCAGAATGAAGCCAGCATCACAGCACGCAGCGAAAAAAAACAGTCGCAGATAAAATCGCGGAACATCAACGCCAACCTACGCCAACACATCTACATAACTAAAAGTATCGGATCATTCAGATGCAAAACCAAACGATGACAATGATCTCAATACTTGGTAGTTTTATCTTCCTCTCTGCTCTGTTGCAACAGGGCGAAGCTCTCTCTGTCGGCGGCCCATCGATTCTATCAAGGCGCGCAGCCGTTTCGGCACTGTCC
>JAAERL010000361.1 GCA_024230435.1 Desulfobacteraceae bacterium
AGCCAAGTTGGATTGTATTCTCCCTGGCATGTACCTCCCTTCATTTGAAGCTTTTTAATTTCCATAACCTTTCGAAAGGAAAAGAGAAATATGAGAGATGGGATGATGAGTTGAGTATTATTGATGTATGGAATAAACATATATAATAAATTTGCAGGCAGGGTATTTCTTGACAGCTGATTCTCTCCATTGTCAGAGATAATATCCCTATTAGCTGTGTCTCTGAATTATGATGATTAGTTCATTTATTTCCTTTCCAGAACCGTAAAACAAAGCCATGAAATATATTTCGGCTGGCGGCTTCTTTCAAATCGCTATTGTTGGGCGAATTTTTCAACCCCCTGCCTGGTCCTCCGTAGAAAACTTATGTCGGCCTCTTACCTTATCAGGATAATTTGTCATCCAGTTGACAATCCCACGTCGTTGTTGACGAGCGGCTACTGGTCGAGCGGCACGAGCTAGTGTTGATCCGATCATGGTTGCGGTCAATATTTTTTGGCGTTTTTATTGGCGGCGTTGGGTGTTGGGTGTTGCTTGAC
>JAAERL010000362.1 GCA_024230435.1 Desulfobacteraceae bacterium
CAAGGAGGTGACGAATGGAGTGGCTAAGGAGCAAATGGCGGGGCGGCCAATGAGGTGGAACGCAGGGTTGCCGACTGTGGAAATAAAATGGCACTGCAACCTCCAGCATCAAAGAGCGATGGCAGACTGGCCAACAACAGGCGTTGCAGCCGCCGTCTTCAAAGAGCGACCAAAGGTTCGCTGGTAGGCAGACTTTGTATGCTGCATGTATCGCACAAGATCGATCTGGAAATGAGTGACCAGTAAATGTTTTCAAAAGGTCAGGATTGATGAAGCGTGGATTTAGCCAGAAATGTCAGTGACCAGATTCAACAATGTTTGGAGAAGTTGGGGCTTTGGAGCCAACTTTATGCACAAGTCCGTTTTATAACATAAAAAATAGCTTAGCTGATGATATTCACATTATATTCATTATATGCATGGGATATTTGTCAGATTTTGCGCCACCGGTCATGATCAAATAAAGAATATCAATGCATGTCATGGAAGATGAGCTTTGATTAGGTACTTTCTGATGTCCGCATGCCAATAATTCAAAGGTAACAAGGTCCATTGGCCTTGTATGTAGAGTATTTTTATGCACAAATAATGAAAAAAATGCAAGAGCCACCACAAC
>JAAERL010000363.1 GCA_024230435.1 Desulfobacteraceae bacterium
CAACAATGATGTGGATTTAATTCAAGAGATTGTTTTAAATGGATGTTCCAAAGAGGTTTGCGATTATTTGAAAGATAAAGCTACTGAGGCAGCGATTGAGAAACCGCAATTATCAAAAATATTTGAAGGTGACAACTTCAGCAACCTTATGTCCGGCTATGCAAATACGGAGGCTTTTGGTGGCCATAATAAAGCGTATGATAATACAACCGACATACCTAAAGACCTTCTTAGAATCGTTAAAAAATATCTAAATCCGAATTTGCCGAATTAGTAATCAAAATTTATTGAATAAATGGCCTCTTTTTGTTGTGATAAGAGGCCATTGTTCACATCTCAAACTTCAACAGACAACCGGCCCCTGATTTTTTTTCGTCCCTGATTTTGTACAGTTTTTATGTTATTACCGGTTGGCCAAATAAGCTGATAGCGCACCAGTAAGGCAAATTAATGGTATGGCATGCTTGTTACCCGAAAGTCATGGGCTGTAAGCTGAACGACAGAATATCAGGCCTACATAAAACTGGCTTTTAAGGCGATTGGCGGAAAAGAATATACCAGATTGAGCTTCGATTTTTTTTCGTATTCAAGGCGCGCCAAAGTTTTGCTGATCAGTTTGCATACTTAATGTATTCGGGCTTTGGCATAACGCACAAGACGGGAAAAAAGACATACAAGATGGTATATTATTTAACAGAAATCGCCTAAGTAATTTTTTAAACAATAAGAACTATTGAAAAGGAATTATGTTTCATGGCACTCGAATCAACAAAGTCTTCATCTCGAACTTTAAATGAATACAATGTTTACCAGAACGGACTAAACAATAACGATAATAGCAAAAATCAAGCAAAAAGGTTACAGTCCTTAACCCAGAAAAATTTTCCTAAAGCGAATGCCCGTAATAATAATCAAAATTCTTATAAAGCGAAAACTTCAGTTTCAAAAATTGAAAAATTAAAACAAGTTATTAGAAAAAATTTCTGTTCACAGAATGGTAAAAATAAGCATCTTTTTGAAGCTGCAAAAAGAGGTAATGCTAAATTGGTAAAGAAGTGGATAAATGCTGGTGCTGATATGAATATGGCTGATTCATCTGGCAGAACACTGCTATTTTGGGCAGCAAGAAATGGCCACGCAGATGTGGTTAAAGAGCTGCTATCGCGTCCTGAAATTGATGTAAACCGGGCTGATCACGATGGCTGGACACCACTATTTTTGGCA
>JAAERL010000364.1 GCA_024230435.1 Desulfobacteraceae bacterium
ACGAGCCATCACCACAAAATGAATTCAAAGATAAATCCGAGGAAAACCAGCCAATACTGGCAGCAAAAAAAGAAAAAGAAAAAGAATTAGAAAAGGGTACGAGGAGCAGTAAATAATAAAAAAAGTATTGTAATTAAACAACAACAACAGTATCGTACAACATAACATACTTCAACTTCTTCTCCCTATTAACTTCTTCAGAACTTCTTCTCACCACTGTCTCAACGGGTACTAAATGACTGGATTTTCCGAGATTGGAGAATTTGCTGATTCTTATTCAGCAGAATCGGATTTCTAGAGCCACTCTTTCGTGAAACGTAGTGCATGCACGCATCACCTACGCATCACGCATTGGCTTTGCGCAATGAACAATGCCAAGCCAAAAAACTCCCCATCCTCCCCAACGTAAACACGACACGACACTGCCGGTAATAGATATTTTATTCATTAGTGCAACCGCAGAGCTGTAGAGAACCGTAATTAGCAATACTGAAGAAATAATTGAAGCACAACCATGTCGAACAGAGCCACCTCCACAACGTCGAA
>JAAERL010000365.1 GCA_024230435.1 Desulfobacteraceae bacterium
ACATCTGTTGATGCCTTTTCCTTAATGCTCACCACCATGACTCTTAATCACAGCAACTTAGGGTGGTTTGAAACCGCTTCCTGTAAAGAGGTTTCGAAGGGCCCTCCTTCATCTTTCCTATAGTTATGTCATAGTTATTTGCCCTCCTATGAACTCGTGGCACACGCTTTGTTGCAAAAAAGGACTTACAGCTGTTGCAATACGCCATCTATTGTATTCGGCAGCGACAAAAAGCAGGGATAACGTTTTACTTGAAATCATCGATTAATTGGGCCGGGGGCCCAGGATCGCGCCGGGGCTACAAGCCGGCCTCATCCATTTTTTTTAAATTGCGTTGCAAATGCATATGGTGTCAGGTTCTTTTGCCTTTTGCTTTCGCAATATGGGACTGAATCAATTTCCGTATTTTTTTCCGGCTAATTTTTCTCGATCTATTATTAATTTTTCGTCTTTTTCATCAAAAATTCTTTACCATCCAGAGTGCCGGTCACATCATTTTTTTGCTTCCTGGGAAGCTTTTGCAAAAGTACCATCTTTTTTCATATTTTTTTCCTTGACCACTGATTTAAAATGCCCTGCGCGTGCAACGTTGGCTGCATTGCGCATTATTTTCGATCCAAAAGCAAGGCAGTATGAATTTACCCTGTACCAAAACCATACCCGACTGTTGCATCTTCCCCTTAATATTGACAAAATCAGATTCTCTTGATAATGATTCCGCTCCTTAATCAATAGTTATAAAAACAGGAGGGAAACTTAATGAAAAGACTTATTATTTTAGTGTCAACCGTTTTTTTTATACTTTGCTCATCGGTTGTTTTTGCTGCAACACATCGCGTTTACGTAAGAAATGCTTGCGCTCAATATTCTGCAGATTATATACCCATCTATACATGGACCTGGAACGAAACCAACGACTGGGAAAGATGGCTGACTCAAGCATACGGGAGTCCTGGCGCACCAGTTTTTGTTGGGGAAACAGATGACGCAGAGAATATTCACATTTTTGCAAAAAATGGAGTTTTGAAGTGGGAAGGTACGTCAGATGATTTCTGTCAGGATATTGTAATGAATAGCAGAGTTATCAATGCTTGTTACCGGCCGGTTGACCTTTCCGGCTACCAATATGAGGTTGTTCTCGATTTTGAATGCAATGGCGTTATCAACGTTAAAAACAAAACCACAGCCGTCATCTTGGAAAACAAAACATGTTGTGATACTCAAATTGTCGACTATGCAATTGGATTTCAAAAGAATGGGCAGTGGGTCTCTATGGGATGGATCCCCGTCAAGTCCGGAATACCGGCTTATCTGACCATGTCAGATGACGAAGCCGGTAAAGTTTACTGCTTCACCAAAATTGGAACAACTTATTGGATTGGGAACGATAAAGATTTTTGTATTCACGAATCACAGTCATTTGTTTATTTGCCAAACGAGTATTGTGAATCTCCTTACTATCGTGAAACAAATTTTCGGGAAGCTACGTACAATAGCGATGGCGATTATTGGCACTGTAGCGTCTATTAGAAAACCCCACCCAAAAGGCAGGGCTTTGGGCAAGATTCTTTACTGAGGCAAAGGCAATCCTGGCTTGTAAATGAGCTGATGCCAATTACACAAGGCTTATGTTGTGTTTCAGGGTCTTACAAACCTTTTATACAGAATAACTAACTGATTTTAAAGTATTTTTGACCAAGGTCTCAGTTTCTCATCCCGAATTATATTTACCATAAATTCAATTGGTTACACTGCCACATATAATAAGACCCCGGAATCCAACATGAGCCAAAACAAATTGTTGTATTTAGTTGCCGGTTTAATATCGATGGAGATTAATAGTTAAAGCAACGCACCCTTGTAATGATCAAGCCTGCCGGTGCGAGGCTTTAACTATATTGATCTAAAAATCTATGTGGTTCTGGAAATTTTTGAACATAAAAAAAGGCATTATACTCGCTCAAGCAAAAAAACAACCCAGCCTATTAAAATACATTGATTTTATTTAATAATAGCCGCTTACTCTATGAGGATCACATCCTCAAGCAGAACAACAGGACTAATTACGGGCCAATGCATTTGCACTTTGAAATCAATAGAATCTTCAAAAACGGACATTTCCGAAACAACCTTATTGTTTTTGTCTTTCATGGCTAGATTTTGGATTTGATAAGTATTACCGGCAACATCTGCCTCATCATACATTCCGCCAATTATTTCAATTTCGGCAATCGTGAAATCAAAGAAACTAAATACTTTGTACTTTTTCGTTTCGTTAGTGTCTGGATATTGCACTGCCCATGGGATCATAGGGGTTAAGATGTCTAACCAATCAAAGTCGTTAATATTTACATCCGCTTCTGAAAGATCACCATTCTTAATGACAGTAATATGCCAGATTTCGGCATTTAGGTCACCTTTTATTTCATATACAGTTGTTCCAGCAAAAGGAATGACACTTGTGTTTTCCATATCGAACGCCAATAAATTTTGACCATCATAAATCATCCGTATGGATTGCTCTAAAGACACATTCATAAATAGGTAGGTGGTGTCAACTACTTGCTCATCCTCTATAATATAAAGGCCTTCTTCTTCTTCCAATGGCATAAATGTCTGAGTTCTGAATCCGATTTCTGTACCATGTTGATCAAAAATACCATATATTTTTTCAACTGATTCGCCAAAAATTCCTCCGGGAGAAGCAAATACGCTGGTAGTTAAAAAAATACTTAAGATATACATTAAAAAAGTTACTGATGTTTTTTTTACCATTATCTTTTCCTCCAAAAAAAAATTATTAGATCAAAAAATAAATGGGGATGAGTTAGAACACCAATGACTAATAACGCAATTGGATTTACACTTGGGTCTCAATTTTCATTTATAAAATGATGAGACGAAAAAACCCCAAAATCTTTAGCCTATAGGATGAATCGCCTCTGTGCTATTATCCCTGTGATTCAATATATTTGCTTACAGTATCAATTGACGCTTTTTCAATCGAACAACCAAAATATCCATCATTCCAAATCGAATATATGTTTAATCACCGGACTCAGCGCCTGGAACGTGTGGAGTATTCCAGTGTAACGTAACTCTCAAAGAGCTTAGGCTAATCAACCGGGCTTAAGAGTTACCTCGCAAGCCCCTCGGTCTTTAGCCCAGGGGTTGTTGGCAACAGATATTATTCAATGCAAACAACCAGGACCTTGGACAGAAATATTATAAAATCAACGGATTATCTTAGATGCTGAACATGTAATACCCTAAAACACAACATAAGCCAAAATCAAAACAAAAATATTTTTTTAATATAATCCTCCATGTTAAATAATTATTTTAGAAACCGTAAAAAATTCCTACCAGATATTATGTGCAGACAAATTATTTATCTTAAAAAATGCTAAATTGAAAGGATTATTATTATTATTTTTAGACAAAAAGTGTGGTTCTGCTGCTAAATTATTCAGAGGGTATACAAATGACCTTTCCCATAAATTTTTATGTAGCAACCGGTTCCGCGCCTCTGCTTCGTTTTGAGAAAATTCAATCCAGGCATTTTACCTTCAAACTGTTGGCCTATACCATGTTAAACATACGTCAGTTCCGCCAACCGAACATATCACAGGCGATATCCCCTAATCTGAAAAAATCCTTTTTGATAAATACGTGTTTCTATTTTCTACGATTGTGGTCAAAGTTTTACGTCAGACCGTCTAAATTTTTAAATTGAGTGCTCAAAAAATACTACTTTCAATTAAATTGATGATCCTTAATCAACAATTGCCGTTTTTTTGAATCGAAAAACTTGCAACCAGTTACTTCAAACCTTTTAAAATAATTTGTTGACACAGATTTCAGGTTGGAAGATATTTAATTGTAATATTAGCTTTTTTTGATCTTTCTGTTTTCCACTTAATAGTCCAGTCTAAAAGTATTCATCTGATCAACATACCTTTCAGACTTCATCCCAAATAGTTGTCGTAAAATTTTTAATTCCCCCTGATTACTTGGACTGGGAGCAAAGAAAAACGTATAGAAGAATCGGTTTATGTGTTCATAACACATTAATACAAAAAAAAGCCAAGGAGGTGGTAGCAGTTGTTTTATCCATTATATAACCATTTAGTAAGCCCGCTATTCAGCGGCGTAAGCACAAATCGAAAAAAATAAAAGGAGCTAAAATAATGTTAAAAAAAGTAAGCATTGTTGTTTCAATGATTATATTATGCGGGGTTGTTTTATTAGCATGCGCTAAACGAACATATATCGTACAAAATTACTCACCCGAAGCTGCGGATCAATTGAAAGATACGCTGGTCATTTTCCGTGATTTTTCCGTCAAACCCAGCATCGCTAAAGGGCAACACGCTTTGAAAGAATGCAAGGGAGGTGCAATGGAATTTTTAAAACCTAAAGCCCACTTTAAAGATGTTCTGGAAAAAGCCGACATCAAATATAACGGTCCCATTCTTTTTGTGGATGCCCAAATCACAGATCTAAGAATTGTAAGCGGAGCAACCCGTTTTTTTGCAGGTACTCTTGCGGGCCGATCCCATATGAAAATTTTAGTCTCAATTTTTGATAAACATAAAACCAAAATTGCAGGAAAAGAGCTTTTCGGAGCACCCAACTCATTTGGATCTATGTATTCATTTGGTAACAACGACCGGAGCCTTCCCTACAAAATGGGCAATCTGCTTGGAGAATATATCCTTTCCGAAGCCTGCAGGACGAATGTAAATTAAGCTCGTATCCAATTTTAGGACCTTATTGTTTAAAGCGTGATTAACAACTGAATTTATGGTAAATATAATCAAAAATGGATTCTGTTGGAAACATCATCGAACCGCTGACACGCTGCTTTGAAAAATTATTTCAAAAAGTGTGTTATGAGTCGTAAAATTCCGTTCAAGCATCATTTCTTCAAGGTCCAGGTAACTGAGGCAATACAGTAGATATCAGCGGACACTTAACAGAATGATCGCTTTTTCAAAATGACGTCACTTGAACGGATTCTTCGAATTCATCAATGCATGTCCTCGGCTAAAGACCTTGGGGTTTTCTCGCCTCATCATTTTATAAACACCATTGAAAAGGAATTATGTTCCATGTCACTTAACCCAACACAATATCCAAACTACTACAACGTTTACCAGAACGAACAAAACGACACCGATAATAGGACAAATTCAGCAAGAAAGTTGCAGCCCTTAAACCAGAGTCAACCTTCTAAAGCAAGTGTTCTTAGTAATAATAAAAATATTGATGATGCGAAATCTTCAGTTCCCTTGTTGAAAAAAATACGAAAAAAATTCATAAAGAATTGTCGAAATATTATATCACAAAATAATAAAAATAAGCATCTTTTTGAAGCTGCAAAAAAGGGTAATGCTGATTTGATAAAGAAGTGGATAGATGCTGGCGCTGATTTGAATACAACTAATAGATATGGCGTATCAGCACTACGTGCGGCAGCAAGCAATGGCCACGTTGATGCGGCAGAAGTGCTGTTATCGCATCCTGATATTGATGTGAATATAGGTAGTAAATATGGCGGTACACCGCTATCTCAGGCAGCATGCTATGGCCACGTTGACATTGTAATATTGCTGCTATCGCATCCTAATTCTTGTAATAAAATTGATGTGAATAAGCCTAATGACTTTGGCCAAACACCGTTATTCCAGGCAGCATATGAAGGCCACATTGAGATTGTACTATTGCTGCTAACACATCCTAATTCCCGTGATAAAATTGATGTGAATAAAAAAAATAATTATGACGAAACACCGCTAGGTGAGACAGCAAAATATGGCCAAACCGAGGCTGCAAATGTGCTGCTATCGCATCCAAAAATTAAGCTGAATGAACCCGCGTGTAATTATTTAGACAGAGTTGTCCGCAACAATGATGTGGATTCCATTCAAACGATTGTATTTAAAGGATTTTCCGAAGAGGTCTGCGAATATTTGCACACTAAAGCTTCTGAGACTGGCAATACGCAACTTTTAACAATGTTGAGTCGCAGGCAAGACTGCCTTGTGAACGGCTATTCAAATACGAAGGCTCTTGGCGGTCATGAAAAAGCGTATTCCGGGAAAGGGGACGTACCTGAAGGCATTCTTGATACTGTTAAAAAATATCAAAATCCATATTCGCCGAAATCGTAGTTATCCATAATCTATCAAATTAAATGGCCTCTTTTTGTTATGAAAAGAGGTCATTATCAAAAAACAGGCGGGGCATTCTCCATCTTCTAAGCGAAGCGTAGGGTGGCCCCCTGTGTCAGGATAGATGCCGCCATTTTGTTTTTCGATATAGCGGTTAATTACCGATAAAGGAGCACCCCCGGCAGACACAATACTGTAGAACCGCGACCAGAGAACTGGCTTCGATTAAATTTTTTTCAAATGCCCGACAAACTCCTTTCTGAGTTGTCTGGAACTGATCGTTTTAAGCGTATTTACGAGTTTACTTAGGGGCAAGTTTAGGACAAGCATCAACTAAGATATGTACATAATCGGATTCGCCGTTAAATTCTGCAAGCTCACAATCTGCATTTTCACAAATTCGTCCGAAATGCTTTTTCATCGGTTCTATTGCAAAAAGCCTGTGATTCCCGACATATGCATTCGGCAATATGAAAACAACAGCCGAGGACATGCATTGATGAATTCAAAAAATCCGTTCAAGTGGCGTCACTTTAAAAAAGAGACATTTTGTTAAATGTCTGTTGGTATCTGCGGTATCCCCTCAGTTGCCGAACCTTGAAGAAATGATGCTTGAACGGAATTTGGAAGTTGATCACACAACAATCTTTTGCTGGGTTCAGGCTTATTGCCCGGAAATTGAAAAAAATCCAGACCCCATGTGATGAAAACAAACGACTCATGGACAACGGATGAAACGGACATCAAGATAAAGGGCAAATGGGAATATCTTTACAGATCCGTTGATTTGCGTGGAAATACCATAGATTTTCTGCTCAGAGCCAAAAGGGATAAAGCAGCTTTCAAACGGTTTTGCCAGAAAGCCTTGAAGGCTCATCGCAACGAAACTGCTCGTGTAATAACCGTTGATAAAAACGCTGCATACCCGCCGGCAATTCAGCAGCTCAAAGATGATAAAATAATCTATGATGCCTGTGAAGTGAGGCAGCTCAAGTATTTAAGCAATATCGTTGAACAAGACCACAGGTTTATCAAGCGGCTTATGAGGCCCCCGGGCTTGGTTTCAAGTCATTGTACGCGGCAGAAGCGGCCGCTGAAGGGATTTGAGGCAATGAACATGATCATAAAAGGACAAATTGAGGGCATAGAAAAAGGGGATATTAAAAGTCAGGTTCGATTCATCGAATACCTGTTTCCGATTCCCGCATAAAAATTTCCGGAAAAGGCCATTTCCATACCCTCTGAATAATTTTGCAACAGAACCATTAAATATAGGTGTGGTTTCATATTCATCTGGTTTCAAGTCTCTGGTTAAATTGAACTAACTTGGTTGTTTTGTATACGATTTTTGGTTAAAGTCAATTAAAACACAGTCGATATAGAGGTTAGTCACTATCTGAATAGTCCGAGACATCATTTCATTAAGGTGCTTGGCCTAATCTTTGCGATCGGAATTATAATCAAATTTTAAATACAGGGTAATGATATCCCTGCCTGTGACTAAAGATATGTTAATATATGATACGTATAAATGAAATAAAAGATTTCAATGACTTCTTACCATTAAAGGAAAAATGGAATTCTCTTTTAAAAAAAAGTACAACAAACAGCGTTTTTCTTAGCCATGAGTGGATACGGTGTTGGTGGGAAGCTTATGGTAGAGAAAAAAAAATATCAATCATACTGTTTTTTGAAGGAGACAATCTTAAAGCAATTGGACCTTTGATGGTATCAAAACGCATTTTTAACGGACTTCCCATAAAAAGTATCAGCTTTATAGAAAACGATGAAACGCCTCATTGCGGATTATTGGTTGATCGTTCGTATGAGTTTTCAATAATTTTGAGTACGCTTATCCAGCATCTCACGTCTCAAAAAAAATGGGATATTATATTATTTCGAAAAGTTTTTGAAAATAATCAAATTTATGATGAATTAAAATGTATTTGCAATAGAAGAAACTACAGCCTTGTGAGCAGAAAATCATTATGTTCTCCTATCCTTAAAATCGAGTCTGACTGGGATAGTTTTTATTCAGGGAAAAGCCAGCGATTCAAAAAAAAGATTCGTTATGATTTGAATCGATTAAAAAAGCAAGGGTGTATTGAAATACAGATGCATGAGTCTCTTGAACAGATTGAGAAAGTTTTAGACGATATTTTTCGCGTAGGCCTTAGGAGCTGGCAAGGCAAAAAAGGAAAATCAATCGGAAGCACAAAGCAGAATCGACTTTTTTTTTCCAAATTACCTCGGGCCCTTAATGAGAATGAAAATGGCATTTTAATATGGACGCTAAGCTTGGATGGTAAAATAATTTCCTATGAGTATCATGTCAAACAAAAGGACTATGTATATGCATTGCGTGGTGAATACGACACGCGACATCAACCGGTTGGGCCGGGTGTGGTTTTAGATAGTGAAATTGTTCGGAACCTGTTCAACAACAGAGTTCGGCGCTATAACATGTGCGGAGATCCCTATCCTTATAAACTGAGATGGACATCTGATATTCTTCCACATAAAGATATAATCATTTTTAATCGTAGGCCGTATGCGATGCTTCTGCTTTTTTTGGAAAGCCGTGTTCGTCCGATTTTGATAAATGTTTTAAAAAACAAAAAGAATTCTGCTCATTCGCTCAACATGAAAGAACAAGGAGGGCCGGTTTGTCATCGATAAAAGCAGTAACACAGACAATAAAACGCGAAATTAATTCCAGGCGAATAAGGGCTGTCAATTCCATAGTATTTATCTGTTACCGATGTACCAGTCGCTGTAAAACATGCAACATCTGGAAATGGGCGGAAGGCAAGAAAACTGAATTAAAAGAAGCCGAGCTGACATCTGAGAAGTTTGATCATGTAATCGATAAGCTGTTAAAATACGGTATTAGAACAATTGAGATATTTGGAGGAGATGCACTGTTGCGCAAGGATATTGTTTATTCAGTGTTAAAACGGTGTAACGATTTGGGGGTAGATACTTATTTCCCATGCAATAGCAATCTTTTGGACAAGGAAACAGCCAGGGAACTTGTCTCAAAAGGACTTGGCACTATTTATTTTTCAATTGATGGTATGGACAGTCTTCATGATGGTATTCGCGGTGTTAACGGTACGTTCAATCGTGTCAAGAAAGCAATATGGAATGTTTATGAAGAGAGGTCGAAAAGGAAAGCAAAAAATCCTGAAATTGCTGTTATTACTACAGTTTCGAGTATGAATGTGGAGATGATTGATCAGATCCTGTCTGAATTACAGAATTTTCCAATTGACATTGTTTTTCTGCAGCCTATAGGTCAAATGATGGAAAAGGACATTGAACGTTCCGTCATTGATGGAATCAAGCCAACTCCGCCTTTTGTATCAACCTCAAATGTTAGCCACCTGCTTTCGGAAAGACAGTTTGATATTTTAAAGCAAACGCTTAAAAAAGTAAGAAAAAAAAATGAAAAAATGAAATTTCATATAGAGGTTCGTCACATCGACTCCTTAAAAATCGATACTCTTACCAAAGGTGTTTTCCCTATGCGTCCATGTCATTTTTGTACAACCGTTGCTACAATAACACCATCCGGCGGAGTAGCGCCCTGTCCGAATTTTACGAATTTTAATCTTGGAAATTTAAATGGAAAAAGCTTTCTTGATGACATCTGGGGAAATAAAAGGCACCGCCGGTTTCTGCAAAAACAACGTTCCGGAGAACTTGATGTATGTAAAAAATGCAGTATGAGGCATTTTTATCCTGGATTTAAAGAACATCTCTGGCACGTGTTTTATCCTTATATTAACAATCTCTTATAAACAAATGAAAGAAGAAATTCTGAGAACCTATAAAGAAGAAGGGTTTCACCGGTTAATGACACGTATAATCGTTAAAGGTGTTTCGCCTGTATTTGAAACAAATAGTGCAATCTGGCACGAGAACGTGTTAAACCGAAAGCATACCGGAATAACACCGGCCATTCCATTACACATTGATTTTACAAATTTTGCTGTGACCTTTAATTGGATAAAAACGCATAACATCGATTGGATGATAAATCAAAAAGAACTGCAAACAGCACTGAAAGAAAAGCATTATTGGCTTAATATAAAGCATAAGGAGAGGATAATCGGATATCTCAAGATCGGATTTGGGAGTGTGTATATTAATGATTTCAGACAGATAATTCATTTTTCAAAAGATACTGCATTTATTTACGATACCTTTGTCATGCCTGAGTTCAGGAATAAAAAGGTTGCAGCTTATTTTATTAATGAAGCTTGTGATTTTCTCAAAACCAAAGGATTCAAACGAGTCTTGTGCCATATTCCTCAATGGAATAGATCCTCCATGAAAGCATACGGCTCGGCGGGGTTTAAGAAGAAGAAATTTGTCAGATGGATAAAGTTTTTTGGTTTTAAGAAGTTTACATATAACCTTGCAAATTTATAACTCAATTTTCGAGTTTCTTGATGCAAAAGGCGAGAGCAGTGCAGGCCCACTGCTCTGGCCGGGGGTGAGTAGGCCAAGGGAACTTCCCCCTTAGCCTACTCACCCACAAATGATACCAATTGAAAAGAGGCTTCAACGACTGGCAGGCCTTGAAAAATGATTCATTACTATCTGCCCGGAGGCAGGTTTCGGATAAAACTTTTTTTCCGCGGCCCTTTATGCTTGACAGACTTTGCATTTGTTGGTAGATACACATCTTTGTTTTATAATCAATTAAAATAAAAGTACCGTGAAGAGTCCAATTGTAATTCTAAGCGCAGGCAACAAATTACTTTGGGATATCGTATAGATTTCAATCCAGGTTCGCACAATTCCATCTACTTTTGAATTTGTTTTTCATCTGATTAAAAACTCTGATTGCATGAAGTATTTTGCCAAAAACCAACACATGAAATAGAGTATAACATCAGAACTCTTTTTTTCTAAAAAACCTTATGACTGATTTGTAAAAAAAGGGGAAAATTATGTTAAACAGCAAACAAGCTATAATATTAATTTTCAGAATTGTTGCAATTATATTTTTTCTATCAAGTGCAAATGTAGCAGCATCAGAAATCACGCTCGATGAAAAACTTTTGCATCAATTCGATCTTTATGGAAAAGCTCGGGAAAAAATAATTCAACGGGTTGCCGTTGAAAATCAGTGGGTTGATCGCAATGAATGGACGAGTTGGCTGAAACCTGAGCCTAATTATGAACTCAGTGAAAAAGATAAAAAAGAACTCAGAAATCGTCATGACAGTATTGTTTTTCTGAACAAAATTTTTTCAGATACAAATTCAATTTTCGACCTTGATTCAATAAGAAATGATAAAAACAAAGTCAGAAGATTTTGCAGCGAGTTCCCCAAAGGCGGATTGCTACACATCCATCCTAGTGGGACTCGAAAAAGCGAAAGTGTACGTGAAATGCTTTTGAAAGTCAATCCTGTCGTTGATGGAAAAAAACTTCTTATAAAAGCAAATAATAATATTAGTACAATTTTATATGAAAATGAAATTCATTTTCTGGAAACTCTTGAAATTAAAAAATTCACTGAATATAATCAGAAAATTCAAAAAAAAATCATCGATCTTTTTTTTCTTCCTCTGGATCCGCCATCACATGACTTTAAACGCTTTGAGGCTATATTCGCAATAAACTCATTGCTCTTTCAAAATCCTGACAAAACAGAATGGGTAATTGAAAAGACATATATGGATTTTCTTGAACGCGCTATTAAGCAGAAGGTCTATTATGTGGAATTTACGTCTACAATTGATGTCGATAAAGAAACAATGGATAATTTAAAAAGGCTCGCTGAAAAATTTTACAAAGAAATTGGTGTCATGGTTCGTTGGAATTTAGCGTTCCGGAGAACAGGCGATCCAAATGAAAATTACGATTTAACTTTAAATGCCATCGACTTTTTCGAAAAAAACACGCATGAATATCTTGTTGGAATTGATTTGCTGGCAAATGAAACCAATACTCCCGCTTTAGAAAATGGGCAAAGCATATATATTCCGGTTCTGCACGCTGACAATTTGCAAAAAATCAATCTTCACAGAACCATGCATGCAGGTGAACTTGGTGATCCATCCAACGTAAGGGACGCCATGATCATGGGGTCTGAGAGAGTAGGGCATGGTGTTTTATTAAATGATCAAATAGTTGCGCTGGAATATGCCCGCGATGTTGTTAAATTGCCTATCGAGATTAACCTTGTCAGCAATTATCGTTTGGGTGTCATTGCTTTATTTAACAAACATCCCTTTTTATACTACCTACGTCTTGGCTTGCCAGTAAGTCTCTCTACAGATGATGAGGGGATGTTCCATACAGATATCAATACTGAATGTGAAGTAGCAGTCTCTAACACTGATATTACATACGACGAGCTTGTAGCAATGTCTTACAATTCAATTGAAACTTCTTTTGCATCAGATATTGATAAACAAACGCTTTTAGATAAGCTTGACAGGGAATTTTTAATTTTTGAAACGAAGATGAATGAGTTAATGCAAAAAAAAGTTGTTGAAAGCCATGAATATCAATGAATAATTTCTGATATATAACTGGTTGTAAGTTTTTTCTGTTAATGTATTATTCTAAAAATATGGCAAATATGTATTTTTTACAATTCGTAAAATGAACCGATGAAAAAGAATGCTCCAATGACAAATTTTGCCACAAAGCCAGTAAATGGGTTCTATTGCAAAAAGTTTGTGACTCCTGATATATGCATTCGGCAATATCAAAACAACAGCCGAGGACATGCATTAATGAATTCGAAAAATCTGTTCAAAAAGCGTCATTTAAAAAAAGAGATCATTTTGTTAAATGTTCGTTGGTAGCTGCGGTATCCCCTCAGTTACCGGGACCTTGAAGAAATGATGCTTGAACGGAATTTGGAAGTGGCTCACACAACAATCTTTTGCTGAGTTCAGGCTTATTGCCCGGAAATTGAAAAAAGATCCAAATCCCATGTGATGAAAACAAACGACTCATGGACAACGGATGAAACGTACATCAAGATAAAGGACAAATGGAAATATCTTTGCAGAGCCGTTGATTCGCGTGGAAATACCATAGATTTTCTGCTCAGAGCCAAAAAGGGATAAAGCAGCAGCCAATCGGTTTTTCCAGAAAGCCTTGAAGACCTCCCACAACGTAACTTTTCGTGTAATAACCGTTGATAAAAACGCTGCTTACCCGCCGGCAATTCAACAGCTCAAAGATGATAAAATATTGGCTGATGCCTGTGAAGTGCTGCAGCTCAAGTATTTAAACAATATAGTTGAACAAGACCACAGGTTTATCAAGCGGCTTGTGAGACCCACCGGGCTTGGCTTCAAGTCCTTCTACGCTGCAGAAGCGGACGCTGAGGGGATTTGAGGCAATGAACATGATCAGAAAAGGACAAATTGAGGGCATAGAAAAAGGGGATATTAAAAGTCAGGTTCAATTCACCGAATACCTGTTTCCGATTGCTGCATAAAAATTCCTGGAAAAGGGCACTTTCATGCCCTCTGAATAATTTTGCAACAGAACCTTATTTAGTGTCCGCAATAACAAAATCTTTCTAAATTTAATATGGTTGCTGCCGCTGATATAGTAACGCCATAAAACAATACTGGTTTGTTTTTGTTAAGAAAATTTGTAATTGATCCATTTACAATGGTCGATCCTGTCGCAAATATAAAATCACTCCATTCTATAGCCTCAGAAGTCATCTCCGGCGGTTCTATGACAACACCAGAAACATCTGATCCAATATTATCTTGATCAAGATCGACGACTCTGACATTGTATTGTGATACAAGGACTTCGAGAAATCTTGGTTGATAACCGACAAGAAAAACATTATTCCGGGGGCCAATAACATCAATCAAATTATTTGCACATAACTTTGGCTCGGTATCCTTGCAGTGAATCGTTTTGTCGCAGAGATAAAGATATCTATAGACCGCATTCAACCCGGATATAAAACTGGCTTTTCTCTTATTAGAGTTCAGCTTAATTTGTAAAAGATCATCAATAATATAGTCTGTGTTTTCAAACTCGTCCGTAAAAGCCTGTCCTCTTGCCCCTTTAAAAACAGCTTCTACCATGATTTCTTTACCTTTTATTATCGGGTAATCATCGTGTTCAGGCTTTCCTATAGCCTCTGTAGCCGAAAGTGCTTTGCATTTTACACTTATATTTTGACCCGAAAGATTGTGTTTTTGTATTTTCTTTTTTAGGCTTTCTTTTAATTCTTCATATAAATTCATAATTTTTGTTTTTCCCACTTCTTGTAATTATTAGCGGATACAGATAGCTTATGGCGCACAGCTAATTCATGCATTAAATAGTAACATGCTATAACAAATAGAGACATACCAAATAGTTTTTTAAGTATTAGCGTAGGAAGGTGGTTTGATATTATCGCTCCGACAACTGCTCCGATCAAAGCCGGAATAAACAAACTCTTTAACGGAATAGTATCCAACAGTTTTAATTTTTTGCGAATAATGGTCGCAGAAAGTGTTAGAAAAAACATAGTGGTAAGAGATAATGTAATTGCTTCGTGCATGTTAAGATTTATAATAATCACAAAAAACGGCACAATGAGTAAGCCGCAGCCTATTCCCAAAAACATTGCAATAATTCCGATAAGGATTCCAATTGAAACTATGAGCAACCATTCATTTAAAAATAAAATGTCGTGCAGACCGCTATAAACTATGGAAGGGAGGTCAAATAGTTTCAGCATTCTCAAACTGATAATAAGTAAGAACAATGAAAATGCTAATTTTAACCAACTATTAGGTCGTTTCTGAACTATTCTCCCCGCAAATATTGCCCCAAGTACGCATGCGGGAATAAATATAAAATAGTATTGCAGATGTTCAATTCCGTGGAGAAAAACATGATGGCTAACTGATCCTATCAAGCTGATCGGTATAATAGTTGATAGTGAAGTGCTTGTAGCCTTTTTAAAATCAAAATTAAATAAGGACATTAGAATGGGAACTAAAAGTGCTCCACCTCCAAGACCTATACCCGCACTGAATAGAGCTACAAAAAAACCAAATAATGCTAATCTTAAATTCAGTTGATAATGATAATTGGTAAACTTTGGCATAACAACGATTCTCTTATCTCTTTATCAGGCATCAGCCATTATTTTATCATCTTTGATCTGCTGGATTGCCGGTGGGTATGCAGCGTTTTTATCAACGGTTATTACACGGGCAGTTACGTTATGGGAGGCCTTCAAGGCTTTCTGGCAAAACCGTTTGGCAGCTGCTTTACCCCTTTTGGCTCTGAGCAGAAAATCTATGGTATTTCCACGCAAATCAACGGCTCTATAAAGATATTCCCATTTGCCCCTTATCTTGATGTACGTTTCATCCGTTGTCCATGAGTCGTTTGTTTTTATCACATGGGGTTTGAATCTTTTTTCAATTTCCGGGGAATAAGCCTGAACCCAGCAAAAGATTGTTGTGTGATCCACTTCCAAATTCCGTTCAAGCATCATTTCTTCAAGATCCCGGTAACTGAGAGGATACCGCAGATACCAACGGACATTTAACAAAATGATCTCTTTTTTAAAATGACGCCACTTGAGCGGATTTTTCGAATTCATCAATGCATGTCCTCGGCTGTTGTTTTGATATTGCCGAATGCATATATCAGGAGTCACAAACTTTTTGCAACAGAACCGTTTATGGCCGTTAAAAGAAAAAGTGCTCCAAAGATGAAAATGGCTCCACCAGAGAGTATGCCGATTATTTTTTCAACCGTGATTGCATAATTGTTAGAAACCGCAACTAAAATTCCAGCTTTTCCCATAACGATGGTTATTACGACAAGAGAAATGGTAGTTGCCATCCCTATTGAAATACACACCGCCAACAATAAACCAAGAACAGTGGCATCCATGGACAGGCAAAACAGCATAACCATTACCACCGCTGGACAAGGTACCAATCCGACTGCAACAGCCCAAGAAAGTACACCCTTTCGACTCGCCTTTTCAGGGTGTGTCTCCTTGTCGGGTGTTGGTGTCAGAAAGAAAGCGTAGCCATGTTTCAGGAGGATTCCCAAGCCCAAAAGGGTGATCAGCCCGAAACTGATAATTTGTGTTGTCGTTGTAACGGATGCAAGCGTTTCACTGACACTGCGCTGAATGATATATCGCAAGCCGAGAACACCAACGACCCCGGATAAAGCATGAATGAGGGCAAAACACAGGCCAAATAGCATTCCGCCCAATACTGTGGCCCGATAGGATAAAACGTATGACATGGCAACGACCTTGCCATGCCCAGGTCCGGTCGCATGAATTACGCCATATAAAAAGGCAAGTCCGATCAGAACAATCAGCGGTTTAACACGTCCTTCGCTTCGTGCAACCCGGATGAGTTCCGACATTTTTTGTTTCAGCTGGTGCTGCCAAAGAATGATTTTAACAAAAACCTGACTTTTAAATTGTGGTTCGGGAGCTTTGTGCTGGATTTCCGGTTTGGATGTGAATGGGTTGTGCGACCAGGCTGGGCCGATCCAGGCGCATAAGAGCCCCAAGAAGGCTACGAGTAAGAGTATGCGTTTCATAATTTCTGCCGGAACTCCATAAAAAGCGTCCACGGATGGATCATATCGAAATAAATGGTTGTATCAGGATCTTCTTTGAGAGACGTTTTTACATCAAATTCATCGGCGGCGGTGAGAGAAACGGGCTTTTTTTGGGTAAAATAAATGGCTGTGTAATATGACGGGTCGTAGCTTGCAACGGTCACCTTTTTTACCTGGTTCGTTGCTGTCACATGGCAGGGGATAAGAAATTCATAGACCAGTTTCCGGTTTTCCAAGATAGCGTTGAAATCCCGGATGAATTTCACCTGAAAAGGCGTATTTTCGATTTTGATGAAAGTAAAATAGCTGTGCTCTGAAATGAAAGAAAAAGCCTTTTCTTTTACCGCTTGTATCTCAGCGGGTTCAAATTTTCCGTTCCGATTAAGATCATGATCCTCAGCGATCATGCTGGCGAACATGTCATCGAATTTCCAGCGCACCTTGATGCCGGCGAGCCCCTTACCATCAAACACCACGTTCAACCGCTGGACGATGAAAACATGAGGATGGGCTTGCACCTCCAGCTGCGCCAACAGCAACAAAACCAGGATGACACAATAAGCTGTGATCTGGAGCAAATATGGAGTATTTTGTACGATTAATTTGTGTTTTTTCATCACGACCCTGTCGACCCCACTTTATCAAAATTTATTTTTATAGCAAGGCAGTAGGTGAAGGTCAAAACATTTCAAGCTGTATGCATCCCCATTGCCCGACATGTTAAAATCCGAGCTGACGCTACACCATACGATCCCGCATTCACAGACTACTTTGTGAACCGACAGCGTTCACGAAGAACCGTTCCTCTTATGTGGAATGGAATGATTGCTGACGTCAACTTGAAATCCAGAAAGATTGATGGACAGAGAAACCGGGCTAAATGACTGGCCTTAGAAAGGCTTGAGCCGCGTGACGGGAAACTGTCATGCGTGGTTCTTAGGCGATTGGCGGAAAAGAATATACCAGATTGAGCTTCGATTTTTTTTCGTATTCAAGGCGCGCCAAAGTTTTGCTGATCAGTTTGCATACTTAACGTATTCGCAGCTTTGGCATAACGCAGAAGACGGAAAAAAAGACATACAAGATGGTATATTCTTTAACTGCAAATCGCCTAAGTATCAAAAATATCCAGAGGAGGCTCTTAAATGAGGACTGCAATGGATTTAATGTGTCTTATAAAGGATAACTGATTGCAAGTTTTATTTTCCTTAGCGTACACTTTCGTTCCGTTGGACTTCAGACCCCAAAAACAAGAGAGTGAAAAAAATCGGGGGAGATTAAGCAGCTTTTTTTAGTGGCACACGTTCTGTTGCAAAATTATTCAGAGGTTATGGAAAAGGGTACTTTCATGCCCTCTGAATATTTTTGCAGCATCACCATTACGGTTGACACCTACGGTCACTGGATAGATGGACAGGGCCGAAAGGATTTAGAAGCGCGGCCCTGGAGGTCAGCGGCCGTGTACGAAACCGTGTACGAAAACTGCATTTTTCTGCATATAACGAAAAAGGGCCTCAGTAACCTACTGAAACCCTTGATAAAAACATATGCTTGGTGCCGAAGGCGGGATTTGAACCCGCACAGCCGTAGGCCACTACCCCCTCAAGATAGCGTGTCTACCAAATTCCACCACTTCGGCACATATTTTATAACTATTGATCAGTTTTGTCTTCAGTTTGCTCTTTTACCGGTTTTTTCTCGTCAGGCTGCGTAACCTCTTGCTGTTCAGAAGCAGGTTTTTTTGTTTGTTGTGCGTCCTGAGTGGTTGCCGGGGCTTTATCACTTTTTTGTGTTTCAGCCGGCACAGCTTCTTTTTCGGTAGCCTTTTTCGATTCCGTCTCTGTTGTTCGCTCCATGGCCGGGGGCTCCTCGCTGAGCAGGGAGTCCTGTTGCTGTTTACTGGCCATATATGCCAAACTCAGAGAAGTAAGCATAAATATGACTGCTGCGGCTGTAGTCAATTTACTCAGGAAAGAAGAAGCGCCGGTAGCTCCAAACAAAGTGTTGCTGGAACCGCCTCCAAAGGCTGCTCCCATATCCGCGCCTTTGCCTGTTTGTAACAGTACAATCATAATTAAGGCGATGCAAACTACTACATGAATTATAACGATTAATGGTGACATTGAATATCCGTTAACTCTTATAATGAACCAGTTGACTTAATGAGTTCGGGTCAAGGCTTGCGCCTCCGACCAGAGCACCGTCTATATCCGGCATAGCCATAAGATCCTTTATATTGGCTGGTTTAACGCTTCCGCCGTATAGTATCCGCAGCTTTTGCGAAAATTCAGTTCCATATTCCTTTGCAAACCATTTTCGTAAATAGTTGTGCACTTCCTGCGCTTGATCGGTTGTAGCTGTTTTTCCTGTTCCTATTGCCCAAACAGGTTCGTATGCTACAACCAATGATTGCAAAGCGTTTAAAACAAAATTCTCTAACCCAATTTTGATCTGTTTGTCAAGTATATTAAACGTTTTATTTTCGTTTCTTTGTTTTTCAGTTTCACCAACACAAAGTACCGGTGCTAATCCGGCGGATAATGCGGCTTTTATCTTTTTATTGACTGTTTGGTCGGTTTCTCCAAAAAATTGGCGCCGCTCGGAGTGTCCTAAAATAACATAACGGCAACCCGCCGATTTCAACATGTTCGCAGAAATTTCTCCGGTAAAGGCGCCTTCAGACTCCCAATGCATATTTTGGGCTCCCAACGCAATATTGCCGCCGGCGCCGAGTTCGGCGGATATTTGTGATAACGCCGTGAAGGGCGGGGCGACCATTATTTCAACATCCGTAACAGAGCTGGTCAGATCTTTTAGCTGACGGATGCTGTCAACGGCCTGTTTTCCGGTTTTATGCATTTTCCAGTTGCCTGCAATCAGTGGACGGCGTGAATCCATATCAATCCTCCTAAAGTGTTCCGCCGATCATAGCGGCCAAATCGACCATGCGGTGTGAGTAGCCTGATTCATTATCGTACCACGAGAGCACCTTTACCATGTTGCCTACAACATAGGTTGTTTCAGCATCGACAATCGAGGAGAGGCTGCTTCCATTAAAATCGCTGGAGACAAGCGGAAGCTCACAGAAGCCCAGAATACCAGCCAACGGTCCGCTGGACGCTTCTTTGAGCGCCTTATTGACATCGGAAACAGTAATTCCGGTTTTTTCCACATTGACCACGAGGTCTACCAGTGAGACGTTGGGGGTGGGCACTCTGATCGCCAAACCGTTGAGCTTGCCTTCCAGTTCCGGCAGAACCAGGGATACGGCCTTGGCTGCGCCGGTTGTGGTAGGAATCATTGATAATGCGGCCGACCTGGCTCTGCGCAGATCTTTATGGGGAAAGTCCAGCAAGCGTTGGTCACCTGTGTAAGCATGAATGGTGGTCATCAATCCTTTTTCAATGCCAAAGTTTTCCATCAGCACTTTGGCGACAGGCGCTAAACAGTTTGTAGTGCATGAGGCATTTGAGAGCACATGGTGCTGTTTGGGGTCATACTGGGTATGGTTTACTCCCATAACGACCGTAAGATCCGGCTGTTTGGCCGGGGCTGAAATAATTACCTTTCGCGCACCGGCTGTCAGGTGTTTAGCGGCGCCTTCACGGTCTCTGAAAAGACCTGTACATTCCATAACGATATCTACACCTAATTTCTGCCAGGGCAATTTTGCGGGATCTTTTATTGCTGTGTATTTTATAGCTTTTTGGTCTATTATAATCGCATCATTTTCGGCTTTGATCGTATTGTCAAGCTTACCGTGCACGGAATCATAGGCCAGAAGGTGCGCCATAGTGGCGGCATCGGTAAGATCATTGATGGCTACTACTTCGACCTGAGGATTTTTAAGGGCTGCCCGAAAGGTCAAGCGGCCGATTCGTCCAAATCCGTTAATTGCGATTTTAATGCTCATTTTTCCTCCTCATATTGGATAGCCTTATATGCCAAACCAAATGGCAGCTATAAGGTCATTGGGATTTTAGTTAAATTTGCCTATATTTATCCTGCTGGTTCATTCACGCTTATTACCTTTTAAAATGCCGCTGGCCAACGAGATGCTGCGTTTTCCAAAGTTTACCAAATATTCCATAAGTTCGGCTAAATTTTTTTCCGAGCGCATACTGACGGCTTTAATCACCATGGGCAGGTTTACTCCCGATATGACTTCAATTTGTCCTTCTTCTAAAAATGAATAGCTGAGATTTGAGGGAGTACCGCCAAACATATCCGTTAGTATGAGGACTCCTTTGCGGCTGTTTACCTTTTTAATGCTTTTTTCAATTTTGGCTCTAAGATCCGCGGCATTTTCTCTTAAGTCCACTGAAACTGAGGTCAGAGCATCGGGTTTTTCACCGAGAATGAATTCCACGCAATCGATGAGCGCTTCTCCTAATTGTCTGTGACTAACGATAACAATACCAATCATGTTATTCTATCCTTGTTTTTGTTAACTGGCAATTAGCGGGTCAATACCCATCCAGAACCTGATATAAAACATAAAATACAACCTGTTATTTTTGGATGGGACCGGGCAAAAACAGCCAAAGTCTGCGCCGCATTTTTCTTAAACGAGCGGTAGTGATTAGGGGTTAAGTCATAAATTGTCATAATCGTCAAGCATACATTTAAGGATATTTATTTTTTTTTTACGGCGGGAATTATTCGTTAGCGATATCACGGTGAATAAGCCTTACAACTGACTGATTTAATCCAATATGATCATAAATCTGCTTTGCAATGACAACGGAACGGTGCCGGCCGCCGGTGCAGCCAACGGCGATTGTAAGATATGTTTTGCCTTCTTTTTCGTAAAGTGGAATCAAATAATCGATCAAGTTCAAGTACTTATTCAAAAAAATGCCAGTTTGGGGCATATTTAAAACGAATTTTGTGACCTCCGCACATTCTCCGCTTTTTGCTTTAAGTTCAGGTACAAAGTAGGGATTTTCCAAAAAACGGACATCGATCATCATATCGACACCGGACGGTGCGCCATACTTGAAACCAAAAGAAACAACGTTAATGGCCATAGCGTTGATAGCTGTGTGCCGTTGAGCAATATTAAGAATGGCGAACTTGAGCTCGTGGACCGTAAAATGGGTAGTGTCGATGATATGTCCGGCTTTTTTACGCAGGCCCTTCATTTTTTGTTTCTCGGCCTGTATCGCGGCCAGCAGATTGCCGTCACTATCCAAAGGATGCTGGCGTCTTGTTTGGCTATAGCGTTTAAGCAATGCCTGTTCATCGGCTTCCAGAAACACAATGCGAATATTAAAGCCTTTTTGAACCAGTTCCAAATGCAGGGTGTCTATATGCGAAATAAAATGTCTATCGCGCAAGTCCATGACAAAGGCCCATCCGGCTATTAGGCCGTTGTCCTTTACAGCATGTTTTAAAAAGCGGCTGACGACTTTAAGGGGCATGTTGTCAACGCAATAAAATCCCGCGTCTTCAAATGCCGCCAAAGCTGTGCTTTTGCCTGAACCGGAATAGCCGGTTATTATTATAACAGTTTGTTTTTTTATCACGGTCTTTTTCGTGAGCCTAAAAGTCTTTATCCTCAGCGTCAATAACGCTCATGATTTCTTGGCTGTCCTTGGCATTTAAAAGCAGATGTTTGAAATCTTCGTCTTTCAATAATCTGGATATGCGCGCCAGTAATTTTAAATGCAAACCTGCTGAATCCTCTGGTGTCAGCAATAAAAAAAAGATGTGAGTGGGCCTTCCATCCATGGATTCAAAATTTACACCTTTTTTGCTGAGACCGAAAGCCAGTATCAATTCATTGAGGTTTTTTAACTTGCCGTGGGGAATGCCTATACCGTTTCCAATACCGGTGCTTCCCAAACGTTCACGCTCTAAAAGCACTTTAACCAGCTCATCATGGTTTGCGCCTGTGGTTTGCGCCACAGGCGTGACCAACTCGTCCAAGACACCTTTTTTGTCTTTGGCATGCAAGTTTATGTTAATATATTCTTTTTTTAATACACTAAGAATTTTCATTACCTATTCACCACTGTTTTATCTCCATCCCTGCATTGCCAACACGATGATAAAAGCTAAGGGTTGGGTTGAATCAGTCCGTAATTTCCATCATTGCGACGATACAGAACGTTGACTTGTTCAGATCTGGCATTGGTAAATACCAGAAAATTTCCGTTCATCAAATCCATTTGCATAACGGCTTCATCGACATCCATTGGTTTGTATTCGATATTTTTAACCATAACACGTTGTTCATAATCTTCCTCTATAGGTCCCATATCCTCTATAGGTCCCATATCCTCGGGGCGTTCAATTTTAGATTTGCCTTTACCTTGGCGAAAGTCTCGAAATTTTTGTTTATTCTTTTTGATTTGTTTCTCAAGCTTGTCAAGTACCATATCAATGGCTGAATACATATCTTCGGTTTCTTCTTTGCCGACAATATTTAATCGATCACCAGCAATATTGATTTCTGCAATGTGTCTGAATTTTTCCACGGAAAGAACTACGCTGGCTTCAGCCGGATTGTAAAGGTATTTGTCGAATCTGTTGAGTTTGTCACTTACATAAGATCTTAGATGCTCGGAGGGATCAATGTTTTTAAAGGTGACGGATGTGTGCATAGATGAAACCTCCTTATTGCTATTGGGTTTTAACTGCGGGCAAAACACAACTACAGGTAATTGCCCGATTGTTGAAAATTAAATATTTGTTTAGGAAAATCAAGATTTTGTTTTTTAAATAATTATATTGATAAGCATCAGCCTTGGCTGGCGATACGCCATCTGTCTTTAGAAAACAGCCTTTAGGCAGTATCCGGCAGCAGGGCGGCGGGTTATATCTATAATGAGTTGGCAGATGAAAATGGGGATTAAATAAACCGGAATTTAACTTTATAAGATTCCATTTCGTCCGCAAGGCGTGTGTCAGTTTGCGTATAGTATACGTTCGGCCTTTTTTGTAACGTGACAAACGGATCAAAAGACAATCAGGGTATTCCAATTTATTTAATCCTCATTTAACACAGGCACAATATCGGTTCGGGTCCGCAGCAACTTGTCAGGAGCTTGAAAACCTTTTGCGTTTATTTGAGGGCAATACACCCATCATTTCTCTGTATTTTGCCACCGTACGCCGGGCGATATCGATATTTTGAGCTTTAAGCATTTCTGCCATTTTGCTGTCGCTGAATGGTTTGTGAGGGTCTTCGCTTTCGATCAGCCTGCGTATTTTTTCCTGGACGCTGGCCGAAGCGATAGCCTCTCCATGAACCCTTCTTATAGAACTGTTGAAAAAATATTTCAGTTCAAAAATACCTTGTGGAGTATGTGCATATTTATTTGTTGTCACCCGGCTGATGGTCGATTCATGCATCCCTATATCTTCGGCTACGTCTCTGAGAACCATAGGTTTTAGGTGTGTAATGCCTTTTTCAAAAAAATCGCGCTGAAATTTAAGGATGCTTTCCATTACTTTGTAAATTGTTTTTTGCCGTTGATGGATACTACGAATCAGCCATGCTGCAGAACGCAACTTGTCCTGTATGTAGTCTTTGGCATTTCCACTGACATCCTTGCTTTGCAAAATGGCCTGTTTGTAAAATGAATTAACTTTGAGTTTGGGCAAGCCATCATCATTTATCACAATGGCAAAATCGTTTTCTGCTTTGTATACATAGATATCAGGTGTAATATATTGGGGTTCTTCTTCACTGAACTGACGTCCGGGTTTAGGCTCCATTCCGATGATGATTTCAACCGCTTTGACAACCTCCTCTAAGGAGATTTTCAAAGCCCGGCAGATCGCCTTGTAATTTTTGTTTTCAAGATGATTAAGGTGATTTTGAATGATTTGAGTAACGGGCGAATCTGTCAGTTTAAGTGAACGGGCTTGCAGCATCAGACATTCTGTAAGATTACGGGCGCATACACCAATGGGATCAAAACTTTGCATCAGGAACAGGACCTCTTCAATGTCATCCGGCTCTACTCTGGCTTGCTCGGCAAGATCCTCTGCACTTGCTTGCAGGTATCCGTCTTTATTTAAATTTCCTATAATCAGGCTTCCGATTCGCTTTTCTTCAGTACTGGGTGAAGACATAAGCAATTGCCACAGAAGGTGGTCGCTCATAGATTTTTTATGAGCTATAAATGCCTCATACTGAGGCGTTTCCCTATCTTCTGTTTCAAAACGGATACGGCCGGGAACATTATATTCATCTATGTAATTGCTCCAATCAATGTCCCCCGGTATTTTTTCATCAATTGTTACTTCTTGTGTTTTTTCAGTTGGTTGAACAATTTCCTGAGGATCCCGTTCACCTTGTTCACTTGAGGCGGTTTCTTGCGACTCCTCCAGAGCTGGATTCTCCTCCATCTCCTGGCGAATGGCGTCCATGAGTTCCAGACGGGATAACTGGAGCAGCTTAATCGCCATCTGCAGCTGTGGCGTCATAATTAGCTGCTGAGTTAGTTTTAATTGCTGTCGAAGTTCAATGACCATGTTGTTTGGACCTTACAATTTGAATTCATCACCCAAATAGATGCGGCGGGCCATTTCACTGGCTGCTATTTTTTCCGGCGATCCGGCTTCGATGACTTCGCCATCCGCCAAAATAAAAGCTTCGTCGCATGCTTCCAAAGTCTCTCGTACGTTATGATCTGAAATTAATATTCCGATCCCCCTTTTTTTTAAGTGGCCGATGATTTTCTTAATATCGGCCACAGCTAGCGGATCAATACCGGCAAAAGGCTCATCTAACAATATAAATGCGGGATTTATCGCAAGCGACCTGCAGATTTCGAGGCGCCTGCGCTCTCCGCCGGACAACACGCCGGCTTTTTGATTTATAACGTGCTTTATACCCAGTTCATCGAGTAATTGATTCGTCCGTTCTTTTTGTTGAGCTTTAGTCAATGGCATGGTCTCAAGTATAATCTGAATGTTTTGCGCCACTGTTAATTTACGGAATATTGATGCTTCCTGGGGTAAATAACCGATTCCTTTTCTTGATCTGATATACATCGGATAATTGGTAATATCCTTATCATCTAAAAGAACCTGCCCGGCATTGGGACGTATCAAACCGACAGCCATATAGAACGTGGTTGTTTTTCCTGCTCCGTTTGGCCCCAACAGGCCAATAACCTGGCCCGTTTTAACCTGGAGGCATACGTCTTTTACCACGGTTCTGCCGCCATAGCGTTTTTTTAATTTTTCAAGAGCCAAAATTGTCATAATCATAAAATATTTAAATGGTTAATCGGCCAAGCTGCTATATCAGTAAGCAGCTATCAGTTCAAGTCTCTTTGTTTGGGCTGCATTATTGCTTTAACCTGGTTTGAACCATCTCCCTCCGCCTCTACATGTCCGGTGTTGCGGTCAATGGTAATCTTGCTTCCGGTGATGACATTTTTTCCTTGAACTAATTTGGACCCTTTACCAGATAAAATCAATTTCCCATCCTCCGCAGTATAAACGGCTTCTTTTGTATCAGCAACCCCGTTGTCGGTTTCGATGCGCACCTTTCCCTTGGCGATGATTTTTTCAATGCTGTCTTCTTTGGTCGCATTTTGTTCTGAAGCTTTGCCGTTGTAATAAATCACCATTCGCTCAGCGCTAATTTTAGTAGTGCCCTGAGTTGCTTTAACATTCTTGCTAAATTCGGCGGTTCTGGCCTTGTTGTCAATTACCAAACGGTCGGCCGTGACTTGAATCGGTTGTTTGTTTTTATTTAAATCAGCATCTTGCGTTTGTGCCGCAACACATACGTATGCTTGATTGCATAGGGTTATTGCCGCAAATGTGATAAGTGCAAACGCAAATTTATTTAAATGCTTTTTCATGGATACTCCCATTTACATTGCCATCAAACTGTATTGTATTGGAGTCCAGCCGATAAACCATGTTGGATGCGCTCAATTTTCCAACCGGCCCTATAATACGGATGGGTTTGTCCGAATTGAGAATTCTGCTTTTGTGCCGATAGATTAGGCGCTGTGTTGTAAATTTATATCGGCTATTTTGCATCTGGACATTACCTTGGACCTGAATGTCATTGCTTTTTGTAAACAAAATACCCTCTTTGGCTGTGAGATCAACGTGATCTCCGTCATCAAGAAAAAATTTAACAACGGGTTTTTTCAATATCATTTTTCCAGAACCCGCTTCCAGCTCGGCCGTATTCGCATCCAGTTCCCACTGCACCTTGCCATCTTTTGTGGCTGTTTGATGTACATCTGATAAGTACATCAAGGATTTAACGGTTTCCATAGGTATAGGTATGCGTTTTCTTTTCAAATTTTCCCGATAATGGAAAAATATGAAAAGTGTGACCACGCATACGATGATCACAGCAAGTGTGAGGACTAATCTAAATTTGGATCTATGAACCATTGTTAACTAAATAGCTGTTTAACCAAATCATCCCATTTGCCCTGGGCTTTTAAAATAGCCTCGCATACTTCCCGCACTGCTCCGTGGCCGCCTAAAGCCTGGGTTGTAATATGCGCCTGGGCTTTGATCATTTCATGGGCATCGCCCACGGCAACAGCCAAGCCTGCTTTTTTCAAGACTGCCAAGTCGGGCAGGTCATCACCTACGAAAGCCATTGATTCCACAGCTAATCCTGTTTGGGAAGATATTTGTTCCATAACCTGCGCCTTATCGCGTATGCCGTCATAGATTAAATCTATTCCCAGATTTTTACATCGGTGTCTTAATGCGCTGCCAGTCCTTCCTGTTATGATTCCGACTTCAAGTCCTGCGGCTTTAAGCATGCGGATACCGATGCCGTCTTTGACATCAAATAGTTTAACTTGCTCCCCGCTGTCCGTGTAGATAATTTCGCCGCCGGTCAGGACACCATCAACATCCAGCAGCAGCATCCGGATTGTTTCTAAACGTTGGTGAATTTTCAAAGTTATTCTGCTCCATGAAGTATGATTTGCCGGATTGACATTACTTGTTTCAAAAGAGGCAGTAACGAATCCAGGTAAAGTGAATTGGGACCGTCACAAAGTGCTTTGTCCGGGTCTGGGTGGACCTCGAGAAAAAGCGCATCAGCTCCGGCAGCTGCAGCCGCCCTTGCCAATACAGGTGCGTATTGCCTCTGACCGCCGGAACTTTGCCCCTGCCCACCGGGCAACTGCACACTGTGAGTGGCATCAAAGATAACCGGTATGTTCATCTGCTGCATTATAGTAATGCTACGAAAATCAACTACCAGATTGTTGTAACCGAACATTGAGCCCCTTTCGGTTAACAAAATATTGGTATTACCTGTGGATTGAATCTTTTCTATGATATTGGCCGCATCCCAGGGCGCTAAAAATTGACCTTTTTTGATATTGACGGGTTTGCCGCATCTTGCCGCGGCAATTAGAAAATCTGTTTGACGGCATAAAAAGGCCGGTATTTGAAGTACATCCAGCACCTGTGCTGCTGCATCAATCTGATTCGTTTCATGGATGTCAGAAACAACGGCGATATCTAAATCCTTTTTGATATCAGCCAGTAGCTTCAATCCGTCTTTAAGACCGGGGCCTCGATAAGAGTTAAGCGAGCTTCGATTGGCTTTGTCGAAAGATGCCTTGAAGATCAAAGGCATGTTGATCTTCGATGTGAGCTTTTTGAGATATGAGGCAATTTTGTATGTTGTTTCGGCATCTTCGATAACGCATGGCCCTGCAATGAGCGCCAGAGGCATTTTTTGACCAATTTTAATTTTATTGATTTGAACACTGTTTTCCATCGGCAAAACTTATCCTGCGCCCATGCAAAAGTCAAGCCGTCATGATCATCTGTTGCAGATTATCACGTATCGGATGTTTAATTTGTAAAAGCATTGACAGACTTGCCGAGTTTATATGCCAATGAAGTTTGCCTTGATTAGCGTTTTCAGAGCTGCTATTGTTTTAAGCTATTTTAGCACTATCTGAAAGGGTTAAGTAATTGAAAAAAAATAGAAAATTTTTAATGGCGGTCTTTTTGGGAATACCCATTGCGCTATTGCTTGCCGTTGTGATTATTTTTCTAGTTATCCGTATGGAAGGCCAAGCCCCTGATATGAAGCTCGATATGACTTCATCATATTTAGGATCTTCGCAAACACTGTCCTTGGAGGTCTCGGATGCAAAAAGCGGTATTCGTCAAATATGGGTTGCTGTTTTTAAAAACGGGAAAGAATTTGTCTTGGCTGATAAGTCCTATACGGCCGGTGGTTTCATAAAAGGCGGCCAGGTGAAGGCGCAAATTTTGAAAATCGAATTTGATGCTAAAACTTCCGGACTTACTGATGGTAAAGCCATGTTAAGGATTCGGGCAATGGATTATTCCTGGCGTCAGTGGGGCAAGGGCAATACCCGCTACCTTGAAAAAGAGGTGCTTATCGATACTCGTGCGCCGGATATTCAGATTCTAAGCAGGATTCATAATCTGAATCAGGGCGGCGCTGCTCTTGTGGCCTACAAACTTTCCGAAACATGCCCCTCAAGCGGTGTCATGGTTGGCGATCAGTTTTATCCGGGAATTAGCGGTTTTTTTAATGATGACAATAGTTTTATGACCTTCATCGCGCTGAATCATAACCAGGGACCCAAAACAACCGTTCATGTCATGGCTCTGGACCATGCCGGTAATAAAGGGCGCGCCAGTGTTGCCCATCATATTAACGCCCGGAATTTCAAACGCGATACAATAAAAATTTACGATCGGTTTCTTGCGGCTAAAATGCCCGAATTTCAATCTGAATTTGCTGGCAGCGCTGAGTTGTCAGGCCTGGATTTGTTTTTGAAGGTGAACCGTGATTTACGCAAAAAAAATTATGAAACCATAAAACAAATCGTTGCGGAGCCGGATAATGACTTGCACTGGAAAGGCGTATTTGCTCGTTTGCCCAAATCCGCCAATCGTGCAGGTTTTGCCGAACATAGGACATATACCTTTCGAAACAAAACTATTGATGAACAAACACATTTAGGTGTTGATCTGGCCTCTTTGAAGAAGTCTCCGGTTCCCGCGGCCAATACCGGAAAAGTAGTGTTCGCAGATTCATTGGGAATATATGGAAGAACGGTGTTAATTGACCATGGCTTTGGATTATTTAGCATGTACTCACATTTGAGCAAAATTGATGTCGATAAGGGCCAGATGGTTAAAAAATATGATGTTATCGGAAATACAGGCAGATCGGGACTTGCGGGCGGAGATCATCTGCATTTCAGCATGCTTGTTCATCATACGTTTGTGAATCCTTTGGAATGGTGGGACCTCCAATGGATAAACAACAATATCGCCGCGACAATCGAAAGCGTTCGTTAGTGTCTGTAATATAATAAATTATAGTTTTAAGGCGATTGGCGGAAAAGAATATACCAGATTGAGCAGAATTTTTTTTCGTATTCAAGGCGTGCCAAAGTTTGCATACTTAACGTATTCGGGCTTTGGCATAACGCAGAAGACGGGAAAAAAGACATACAAGATGGTATATTCTTTAACACAAATCGCCTTAGCTCTTATTTGAAAAAGGGACTTCACCGTCAATACTAAAAGGAATTATTTGTTTTTCACCATTTAGAGAGGTCATTTCAAAAAGGCCTTCCAATTTGTAGTCCGATTTTGAGCTTTTGAGCAGTTGATATGCACCAAAACCAATATCTGAAAAAGATGCATTAATGTTGACATCCATAGCGGTTTTACCTTTTCCAGGAATTGGCTGCTTAGGTTTGGCGGTAGCCCTGGAAAAGGTCATGCCGCCTAATTTTAAACTATATTCCAGATGGTTGAAATTCAAAGCAAAAGCATTGGGGTTGTCAATAGTCAAACGGCAATGCAGTTTGGCGCCCTGAAAGCTGAGATTTTCGATATTGACATTTTCAAGCAAAAGCTTGGGCATTTTTGGTAAATCTATAATCCCTTTTGCGCTGAAGGGAATGGTTATCGGACCTGCCGTAAAATTTCCAGTCAGGTCATAGGCGGCGTTTTTGCGCAGGGTCATATCCATTACCGAGTCGAACAGTTGAAGGTAGTTTACTGTAACCGGCAGTTGAAAGCTGTTTGTGCCGTTGCTGCTGACTAATAGACCTTTATCGAGTGTGCCGCGGAAAAAACTCTGACCATTGAGTTTGAAGTGATAGGCGATGCGGTTGGCCCAGAGGCTAAAGGGGTTGGGGTTGGCAACCTTGAAGTTAAAAATCATAGTGCTGTCTATTAGGCTGGCCTTAGTCACCTGAAGCGTGCTGAAAGTAACGGTGGGTTTAGCCATCAGTTTTCCCAGCGAGGCGCAGCCCGAAAACGAAAGCACCGTTGATATTAGCCAAATCGAAATAATTAACCGCATCTGTTTTAAAAAAAAAGGTTTCCTGATTAGTATTCCGTTCAATTGTTTTTTTTTCATTAATTTGAATCCCGTTTTGTTTTTCAATTTAAAAACGATTAATTAATTTTTTTTTTGATAAATGACGTCAAAGATTAATTTGATACTTTTCATGGTTTCTTCCAAGGGAGGGGTAAGGTATTTTGCAAAGACATCTAAATGAACGAGCGCGTTAATAACAGAATCTTGTATTGTGGCGGCCCTTAACCTTTGGACCAGCGATTTGTTTACCTGGCCAATTTCATGGTAAATGGCAGCAAGTCCATCTAAGTTCAGATCCGATTCCTTTATTCCCGATTCGGTGAAATAGCGAAAGAGCAGAAAAGTTGCTGCACCTCGCCACATTGTTTCATCTCTGGTGGCGAAGGGGAGGTGAAATCTGGCCATTGGTTTGAAAAAGTGGGTGCTTGGACAACTGCTGCCGGCAATGAGCAGTCCTATCATCGAACTCAGGGCCTCCTGGGTCGTTGTTTTTTGAACAAAGCGCCTTTCAGAGTCAATGACTTCGACGACAACTTTTTCAAAGGACATGAGATGATCGAACCGTTCAAGGGCAATTACAAGGTTAAGTGCTACAGGGCAGTGGGGATGACTCAAAGAATCTAAACTACAGTGAGGGCATTGTTCAAAGTTTTTCTGTGTCCATTCCGGCGGATCAGTCTGGCCTTTGTTTTGAAGCTCTATCGTCCGGGTGTCGAAAACAAGCTTAAAAATTTCTTTTTGTTTTTCCGGAAGTGTAAAATTATACGTTATCGAAAAAAAATCGGCCATAACACCTCATGCTAATTTTGTACCCGGAGTTAAAACGATTTTTGTTAAAGAATATAACACCTTGTATGTCTTTTTTCCCGTCTTATGCGTTATGCCAAAGGTGCGAATACGTTAAGTATGCAAACTTTGGCGCGCCTTGAAGATGAAATTAAATCGAAGCTCAATCTGGTATATTTTTTTCCGCCAATCGTCTAAGACTGCGTTGCCTGTTGCTTTGTTTTAAATTCCAATAGAATAGAAATTTCATATTACACATTTTGGTCAAGATGTTCAAGAAATTCAATAATAATCCGGTTGACCGCCGCACCATTTTCAATAGTTGCATGGTGACCTGCAGCTTCGATAACGCGAAGCTGTCCTTGAGGTATTTTTTTGGCCAGATAGGCGCTATATTTAAATGGGATCATCTTGTCAACATCGGATGCAATGACCAGAACCGGCCGCTGTATACCATCGATCAACGCCGCCATGTTAAAGTTGTCGCAAGCTGTGTAATCCTGGACTGCTGTTTGCGGGTGGCACTTGCAAAGCTGTTTGAAACGGTTTTGCATTGATAACGTTTGGTTTTCGGGAGCAAAGCCGTGAACAAAGATCTGTTCAAGAAACGCCGGGTAATTTTTACTGGCAAGTTTCAGATATTTGGGGTTTACCCGCAGACGGGCCCCGGAATTTGCCACAATACCTGCAACAAAGTCTGTTTTGCAATCATGCAACAGGCGCTGGACAATGGCTCCGCCCATGCTATGGCCACACAAAATTACCTTTTTTAGCAGCAATGCATTTATGAATTCAATCAGATATGCGCTATAGGCTTCGATGCTGTCTTTACCCGGATCTTGGATTCGAAGGCCATGGCCCGGCAGGTCTACCGCCAGCGTATTTACCTGTTGCGATAATGCATCTACCTGATTTTCCCAAATTCCCGCGCACTGACCGGCTCCGTGTATGAATACGATTGTTTTTTTTGTTTTGGAAAGCGGCCAGTTGCCTGTGTAAAATGTGTGCTGTGCTACGCTTTTATTCAACATTTTTTCTCCTTGATATTAAAATGCTCAACCCAAAAGGCTCATTTTGTCTCTTAGGATTTTAGGCGTAGAAGATATGCATCATCAGGTATCGCGAAGGATTTGGATTCGCTTTCAAAGCGTTTCAATGGGGTGCATTGCCATTGCATAAGGTTGCTGGTGCAGCGGCCAAAAACAAATTCAAGATTTGAACAAGCTTGATCGGGTCTTTTTAACCTTCCACAGCCTTTGGCGATTTTTGTCGAAGAATATGCCATCTTAACAGATACCACTTTGTGTGTCTTTTTTTTCGTCTGGTTACGGCGATTCGTGTTAAAAAATATACCATTTTGCTCGTTTTTAAAACCAAAAGCCTTAGGCGATTTGTGTTAAATAATATACCATCTTGCATGTCTTTTTTTTCCGTCTTTTGTGTTATGTCAAAGGTGCGAATACGTTAAGTATGCAAACTGATCAGCAAAACTTTGGCGCGCCTTGAATACGAAAAAAATCTAAGCCCAATATGGTATCTGTTAAGATGTTTTATTTTTTCCGCCAATCGCCTTAAGGCTATAAAGTCAGGCGCATTAGTAATGCAGATGGTTCTTTTTTTTAAATTTAGGTTTGCCGGTAATTGCTTCTTTTTGCTCTTTTTTCTGGCTTACGGTTTTGGCTATATACAGTTTTTTTCTGGAAAACGGGTCTGTTTCCGTATAGTACATGCTTGTAGCATATGTGGATGGGCAGGGTGTGAAAATCTGAATTTGTTTGGGAATGTGTCCCAATGTTGTCCGGGCATAACGCTTTAAAGCCCGCATGTCCTCGAGCGTACAGCCCGGATAGGCCGCCATCAGATAATAGGTTAAAAAAGTTTTCCGTTTTTGTTTTTTGTTGATGCGTTCATGCATACGTAAAAATGCTTCAAGACATAGGCGGTCCGGTTTGCCCATAAAGGAAAGGACATGATCCTGCGTATGTTCCGGTGCGATTTTAAGCTGACCGGAAACATGGTGCCGAAGCAGTTGCTCCAAATAGGCTGCGCCATGTGTATCATCATATAAAATCATGTCATAGCGGATTCCCGAACCGATAAATACTTTACGTATGCCGGGGATAGTGAGCAAGCGTTTAAGCAATTTGATTTGAGCCTCATGCCGGATCGATAGCACAGAACACGGTTTGGGAAAAAGGCATGCTTTATTTTTGCAAGGGCCTTTTTCTTTCTTGCGTGAACATTCAATGGAGTACATATTGGCAGTAGGGCCGCCAACATCCGATACAATGCCTTTAAATGCGGGATGCCGCACAAAACCGGCGGCTTCACGCAAAATGGATTCCTGGCTGCGGGAAATAACCTGTGTTCCCTGGTGAACGGCGATTGCACAAAAACGGCACTGTCCGTAACAGCCGCGATGTGTGTTGAGCGAAAAGCGAATGGTATCAAGGGCTGGTATGGCCCCTTGGCTACTGTAGAACGGGTGCGCATCACGCGAATAGGGCAGCTCGTAAATCATATCCAGCTCGTGGCTGGACAGGCTGACAGATGGCGGGTTTTGGACCAGGTAACGGGTATCTTGCAATTGATATAGACGCCCGGCGGTAAGCGGATGGGCGTTTTCATGGAACAATTGAAACATTCGCGCAAATTGACCGGTATTTTCGCTGACTGCTTTATGCGAGGGCAGTTCTATATCTTGAATTTTTAAATCAGGCAGCGCTGGCGGAACTGACGGACTGATATAGCAAATCCCCCTTATCGAGCGGATGTCCTGCTGGTTTTCCAGGCTGCGGGCGATAGAGCAAACGGCTTTTTCGCCCATGCCGTAAACCAGAATATCGGCCTTGGCGTCAAACACAACTGAACGTCTTATACGGCCGGACCAGGCATCGTAATGGGAAATGCGCCTCAAGCTTGCCTCTATGCCTCCCAATACAATGGGTTTTGTCTTTTTAAAATAGCGCCGAATCAGGTTGCTGTATACAATTACAGCTCTGTCCGGCCGCTTTACGTTTTTTCCGCCTGGAGTCAGGTCGTCACTTCGTCTGGGTTTTCCGAGTGCTGTATAGTTAGCAACCATGGAATCCAGGCTGCCGGATGTAACTGCCCAGAAAAGGCCCGGCTCTCCGAATCGGGAAATATCCCTGGCGTGATCAATATCCGGTTGGGCAATTATGCCAACCCGGTATCCGGCATTTATCAGTACTCTGCCGATAACAGCCGCCCCGATATAGGGTGAATCGATATACGTATCGCCGGTTATAATAATTACATCCGGGCGATCCCATCCTAAAGAGTGCATCTCTTCAAGTGTTGTTGGCAAGTATTCAGGTTGGCGCAGCCTCTTTTGCATAAGATTTCTTATCGTTGTTAAGCTGCTAAAGAAGCTGCCAAAGCTTTTGTTTTCCGGATAATCATGTGTTGTGCTTCACGTAACTGCTTAACTGAATTAAAGGATGAAACCAATTCAACCAAAACTGTGTCGTATGCACAAGGTTTAAGGCCGAGTTGATCGTAGTCAATATGGGGCTTTGGATACGCATTGTCTGTAAACAAGTAATGGCAGGCCGTATTCATCTCTTTTGGGCGGAAAGGCCATTTGATTTTTAAGCTTAACAGATCAATTAGGCGGTCAGTGGCTCGGGGGCGCTTTGAAAACATCTCCGGTTCAAGCGGCGCGCCCAGTTCTGATTCAACGATTTGAAGCAAAGCTGTTACGAGTTTTGTTTCGGTAACAACCAGTCCGTAAAGAAACCAGTCATTGATAAAAGAGCGTAGAATCGTTTTATAGCGGGCCCGCATGTTACGAGTGGAGGTGCAAAAGTAGCTATGGCACGCCATGCCGCCATAGTAACTCAATCCTCTGTAGTCTATACCGTTGTTTGTTTTAGCCAGAGGATGCAGCAGGCAGCCCACAAGGTTATATCCGTCATCAATAAATCCTATAAATGGGCAGTGATGAAAGTCCGGGAAAGGTCTTTGGGCAGGCTCTTGCGCCTGGATGGTTTCCAGGTAAGCATCGATGGCCGGTACACTGCGCAATGTGGATTGGAACGTTTTCGTCCGGTTGATAAGCAGCCGGTTTAGCATCGTTTTGGAAAAATGACTGAAATTATACAAGCCGCAGCAGGCCCCGCAGGAAACCCGGCCATCGGCTTGACACAGATAAACGCCGCCGGGAACCTTTGTGTTTAATAATTCATTGCTTCTTTGGGTGTAATTTTTCATGAGTGTAATTTGTCATGGTATAGTGTGCAAAGTATAGAGTGCAAATTCCTGTTTCCGCCTAATGCCTATCCATAAATGGCCAATGGGTCCGATATTTTTGTTGCGTGCGAAAATTTTTATTCCCGGAATATCACTGCCTGACATATCAATTTCGATGCCTGCGGCCAAAATTTTTCGTACGCCTTGATTTCGGACAAATTTTTATATTTATGGATGGGCGCTACCTATGCGCTGATTCATAATGCCACCCGGAATCCCTCATCCAAAGCCGGTGCCGCGGTCCGGGCTGGTAAAGCTTACCCGTTGTGTATGCAACATCTTCCTTGTAGACTGCGCAAACTCCATCGTGCACAGGAAATACCACAGGAAAAACTTTTTCAAAATGTTTTTGATTCAGGCTTGAAAAAATGGTTTCCGGATCTTTATGAGCCGCCATACGGGACAAGACCACATAGGCGGGCGGGGAAAGCATGATTTGCCTTTGGTGATGAGCCTCAAGCCCTTCGCGAAATGTTGCCCAGCGAAAGGAAACAATTTCCCGGCCGTCTACTCTAATATGATCTTTGCCGGTATCTTGTATAGCGATAAAAAACCAGGCGTCAAAGCGAGGTGATACCACTTCTGGTGTGATCCATCGCAGCAAGGGGGTTAGTGCTTCCGGTGACAGGCGAAGCCCTGTTTCTTCCTCGGTTTCGCGAATTGCACATTGCTTGGCTGCATAAAGCGGATCGTCGATTTTTTTTTCTTCCAGGGAAAAGCGCCCTCCCGGAAAAACCCATAGATCACCCATCACAGGAAGTTTCGGATTCCGATGAACCAGAAGAACTTTAGGTCTCCGGGTTGATTTGCGCAAGATAACTACTGTCGCAGCGGGTATGAGTGTCATGTTATCCTTAATAAAATAGGTTTGAGCAATTATGGCCGCTGTCCTTTTGAGTGTTAATTCAAAATAAACGAAGGAGAACAATACGATACGGCACATGACCCAATTGCTGTATGAAAACTTTTCGGCATTTTAGCATCGATCCAGGCAAACCAACAGTGTTTTTCATTCTAAAAACTTTGGCTCATGTTGTGTTTCAGGATTTTATCTATTCCATTGTGAAAAATAACCAATTGATTTTATAGTGTTTATGGTCAGGGTCGTGTTTTTGGCTATGTGTTATTTGCGATAAAATCAATTTGTTATAATTTTAAAATGATAAGGTCCCGGAATCCGGTATGAGCCAAAACTTTTACCACAACAAATACCTCGTATACATAAACAATAGCATTGTAGTTTGCATATGTTGCAACGGCAGGAACAATGAATTATCGTGACTGTTTTATGAAAAGAGCAAGTGAACGTAAAATAGTATCGGGTATATCAGCCGGCGTGGAATGGATGATGGCGCGCAGCCGCAAGTCTCTTGGGCTTGTTTTTTCACCTCCGCTCATCGGTGGAACCGCCCTTTGGCAAATACGGCTGTTGAGGCGGCTGCTCGGCCACAGGTTTGATATTTTTTCTTATAGTTATACCGGTCACTGCGGCTCGGACGGGAATTTCAGTTTGAGTGCGTCTTTAAGTGACAGTTTGGCCATGCTGGATTTGGCTGTTGAATTCAGCCGGAGAGAAAATATTGCCTTGTTGGCAATAGCATCCTGTTATGGAGCCATCCCGTTGTTGTTTGCCGCCCATCAACGCGGTGAGCCCATTGATGGTATTGTTCTTGTCAACGCGGTGACAAATTGGCGGATAAGCACTCTTTGGCGTTCTTATTTGCGTTTCCGCGAGGTTGAATCGAAGTGGGGACTGGCTCCCAGGGATATCTATCGTTCAGTTTATGATTATTTAAATCATCTTTTTCCAGGTATTATCAGTACAAAGCAGCGTTCTTTTGGGCTTCTGGCATATGACCGCATGAAGATCGGCCGGATGTTTCATGAATTTTTCAGGTTAAGCCCCCTTCAGGCAAAATCGTTGCCCCATACGCCTGTTTTATGTTTTTACGGGCGCAGGGACAAGGTATTGCTGCAAATGGGCAGTGAAAACTGGCGCGATTATGAAAAACAGATCCGGTATTTATGCCCGCTGGTACAGTTTCGTCCATTAAATGCAGATCACTACTTGGCTGACGCCAAGTTGCGGCAAACGTTAATGGCCGATGCAGCAGCGTTTTTTGTATCAGCCCTTAATGGGTATTAGTTAGTGTCCATCGGCGAAGCAGGAAAATTTTTCGCACGAAATGAAGATATCGGGCAAATCTGCCATTTATGGATGGGCATTAGGTAAAAAATTTCGAAATTCGCGCATAGCAATCTGGACGGGAATGGCAAAGCCCAAACCCTCAAATTTGTAAGTTAGTTGTTTATATGTATTAATGCCCAGCACCCGCCCTTTTTTATCGACCAGGGGACCGCCGCTGTTTCCCGGATAGATCTGAGCGTTGGTTTGAATATAGCCCGATTCAAAGCCTGAAAAAATACCATTGGTTACAGAATTCTGCAGATTAATGGGATTGCCAATGGCATAGACAGGATTTCCCTGGGGAAGTTGTGTGGCGTTGCCTGTTTCAAGGCACGGTACTGTGTAGCCATCGAGTTTTAGCAGAGCCAGGTCATATTTTTTACTGATGGATACTAACCTGACATACACTTGTGTGCGGTCAGCAAGAATCACTTTAAAGCTTTGAGCCAAATCCCCCACGCTTTTCCGGTAGTCTTCATCTGCGCGACTGGTAAGATATTCTTTTTTTTTGGCTAAATAGTCTTTCCGGCGTTTTTCAAAACCAGCATTCCATTTTTTTAACGATTCCAGCTTTTCCTGGTAATCTTGTGTATAGATGCGTTTTGTTACAGAATCGGTCATGGTTTCCAACGCCTCTTTACGGCGATTTAAATTTGTTCTGTAATTTTCAATACGCAGTTTTTCATCTTCAATGGATTTTTCAATGGAGCTGATACGGTTGTCGATTTTTCCGTAAAAATCTTTTTTTCTTTCGTCTTTTGGCGAAGTGCTTCGAATCACATGTTTGTTGGTAATGATATACCCGTCCGGGGAAATGAAAAATCCGCTGCCGGAGCCCAGGGGGCTTTTTACCTCCATGACGCTGGCAGTGGCTTTCTCAATCGGTGTTCGTGATGTGTAATTTTGCAGCAGCAAGGCTCCCCCGGGCGAAGGGGAGGGAGCTGAAACACCGGATGATTCCATGATTTCATGATTGGCCTTGGTCATATCATCCGGCGGATTGTCTGAAAAATACCAAATCCCGTCTTTTTTGTATTTATAAATTTCGCAATAGCTTTCAGGGGTGATCAGAGTTGACAAAAACAAGCTGAAAAATGTTGCAATGATAATTCTTATCTTAGTTTGGCGCCTGTGGTTTTTGATGTGACTCATTGTAAGCAGACATCTCCTTATCTTTGATAATACCGTTTTATATTCGTATGGAGTATTTGAAATATATCGGATTGTGAAGAGCCTGTCCAGTAAAGACAAAGGCCGTCTGGCCGCCTATCCATATTTTATGTTGAAATTTTTTTTAACCATTTGTTTCGTTTTAGCATATCCCAGATCAAACGCATTGAGATTGAGGTTAACAAAGATTTTTTTGTTAGTACAGATAAAGGCTTCCAATATTGGAATTCCGGACAGCTCGCCGTAATTGTTAGCGATTATCTTGTTCGTTTTGGTTGAAAAACATAAACGGGTCGTTTGCAGAGATGTTTGCCGAGCCGGCCTTGACTCCAGCCTACAGTCAATGTCATTAAAAGATTGGTTGCCACTTAGGCCCGCATGCTTCATCATGCATATGGTGCGCAGACCGGCGCCGGCTGTCCCGGCAATCACTTCGAGCGCTGCCTTTTTGCTGGTTCTGCATTTAGGGCCTGATTCGATACTGGTGTTTTTTTTGTTGTGAGTTCGTTTTTTTGAGCACTGATAGAATTAGACCTTTATAATATGACTTATTTTCAAGACAACGCAACATAATTATTCTAAATGAATTCGAGTTGTTAAAAATGCGTTTTTCCGAAAAAGGAGGTCCCGTGACGGCTTTTAATCATCTGTTCCAGCCCATTATGATCGGCGGCATGAATGTTAAGAATCGATTACTTATGTCGGCCATGAGCATTAATTTCGGCGTGGATAAAAACGGAAATATTACAGAGCAATTAATTCAATACATGGTGAGCCGGGCAAAGGGCGGCGTTGGGATGATGCTGGTTGGAGGCGGAGGTGTGGATCCTATCGGTGCGGAATTGCCGGATTTACCGGCGCTTTGGCAAGACAGTTGCGTTCCAGGGCTTCGCAATTTGGTTGAGGCCGTAAAACCATATGATTGCCGGGTGGGAATGCAAATTATGCATGGAGGCCGCCAATCCTACCATGATGATAAAGTGGCCCCGTCTGCCATTAAGGCGCCCGCGCTTGTAAAAACAGCTCCCAGGGCCATGGAACTTGATGAAATTGCCGCCGCGGTGGCTGCGTTCGGTGATGCGGCCCTGCGATGCAAAGAGGCCGGGCTTGATTTTATTGAAATCCATGGTGCGCATGGTTATCTCATTAACCAATTCTTAAGCCCCAACGCCAATTGCAGAACGGACCGTTATGGCGGATCTTTTGATAATCGCATTCGCTTTTTGATGGAAGTTCTGCAGGACATCAAACATAAATGCGGCCACGAATATCCGGTGGGTATTCGGATTAACGGGCAAGATTATATTGATGGGGGCTGGACGTTAGACGATGCCTTGGAGCTGTCGCCTTTGCTGGAGGCGCAAGGGGCCGATTACCTGCACATATCGGCGGGGGTTTACGGCAGCCGGCAGCTCACGATTCCTTCTATGTATGTTGAGCAGGGGTGTTTTGCCCATCTGGCCGAAGCTGTTAAAACGCGGGTCAGCTTGCCTGTTGTTGCCGTGGGCCGTATCAAATCTGCTCACATGGCCGAGGATTTGGTTGGAAAAGGAAAAGCCGATATTGTGGCCTTGGGGCGTTCTCTTTTAGCTGATCCCCAGTGGCCTGAAAAAACATATACTGGCGGTTTGGACAGAATCCGGCCTTGTATTGGATGTTGCCTGGGCTGTATCAATGCCGTGTTTGACCTTGAGCCCGGCGGCTGTGTCGTCAATCCTGATGTGGGGCGTGAGTATTTACTGCTCAATGAATCAGGAGAAAACAAGGAATCAAGAGAAAATAAGAACAAGAAAAAGTGCCTGGTAGTGGGCGCCGGGCCTGCGGGGCTGGCGGCGGCGCGTATGGCTGCAATAATGGGGCACAAGGTTGTTGTATGTGAAAAGCAGGCTCGGGCCGGTGGTGCTTTGAAATTGGCTTCCAAGGCTCCGGGGCGTAGTGAATTGGGCGATATTCTTGATTATTTTATCAACGAAATCAAACGTTTGCAGATTTTGATCCATTATGATTCACCGTTAGATGAGAGGATGCTCGAATCCGTTCTTCCCGATGTAGTGATCTTGTCAACGGGAAGTCTGGTAGATATGCCTATTTTAAAGGGTATTTACCAGGTAGAAATGGATTTGTGTACGGTTACGGAGGTGTTGGCCGGAAAGGTTGATCCGGGCGGCAAAGTGATCATATGGGGCGGCAATCAGGCCGGTCTTACTCTTGCAGATCATTTGGCCAGTCAGGGCAAGCAGGTAACCGTTTTGCATCGTAAAAAACATTTTGCCGCTGATATGTCCAGAAATGACCGTTTTTACCTTCGTGAGCGGTTGAAGAAAAATCAGGTTTCACTTTTTAAAGAAGTAAAAATTAAAAAATTTTTCAAGAATGGTGTGGAATTTTATTCTCAAGGACAAGAAATTAAGTTAAATGGTTTTGATGGTCTCATTTTGGCGGATGCTTTTGTGTCTTTGCGTCAAGACGCGAATATGGTCAGGAAAAGGGGGATTGAGTTTCATTTTATTGGCGATGCCAAGCAGCCCAGGCATCTGATGTACGCCATTAGCGAGGCAGAAGAATTGGGGCGCAACCTTTCCTGAAAAAAACATGAAAAAACAGGGGACACAGCGATGGAGAACAAAGTCGTGGTTCTTTTATCTTGCGGCACGGATAATCCGAACCGGGCAACACGAGCATTTTTTTTAGCAAAAGTTGCTCATCAGGAAGGCAAACAGGCTAGTGTTTTTCTTCTGGATGAAGGAGTCTATCTGGCCCGCGAAGGAATAGGTGAGAATTTGCGATCTGCCACTGGTGATAGTCTGGATGATCATTTGGCCTATTTACAGGCCCACGGGGTTCCTATTATGGTGTGTACGCCGTGCGCAGACTCACGCCGCATCAGCTCACCGGATTTAATCGAAGGGGCGCGGTTCGCTACAGGGGTGGAATTGATGCAATTGATCAGTGGCGCAGCTGTGATCAGCCTTTAAAAAAAGGCCGGAAAACTGCCGCAAGTTGCGAGCCTTTACCCGGGCCCGTCACTTAATAAAAGCATCCGGGGGCCTACCACCATCAATCCTACGGCCATACATTCCAATCCGAATGGAAGATATCCGCCATAGCCGGTTATAGGCATGGCAAAGATATGAAACCGGTCCACATAAGGTACGCAGTAGGCCCATTGAACCAAACTTGCGCTATTCCATAGTTCCCAGAAAAATCCGCACTGCAGTGCCGCACAGGCTGAAATGGTAACAGGACGCCAGTCTCCATTTCCCACAAAGGACAGAATTGTCTTTTTTCCGGCTAACGTTTGTAATGATATGAGCAGGGTAACCGGCGCCGCCCAGACAAGGGGAAAAAGTATATCAGGATAGATATTAAGCAGTAGAAGCCCGCTACAGGATAACAAAAGTGTGATGACCGCCCAAAGTTTTGCGTTTTTAATTGGCCGTATTTTAGGGATTGCTGGCTTTAGAGGGGCAAATGACAACAAAAGCCGGTAGGTGGAAAGTACGGCGGCAAGGACGGTGGTAAAAGATAAAGACCCATAGAAAGTGTATTCTGCTGCTGTAAAATCATCTGCGCCAATGTAATACCAGTTTTGTACAAACCGGTTCAGATATTCGAAAAACCACCAGAAAGCCGCGCTAACAGGCAAAAGCAAGCTAAACCGCCTGGGATCATCGGTTAGCAAAGACTTCCCCGAGCGCTTTATACACAGGGCATTGACCAGGATGATATACCCTGACCAGGCAATGATATAGGTATGCTTTTGGAAAACGGAAAACCAATCGAACCGTGTCCAGGCAAGTATCCACCCGCCGGACATAATCGCCAGGCCGAGCCATCCCCACCATGGAAATTTGTGGCGCAGTTTTATTGTTGAAACTGTCCTGAACGTGAGCTGTCCTTTTAGAGAATAAAAGATGCCGGCAACCATCAACAGCGTAATTGTATTCAAGACTCCGAAGAACCACCAGGAGAATCGGGCATGCTCGATATAGCGGGTCAAGGGGGGAAATTCGAAGTATGTGCTTATCTGTTTTCCCTGGAGAACTGTTCCTATCAAAGGCAGTCCGCCAACCATCAAAATGATGGCGAACCAATGGGCGATTGAAAGCCTATTATGTTTGGGCGGGTCATGCATTGAATTTTCCTTAACCCAAGGGGCTATACCAACTTGAGCACATCAACCATATTATTTTCCAGATCGATGACCATGAGCTTGTTTCGGAGAAGATTGCCGGTTTTACCTAAGATAATTTTCAGGGCCTCAGAGCTTTCTATAGCGGCTGTCATAGTTACGGTTTGGGGCAAAGATCCCAGAGTGGTTTCTGCGCCTTTGGGTAACCGGCGGGTTTCGGCAGCGCCATAGATTAAGGACAATCCTTTGTCTTTTGGAAAAATTGTTGTTATATGCCCGGTCAATCCGGCAACGGCTGCCGAAACCATTGGCAGATTCATCCTTTTGGCGCCGGTTTCAAGGGTGAATCTTGCAGGAATGGAATCAAGGCAATCCATAACTAATTGTGATTGTTCAATCAAGCCGGCCACGTTTTCCTCAGTCATGGGGTAGTCATGGATGGTAACATCAACCGCATCATTAATGCTTTTAATTCGGCTTGCTGCAGCCTTTATCTTTGATACGCCCAGAAGATCGCGGGTGCTGCACAACTGACGGTTCAGATTATGATCTTCAAAGATATCGCCATCGGCAATGTCTATGGCGCCAATTCCAGAGCGCGCCAGGATCTCCACCACGTTGCCGCCCAAGCCTCCAAGTCCGATGACAGTAATGCGCGATTTGAGCAAGCTAATTTGTTCTGAAAAAGAATAAGTTTTAAAATTCCGGGTATATCGTAAAGGTGCAATTTGGTTTTGCAGTGCGTTAATTTCAACATTTTTGATGCTGACGCTGTATTGTGCGGCAATTTGTTCAGTTTGCTCTACGGTTAGTATCCTACGGCTGTCTCCGTCCGGCATTTCGGCCATCGTAGCCTTATTTTTTATGGTTTTCGCAAGCTCTGACAATACACTATCCTCCACCTACGGGCGGGAAGATGCCAATTGTCTCTCCACCGGATAATTGCGTCTCGGGGTTGGCTTTGACGCTGTTTACAAAGATTAATTTGGCATCACCAGGCTTGATCTGAATTTGCTCAAGTAATTCTTTTATGGTTATCCCTTCACGAATGGGGTAGTGATCTGCATTCATAGGCATATGCTTGGCTAAGGATGCAAATAATTTGATTTCAATGGTTGGCGGCATTGTTTGGAAATCTCCCGATGAGTCATGTAAAAATAATTTCGTAATTTCAATTTCCCTGCCAAAGATAGCATGGCTTTGTGGTCTTATGTCAAGGCAGGAGTCTGGCATTTTGCTATCAAAGAAAGAATATAAGGGTCCTGCTTGTTTTGGATTCATTTTTCGCCAGGTTTGTTTTGATTGGTTGTATCGGGACTAAATATATGTCATTAATCGCAAGCTTGCGCCGTTAAAATGTTTTGGCATAAACACCAGTGAGCATCCAATTTCATATCTGGAGCCGTGGCAACCATGCATATTGTGCTGACAATTGTACCCATATTTATCGTTGTGGTTATCGGGTGGATTATTCACCGAAAGGGGTTTACCCCCAATGCTTTTCTAATACCGGCAAATAGACTGGTTTATTATGTGGCTATTCCGGCCATGGTTTTTCAATCTATTTCCAAATCAGTCTTGAGCCAATGGTCTAAGCCTGGTGTAATTATGATGACCCTGGCAGCCGCTTTGCTTGTTTATTTGGTTGCCTGGTTTATCTGCCGGGTATCGCGAATGCGGCGTTCGGTTAGGGCATCGTTTATTCAAAGCGCAGGGCATGGGAACTTAGGCTACATTGGATTGGCAGTAGCTTTTTATTATCTTGACGGGGAGGGGATGGCAAATGCCAGTCTGGTGGCAGGTTTTTTGATGATTCTGCAAAATTTTTTGTCCATTATCGCTCTGCAAGGCTATAGCGCCCAAGGGCAAAGCGCTTCTATGATAAGGGTGTTTGCTGGAAACATTATCGGCAATCCGGTGATCATTTCAGTTTTGTCGGGAATGATGGTTTCGATTATGGGATTGACTATTCCGCCGATTATAGATCGAAGTTTAACCATTTTAAAAGGGATGGCCCTTCCGGTGGCTTTGCTGATTATTGGTGCTACAATTTCTTTTGGGCAAATTCGGCGTTACAGATTTCATGTCCTGGCGGCAGGGATTTTAAAATTGTTTTTCATGCCCGCTTTAGGCTGCCTTTTGTATTGGATTTGCGGACTTGGATTCAAAGACTCATTACCGGGCTTGATTATGCTGGCTTGCCCTACAGCAACCACATCCTATGTAATGGCAAAAATGATGCACGCTGACGCTGATTTGGCGGTGGCCGCCATATCGGCGAGCACCTTAGCATCGGTTTTTACTTTTATCCTGTGGCTCCAAATAGCTTCAGGATGAACCGGATGTACTTTTAGGTTTTGGGCTGAAATATAAACAAGCCATTGAAGAGCTTTGATAAACAACGATACTTGGTAATAATTTGCTTTTAAAATTCATTTTGCGGCACCCATGAGGAGCTTTTACATCCCATGTGACATAATAGTGATTGCATTTATGGCAAGGAATACGGTAATTTTTCTGTTTTATTTTTGGCATAAAAATAATTTTCCCATGACTAAGTCATGGTATGATAGGAACCTTGTAAAAAGTTTTTAATAAGCATTTATCGTATATCATCGTATATCATATAATAATTTTAAAATAATGATGAGATTGGTTATGGCATTTTTTATTTCAAAGGCTTTGGTCACAGGTGGAGCTGGATTTATCGGCTCTCATCTGGTTGAAGTATTAACGCAAAATGGATGTGATGTTACGGTGCTTGATAACTTGACGAGCGGGCATCTAAGTAATCTGGATGCAGCAGTTAAGGCGAAGGTCAAGTTTATTGAAGGCGATATCCGGGATAGTGACACGTTGGCGGAAGCTATCAAGGGATGTGAGGTTATTTTTCACCAAGCAGCCGTTGTATCTGTTACAAAGACGGTTGAAGATCCGGTTTTTTCAAGCCAGGTGAATGATTTGGGAACATTGCGGGTCTTGGAAGCCGCTCGTAAGAATAAGGTACGGCGTGTCGTATTGGCTTCCTCAAGTGCAATTTATGGTGATGATCCTCAATTGCCCAAAAAAGAGACAATGGCGCCTGTACCGTTGAGCCCTTATGCTGTTCAAAAACTGTCCAACGAATATTATGCCCAGCTTTATTTTCGCTTATATGGTCTGGAAACAGCCTGTCTTCGCTATTTTAATGTTTTTGGTCCACGTCAGGATCCCTCATCTGCCTATTCCGGAGTGATATCCATATTCATGTCCCGTGCTGTAAAACAGCAGCAACCCGTCATTTATGGAGACGGCCGGCAGACACGGGATTTTGTGTTTGTTAAAGATGTCGTACAAGCGAATTTACTGGCAGCTCGTACAAAATCTGCAGCCGGGCAGGTGTATAATGTGGGGACTGGCCAGGCCATTGAAATTAAAGAGCTATGGAACAAGATTGCCAAACTGGGGCAATGTAATTGCTCTCCGGTTAATAATGAGGCAAGGCCTGGTGATATCGTTCACTCTCTGGCTGATATAAGCAAATTGCGTGATCATCTTGGTTTTGAGCAAAAGGTATCCTTTGATGCGGGATTAAATTCAACATTTGACTGGTACCGTGCAAATCTTTGATTTGAGAGGAAATTTAAAAATGAAGAAATACAAACGGGTACTGATAATTGCCGGAATATTGAGCTTTGTAGTCGCATTGTTTCAGGCAATAATAGGGTTTTCGCCAACCCTTAGTCTATATTTTGGTGCGCCTGAAGCATTAGTAACGAATATTTATGTTCTCATCATTGTGAGCCTATTGATTTCAGGCATTTTTGTATTGTTTGGATTGTATGGTCTATCTGGCGCCGGTTATATCCGGACACTACCATGGTTAAAACAAACGCTTGCAGCAATAAGTTGCATCCTTATCCTGCGAGGGGTGCTAATCATCCCTGAATTTCTCGTTGTAATAGGCGTTCTTAATGTTTCTTTCCCTGTTGAACCTCGATTTGCCGTATTTTCATTTGTCCCTTTATTGATAGGCTTACTATACATGACCGGGACTATTCGCGGGTGGCATGCTTTTACATTAAACGGCAAAGCCGTTGGACGCTGAAACCGAAAGGCCATAAAAATCTATAATCAATTTGACCGAACCATGCCTTTTAGCACAACTCGGGGGACCAACAATGTCCCAATATCTATAAAGTATAAAGAAGAATAAGTCATAATTTTTCTGTCCCCGCCCTAACTTCTTCTAAATTTTAGTAATTGGCATATCAGTAATTGGCATATATTGGCTTATAATTGAACGTCTTAAATAACGGCTTGCAAATCAGCTCAATATCCAAAATGTCTTTTTGCTCCAACATACTAGTAAATCGGCCAATGCGAGCCGGGGTAATGCTCTTCCCAGAATACTTTGTATAAAGAGGACCCTTCTGATTTGATATTTCACCAAATTTTATAGCTGTTCGAATATTTTGCATAGACGGATCAAAATTAGATAGGTCTATCCCCGTAAAATGCTGCATTCGTTTAACCAGTGCATGGGGTGATTGAACTAAGTCTTCATATTTGATGTATATTGACATCTCTTGAAAAGACTTTGTTTGGTTTGTAATGCAAGCTGCGTAGTACGATAACAGAATATGGGAGATTTGTTGTATATTCAGTCCGCCAAATTCAGTTGCTCCCCGTTTTTTAGCAGTTATAGCTGACGCCATGATATCGCGTGGGTCCCGGACTATAATAATGAATTTGGCTTCCTTAACAAGTTCGTGCAATTTTGGAAAATGAGGAGTCAGTTGGGGGTGTTTCAGCACAATGTGATTTGGATTGCCATAGCAATTCGAGGTCTTGTCCACAAAGTCTCTTACATGTTTTTCACACAATTGACGCAACTCTTCTTTATTTGAAAAGTAATATTTTGCGTGGATATCAAACATAGATAGACAACTCCCATATGTTTCTATTATACCTTTTAAGAAAATCGCCTCTCCAATCATAGGATTGCAATCCGGACTGGAGCAAAGTATCGTTTGTAGCATTGATGTTCCGGACCTTAAAAAGCCCCCTACGAATGTCAAATCCATTTCCTCTTATCTCCCGATATTTTTATAAACACAAATAATCTATAGGTGTCTATCTAATTATCACAGCCAGCGGTTTCTAATTTCGCTCGCGAGGAAAATATCAAGAGTGTGGTTGTGAGTCAATACCTTCACCAATACAGCAGTGCTGACGCCTAAAAGAATTGTAAAAAAGCGGGAAAAATAATTTTCAATCTATTTTGCTGTCTGGCCGCCTTGGCATATGATAGGGAATAAGCCTGTAGACAATTGGCACGGCCTAAACCGCAAGTTGCTCACCGTTCATGCATAGCTGTCTATTTCCCATGGTTAAGCCATGGTTTTTACTTGTTTTGTTACTCAGCAGCGATCATGCCGCCGGAGAAGCCAAAGTTGAAAGGCTGCAGCCAGGCCTTTTTGCCAGCCATGTATAGTCTGGCCAGGGATTGGTCAAGGTTTCGCGAATGAAAAACATTATTTGCCTATTATATATCATAATAACAGGATGTTAAAATTATCCTCAATTAGCATATAAAAAAATACGGGTTGAAGGGAAAGCTTGACAAGTGTATGGATAAACAAACTCGATCAACCCCCAAAATGCCTGGAGTCAAAATGTCTAAAAAAAAAGAACGGGATATTGAAAAAAACTATACGGTGAAACAAATGGCTGCTAAATTGCGCAGGTTGGCCGATTGCCTGGAGCAGGGCAAAGCCTTTACCATCCAAATCGCAGCTGAACGTATCTATATCCCCGCCGGAACGTCTTTTTCCATTGAGCATGAACGCGAAGGAAAATTCGAGGAAGTGGAATTTCAGTTCAAATGGGAGAACGAATAAAATGAAAAAAGGCTTGTTAATGGTTTTCACCGGCAACGGCAAGGGCAAGACGACCAGTGCGTTAGGGCTTGCCATGCGCAGTGCCGGACACGGGCTGAAAGTATGTTTTATCCAATTTATCAAAGGCGGCTGGAAATACGGCGAGTTGGATGCAGTCAAAAGGTTCGAGGATGTTATCGACTTTCATGTCATGGGTAAGGGATTTACTTGGAATTCGGAAGATTTTGAAAAAGACAAGGCTGCAGCAAACCAGGGCTGGCAACTGGCTAAAAAAGCCATCAGCTCAAAACAATATCACCTGGTGGTGCTCGACGAGTTTACCTATCTTTTAAAGTACAAAATGCTGGAGCTGCAAACAGTTCTGGATATATTGAAGCAAAAACCGCCAAACCTTCATGTTGCCATTACTGGCCGCAACGCACCTGGACAATTGTTAGCCGCCGCAGATCTGGCTACGGAAATGAAAGAGATCAAGCATCCCTTCAAAATTGGGATCAAAGCGCAAAAAGGTGTCGAGTTTTGATGCGTTTTTTCGAAAAAAAAGGAAACAATTTATGCATTTATATTGGCGTATTCAACAGGATTTGAATTGCATGGGAGAACAGATTTACTTTCACGATCCGGTGATGATCCGCGCACTGAAGCTATGGGTTCATAAAAACATCACCGGCCTAACTCTTGCGGCAGAAATCTTTGATGAAAAATCTGTTCAACCGAGTTTAAATTAGGGGCTTGGTTTTCCGTGGCCCTTAAGTTAAGCCATTGAGATTCAACGCGCATATGTTTTGCTGAATAAAATACAAAAATTCAGGATGATATTAAACAATGGATTGAATGCCTCATAATTAGTGGCCGATGTTAAAATCAAGCCCATAAATCCTGATGTCAGGATTGCTTCGCCGCTTGCGTTTTGGATACTCTTGAACAAAAAATAAGCGGCGCATTCTCCATCCTCTAAGCGTAGCGTAGGGTGGAGTTAGCCGCTATTCTGGTTTTCGATATATCGCTTAATTACCGATAATGAAGCGCCACCAGCCGATACAATGCAGTAGGATCGAGA
>JAAERL010000366.1 GCA_024230435.1 Desulfobacteraceae bacterium
ACTGTCCATCGCCAGGGACTTCTTAAATATCAATAAAATCTTCAGAGAGCCTCATGTTTTGTCAGTGATGTAAGTCGTTATATATTGACGCTGATAATTAATTAGAAAACGCTGATCCCATAGGAGAAGATTGGGATAAGAGTAGTTGGCCTGTGCGCGGAGTAGTTGGCCTGTGTGCGGAGATGATGTTCGAAAATTCAGTAAGTACCTAAGTAACAACATAATATTTTGTGTAGAGCAGATAAAATAATAAAGACACTGAATATTTACCTGGATTTTTTTCTCGCAAGGAAAGGTGTGATGATAAATAATTTTCGTATGAAGTTGGCGTCGTGGTGTAGTAGGAGATCGAAGATACCGGCCGTCATGGAATAACGGCAGAGGAGGGAGGAGGTCGGTTGGTCGGTGGCTGGCCACGATGGATGCATGGTTCACGGCGACCATTTTATTTAGCGTCTCTTGGATAGACCTTATTAATGGGGGCATCCCCAGTTGGTTTCCCCTCTTTTTGAATTTTCATGCCTGCGCTGCGATTTTTCCACATTTTTGTTAGTGAAAGTGCTCTATCTAGCTTTAGGCCAAAATGGCCAAAATCAAGTTTTTGGGAGTTGTTTCATATGCTTGCCCAATAGCACATCCTTTAGTCGACAAT
>JAAERL010000367.1 GCA_024230435.1 Desulfobacteraceae bacterium
AATATACCATCTTGTATGTCTTTTTTCCCGTCTTCTGCGTTATGCCAAAGCCCGAATACGTTAAGTATGCAAACTTTGGCACGCCTTGAATACGAAAAAAAATCCTGCTCAATCTGGTATATTCTTTTCCGTCAATCGCCTTAATTCATCGTATTTTACCTTTGATTTCATCGGTTCAAGTTTTAAAAGCCAATATTTGCAATGTGAATCAGAAGTTTTGGCCCATTTGAAACATTTGAAACAACTGAAACGTTGGGTCATGGCCTCTGAAATGTTCAATTGCCGAAGAGCAAAACAGCCTCTCAAGCCCCTCGGTCTTTAGCCGAGGGGTTGTTGACTTTTGGACTCAAACGAATGCTTGAATCGCTGATAGTTTTCTCTGGTAAATTCCTGGCTTCCGATAGCAGGTCATTATCCTGCAACAATAGGCTCAACATGCTCTTTGAGCAAACAACACGCGATCTTAAATTTCGGCGAACCGTTTTTGAAGTAATCGATGTTCTGGGGCTGGACCAGTTTATTCATCACACAGCCTTCGGCAATATCCAGGGCAAACAGATCCTGTTCATTAATCGGGGCAGTGGCTTTAATTTCATTGTTATCAAAAACCAGACTGTGAAGAGAGTAATCTTCGCATAACGGGCAACGGTAAACGCGTCCGTTGGGGAAAATAAAATAATTGTTAGCGACCTTGCCGGCACATTCAAAGTTTTCGTCCGGTTTCAGATAAACTTTTGGATATGCCGTACGGATTCCACGCCGGGCGGCCTCACGGGCCACCGTTGGTATAACGCTGATCCACTGGTCCCGGGAAACACAAATCGAAGCCGAGGCTTCGGAACCAATCTTTGCGGATTTACCTCTCAATCCGATCACTTGAATAAAAAAATGATCGATTTTTAAATTTGCCAGCAGATCGGGCATGGCGGTAAGCCCGCGAATATTTTGCGCACTGACGGTATAGATCAGGCTCGCTGCAAATCCCTTGGCCTTGGCCTCGTGAATGCCCTGAATGCAGCGTTCAAAAGATCCGGCGCCCCTGATGGCATCGTTGGTCGCAGCATCGGCGCCATCAAGGCTGAAACTGATATAATTGACCTGATGAGGTGTAATCCGATCCAATATATTATGAAAAAGATAGCCGTTAGTGTCGATGGTGATAGAGCCGTATCCCATTTCCGATGCGGCTTTAACCGCTTGGGACAGTTCGGGGTGAAGGGTCGGTTCGCCCCCCAGAAAAATTAAATTGGCCCCGGGACTTCGCCGAATGCAAACCTGCAGCCAGGCAACGATCCGATCCAGTGAAAGTCTTTGCGAACCATGCTGCGCCGGATTGATATAACAATGGCTGCAGCTTAAATTGCATTGGGTAAGAATATGAAAAAAAACGTTGTCGGCGTTCCTGGAAAAAGCAACAGTTTGAGGCATTTTGTTAGTATTTCTAGTCCAATTTTATTGCTGGGTTGGAATTGAATTCTATCTATTTATTTATTTATAAATGCGCTTGAAGCCGCAGACGGTGCTTTTTTAGCCGATTTTTTGGCTTTTACCAGCTCTTCATTGGTCAGTCTGAGTCTGGCCACTATATATTCGGAAAAAATACGATAAAGAAGCAATAAAAGATCCAGGCGATCATCTTTTCCATCAGAGGACGACAATCGTTTTTTAGCAGATGTGTCCACTGCCAGGCACACGGTTTTTCCTACAGCAAAAACCGAAGCGGACCTGCTTCGATCGTCAATGATCCGCATCTCGCCAAAAATTTCACCCTTTTTGTCAATATAGCAAAGTTGCTCCCCTTCTTTTTTGACTAAAATTTTTCCCGAAAGGAGAAAATAAAGCCAGGTGTCCGTATCACCTTCTATGATAATTTGTTCACCATCTTCATATTGCCGGATTTTACTCAGCCGTAACAAATTACCCAAATTACGTGCTTCAAAGTGGCGAAGGGCTTGAATCCCCATAAGCTTTTGAATATTTTCTACATTTTCTTTTAGGTATTTAGACTCGATCATTAAATGCCTCCGACATTGCCTAAAAGCCTGTTTGGGCAATAACAAATTTGGCGCAAAAGGTGCGCGCGGCCAATGTATCGAAAATTTGCGTTATTTTGGACCGTTCCCGCGCTCTTGCAGCCAATTGAATAATCCCCAAACCGGCTCTAAAATCGAGCAGATTATAATTGATAAAACTGATAGCATCAAGTTACACGCCATAGGCGGCAAAAAAGTGAACTCTACTTATTACAAGTTCTATATCTCCAAGCAATCTTTAGATATACTATTATCAAATTCTACAGGATAACAGCCGTCAAAACAAGCTTTACAAAAATTAGCATCAGGATTATCAACACCTGTAGATTCGAGCAGCCCCTCCAGACTTAAATAATGCAGGGAATCTAACTCTAAAAATTCCGCCAATTCCTTTTGGGACTTTCTGGAGGCAATAAGTTCCCCTTTTGTTGAAAAATCAATGCCATAATGACAAGGAAACCGATGGGGAGGACACGCCACCCTCAAATGAACTTTTTTCACGCCCAAATCGCGTAATGCGCGTACGCGGGTTTTAGCTGTTGTACCACGGATAATCGAATCCTCCACAATGATAATATCTTTTCCCTTGAGCAATTCCTTTATGGGATTGAGCTTTACGCGCACCCCAAACTCACGCATGCTTTGAGTGGGCTGAATAAATGTCCTGCCCACATAGTGGTTGCGGATCATGCCCATTTCAAAGGGAATGCCTGACGCTTCGGAATAGCCCAAAGCAGCGTATACCCCCGAGTCAGGAAAGGGCATTACCAGGTCAGCCTTCACGGAAGCTTGCCGGGCCAGCGTGCGCCCATGATCCTTTCTGGTCTGATAGACATTGCGCCCCATAAACGTGCTGTCAGGACGCGCAAAATAGATGAATTCAAAAATACAAAAAGATTTTCGATTTGGTTTGTCGAGGAACAAACTGCGGGGGCCGTTTTGATCAATAATCAAGATTTCACCGGGCTCGAGCTCACGCACAAACTCAGCCTGCACTAAATCCAGGGCGCAGGACTCCGAAGATAATATCCAGTTTCCGTTCATGTTCCCCAGGCATAAGGGCCTGAACCCATTTGGATCTCTTATTCCGATAACTTCGTTCCTGCTGGTCAGCACCACCATTGAATAAGCGCCTTGCAACTTGCTGGCAGCTTCAAGCAGGGCTTTATCAAACCCCAGTTTCAGATTGCGTACAAATAAGTGTAAAAATATTTCACTGTCCATGGTGGATTGAAATATCGAACCTTGGTCTTCCAGTGCGGCCTTTAGCTGGTGTGCATTAACAAAATTACCGTTATGGGCGACAGCATATGCTTTTTGATGATGGCGCACGACAAACGGTTGAGCATTGGCCAGCACGCTGGAGCCAGTGGTAGAGTACCGCACATGACCTATGGAGCTGGCCCCTTTGAGCTGGCCCAACTGCTCCATAGAAAAAATATCCGGAACAAGCCCCATATCGCGGTGTTCGTTCATGATACCGTTTTGTGAAGCGGCAATACCGGCGCTCTCCTGGCCCCTGTGTTGAAGGGCGTAAAGTCCGAAATAGCAAATCTTGGCCGCCTCCGCATGGCCATAAACTCCAAAAACGCCGCAAGCCTCACGCGGGTGATCGTTCATTAACAATTCGGGATCGTCATCAGTTAAAGGGCAGTTATATTGCATATCAGTCATCGGATTCATATTCTCCTGAAAAAGTTTTCCTTCACCCATTGTTTCGCACCCGCCATAAGTAAAGCCAGTGTAATGGCCGGGATCGGACAGGCTGTCAAGCACCTGTATTTTTCTTCAAAATTCAGCAAGCACAATGATACTCCTGCAGGCACTTGACCCCCAGAGACCGGGATTTAATGGCAGCCACGGCCTTGCTTACCGCCAATGCGCCGGCAATGGTAGTAACATACGGGATGCTGTACTTGAGCGCCGCCCGTCTTATGACATAACCATCTCTTTTTGAAGTATCGCCTGATCCGGTATTAATAATAAGTTGAATTTCACCATTTTTGATGGCGTCCTCCACGTGAGGCCGCCGCCCCTGGGTCAATTTATTCACACACCTGACGTTAACTGCCTTATCGAGTAAAAAAGCATGAGTGCCGCTTGTAGATAAAATTATAAATCCCATGCGCTCGAATTCACGGGCAACGGGAACCACGTCAGGTTTATCCGCATCCATAACACTTATAAAAACAGTTCCTTTATCGGGAAGCTTTTGACCAGCGCCTAATTGAGCCTTGGCATAGGCTGCGCCAAAATCAGCATCAATTCCCATAACCTCGCCGGTTGATTTCATTTCAGGTCCCAGCAGGGTATCCACATCCGGAAAACGGTCAAAGGGCAGTACGGCTTCCTTAACGGCTACATGGGATGGAATTTTTTCCGATGTAAAACCAAGTTGATCAAGGCTGGCGCCCAGCATAATCTTGGTAGCCATACCGGCTAAGGCAACCCCCGTGGCTTTGCTGACAAAAGGCACTGTCCGTGAAGCCCGCGGATTAACTTCTATCACGTAAAGCTGTTTGTCTTTTATTGCGTATTGTACATTCATCAGGCCGATGACGTTCAACTCGGCCGCCATAGCCTTGGTGGCTTCACGGATTTGTTTAATCAATTCGGGTTCGATGCTGATGGGCGGCAAAACACAGGCCGAATCGCCGGAATGAACGCCTGCAGCTTCAATATGCTGCATGATACCGCCGATGACAGTTGTCTTGCCATCACAAATGGCATCAACATCCACCTCTACCGCGCTTTCCAGAAACTTGTCGATAAGCACCGGGTTTCCGGGGGACGCCAGAATGGCCAGACGTGTAAAATTTTGCAATTCCCTTTCGTTATAGACAATTTTCATGGCCCTGCCACCGAGAACGAAACTGGGTCGTACAATCACCGGGTAGCCGATCTGATTGGCTATTTTCATGGCTTCGCCCTCGTTAAGGGCAATACCGTTGGCGGGTTGAACCAGGTTAAGCTTTTTTAACATGGCCTGAAATTGTTCGCGGTCCTCCGCACGTTCGATGCTCTCGGGATGGGTTCCCAGAATGGGCGCCCCTGCCTTGGCCAAGACGGTGGCCAGATTCAGGGGAGTCTGGCCGCCGAATTGCACAATCACGCCAAAGGGCTTTTCCTTTTCAACAATATGAAGCACATCCTCTTTGGTCAAAGGCTCGAAATACAATTTATCAGATGTATCGTAATCCGTGGACACGGTTTCAGGATTGGAATTGACCATAATGCTTTCGACACCCTCTTGGCAAAGGGCAAAAGCGGCGTGTACACAGCAATAATCAAACTCAATGCCCTGGCCGATACGGTTGGGGCCGCCGCCCAAAATGATCACCTTTTTACGATCCGATACCCTGGCCTCGCATTCTTCTTCATATGTTGAATAATAATAAGGTGTTGCCGCCCTGAACTCCGCTGCGCAAGTATCCACCAGTTTATACACCGGCCGGATGCCCTGCTCCTTGCGATGGCGTGCAATCCAGCTCTCGTCAAATCCAAGCAGATGTTGCAATTGCACATCGGAAAATCCCCAGGACTTTGCCTGCCGCAGCATATCATTGTCAATGGTCGCAGAACCGTTCCTGGCGCCATCTGTCTTGCCGGAATTAAGCGCTTTTAAATCCGATTCCATGTCAACAATTTGCTTGAGCTGATTTAAGAACCAAGGATCAATGCCTGTCATCTCGTTGATAGCTTCAATGCTCATTCCCGCGATCAAGGCATAGCGCAGGTAAAAAAGACGTTGAGAGTTTGGAACTCCAAGTTTTTGCTCGATCTCACTTTCGGATGGAAATGCGCCGCCGGCTTCAGGGCGTTCCTTTCCATCGGCGCCCAATCCGTGCCGGCCTATCTCCAATCCGCGCAGCCCTTTTTGCAGTGCTTCTTTGAAGGTCCGTCCAATGGCCATGGTTTCTCCAACGGATTTCATGGCAGTGGTGAGCAAATCGGGGGTTTCAGGAAATTTTTCAAACGTCCAGCGTGGAATTTTTATCACACAATAATCTAAGGCAGGTTCAAAGGAGGCTAGCGTTTCACCTGTAATATCATTTTTAATTTCATCGAGCGTGTAACCGACGGCCAGCTTGGCCGCGATTTTTGCGATAGGAAAACCGGTGGCTTTGGATGCCAGAGCGCTTGACCGGGATACCCTGGGATTCATCTCCACTACAATCATATCACCATTTTCGGGATTCACGGCAAACTGGACATTACTGCCTCCGGTATCCACGCCAATCTCGCGCATAATTGCAATTGTGGCGTTTCTCATCTGTTGATATTCACGATCGGAAAGGGTCTGGGCCGGGGCCACGGTAATGCTATCGCCTGTGTGAACCCCCATCGCGTCCATATTCTCAATGGAACAAATGATCACAACATTATCACCGTGATCGCGCATGACCTCAAGTTCATATTCTTTCCAGCCCAATACGGACTGTTCGATCATCACCTGATTGATCAGGCTGGCATCCATCCCGGCTTTGGCCTGGAATTCAAGATCTTCAGGATTGTATGCGACACCGCCGCCCGTACCTCCCAATGTAAAACTGGGCCTGATGATCAATGGAAAGCCGATTTGGGCGGCCACTTGCCGGGCCTGTTGCATTGTGTTGGCAAACCCGCTTTGAGGAATCTTTAACCCGATACGTTCCATGGCGTCCCTGAATTGATCCCGGGATTCAGCTTTTTGAATGGCTTCTAAGCTGGCGCCGATCATTTCAACGCCGAATTTTTCCAAGACACCCATTTGAGCAATTTTTACTGCCGTATTCAGCCCTGTCTGCCCTCCCAGGGTAGGCAAAAGCGCGTCAGGCCGCTCGGCTTCAACAATCTTGGCCACGGTTTCAGGTGTAACAGGCTCTATATATGTACGATCCGCCGTTTCAGGATCGGTCATAATGGTAGCAGGATTTGAATTTACCAGCACTACTTTATAGCCTTCTTCTTTGAGGGCTTTGCAGGCCTGAGTGCCGGAGTAATCGAATTCACAAGCCTGACCAATAATTATAGGACCGGCTCCGATGATAAGTATTTTATGGATATCCGTTCTTTTGGGCATAATAATCAGTATATCAATTCATTTGGCGTAATAGGTTTAGAAACTTAAATTCCCGGAGTATAATCAGATGTTATGAAAAAGCCTCCATCATATGCAAAAATTTATCAAACAGATACCTGGCGTCATGGGGGCCGGGCGCTGCTTCGGGATGATATTGAACAGCCAATAATGGTATCTTTTTGTGCTCAAATCCTTCCAGCGTATTATCGTTTAGATTAATATGGGTAATCTGGATATCACTGCTTGAAATACTGTCCGCATCAACAGCAAACCCGTGATTTTGGGAAGTAATTTCAACCCGCCCGGTTTTCAGGTTTTTTACCGGTTGATTCACGCCGCGATGACCGAATTTGAGTTTGTAAGTTTTCCCGCCCAAGGCCAATCCTAAGATTTGATGACCTAAGCAGATACCAAAAATCGGACGAAACCCCAGAAGCGCCCTGGCCGTTTCAATACCGTAATCCACCGGCTCCGGGTCTCCCGGACCGTTGGAAAAGAAAATGCCGTGGGGCTCCATGGCCTTTACGGTATCTGCGCTGGTAAACGCGGGAACAACCGTAACTTCCATTCCCCGTTCGGATAAGCTTCTCAAAATATTATATTTAATACCATAATCAAAGGCCACTACACTGCGATGGGTATCGCGTTTGCGCCAGATCGTATTGTCCAAAGGCGATTTTTTTGTATCAATAAATTGCGGGCCATTGTCTATCCACCGGTAGGCGCGATCGGTCGTCACCGTCCGGGCAAGATCAAGTCCGGCCATACCGGGCAAGCTACACGCTTTTTCCACCAAAATTTGCGGATCAAGCTGTTTTGTGGATAAAACCGCCCGTAAAGCGCCCACATTACGAATATGGCGCGTCAAAGAACGGGTATCCAACCCTTGCACACCTAAAACGCGATGTTCGGCCAGATAATCCGCTAAAGTTGCCGTAGATCGGAAATTGCTGGGAAACGGCTGGTATTCCTTGATTAAAAAAGCAGCCACTTGTACTTTGCCTGACTCCACATCCTCGGAATTGACCCCGTAATTGCCAATCAAAGGATAGGTCATGGTTACCATCTGACCACTGTAGGAAGGATCGGTCAACACCTCCTGATATCCGCTCATCCCCGTATTAAAAACAATTTCACCACCGATTTCGCCTGGTCCTGTAAAAGACTTGCAGGCAAAAGTACGTCCATCCTCAAGAGCAAGAAGCGCTTTCATTTGCGTTTGAATTTTCATCCTTTCATACTGGCGATTTGCGTTCGCCAAATACAATTTAAACTTAACGCCGTAAAAACCATTCATGACCCCATACCCCATATTTACAGTGCAAATCAACTCATAATGTTAAACAAGAAACGGTTTATACGAACTGCCGGGCGGCATGTTTTAAGGCGATTTGCTTGTTCACAGAAACGGCAAGCGGCGTTATATCCACACACGAAAAAGCGCCGTCCGGTTTGATTAAGCCAAGTGACAAAATAGATTTGCAGGCCGGATTACAGATCTCAAATCCGGCAAAAGGCCGTTGGCAAATGTTTGTCTTGATTTGGGAGGGGGTGTAATGTTGAATTTTTGTTGCACTGAACCCAACATTACACAAGAGCAATAAACAGCAAGAATTAAGGGTCTTGGAAGCCCTTTACTATTTATTGCTCCAGCGGAGCATTTTCCACCAGGTTCCATATGCCGCAAGGGCAAACAGACGCACAGAATCCGCAGCCGATGCAGCGGTCGCCGCTGACTGTGTATTCGTAGCTGTCATCTTGTTTTTCGATCCTGCTAATGGCGTTTTCAGGACACGATGCCACACAAGCGCCGCAGTCCCGGCATTGTCCGCATGAAGCGCACTGGCTGCCGCAATGTTCGATATTTTCATAGCTAACGACACGGGGATCAAAGTATTCTAAACTGATGCGTTCAATATCGATTACGTTGCGCGAATCTGCAACAGGCCGCTTGCCGGTGAGAATGGCGTCAATGGTTTGAGCTACCCTGCGCCCTGCGCCTATGGCATCGGTGAGCAATCCTGGACGAACCATATCTCCGATGGCAAAAATTTTCGGGTGCGATGTTTGAAAATCATCATCCACCTTTACAAATCCCAGCTCGGTGGCAATCTGCTCCGGCAAAAACGTCAGATCGGGTGAATCTCCAATGGAAATAAAAACCGAATCGGCGGGGATGATTTCTCCGGTATCTAATTTGACGCCGGTCTTTGTAATTTCCTGGGTAAAAACCGGCCACCGGAAACGGGCTCCGGCCTTTTCAGCGTGTTCGCGTTCCACACCAAAAGAAGCAGGTTTCTGAACATCCAGAAGCATAATATCCTCGGCCCCTAATCGAGCTGCCTCGGTGGCCACATCACAGCCGGCATTTCCCGCGCCAATTATGACAACCCGCTTTCCCACAGTTGCCTCGCCGTTTTTAGCGTCCTTTAAAAATTTTAGCGCGGGAATCATGCGCTCGCTGCCTGCAATGGTGAGCATTCGCGGTTTTTGGGCTCCCGTGGCTAAAACCACGAAGTCATAATCATCCACAAGAAGCAGGATATCTTCTTTTCTCAGGTTTTGCTGCAAATGGACATGGCCGAGAACACCGCTGATACGCTCAATTTCCTTATCAAACACTTCGCTGGGGATACGGCTGCCGGGAATGGAAGATGCGATTTTTCCGCCCAGGCTTTGGGCTGTATCAAACACTACGGCCTCATGGCCGGCCAGGCGCAACTGCCAGGCAACGGAAATGCCCGCGGGTCCTGCGCCTGCCACTGCGATCTTTTTACCTGACAAATCGGGCAGTTCAGGCAAACCAGCTTCAAGGCCCGCCTTGCCCAGTTGGGTAATATCCACGGGAGCCATCAGGCAGGCCTGCTTAGTACACGATTGCATGCATATATTAGGGCACAGGTAACCGCAAACCGTGGCAGGAAAGGGGGTATATGAAAGCGCCATATCAACGGCTTCATCCACCCGCCCGGAACGCACCAGTTGCCAGCGCTGCTGGACAGGAATTCCGGTGGGACAGTTGGCTTCGCATGGGGCTTTGTATTTATTGTTTTCCCAGACAGGTACAAAGCGGCGCAACTGTCCGCGGGTAATCAGCGGTATGACGCTGCGGTCCAAATCCATCAAGTCACCGACCAATCCGCCTGCACCCAGTGTTTTTTCCCATACTTGGGTTCTAAAGCCCTGCATGTTCCGCCGGACCTGTGTCATTCGCTCTTGGGGCGTCCGGGCAAGCAGGCACTGCCAAGCTTGCCTGTTGGAAAGCGTATCAATCAGCGTGGGGTTGTCAATTGTCTCTAAAAAGCGGATTAAACGGCTTCTGAGCCACTGCCAGGTTTCATCGTCAATTGGCTCCATCTTGGCATCCAAATCACTGAATTCCTGATATGGCCCCCGAAAGAACACCTTGCCGCCCACCATGCCCACCAGCGGACGATACCCCAATACATTATTAGGATTTTGAGCCCGGTGGCCACAGATCACGGCAATGCCACCGGCCATAAACTCGCCGAAATAATCACCCGCAGATCCGAGAACCCACATTTCAGGCGGCTCAAACCGCGGATTGTGTTTGGTCATGGTCATGCCCCGGGCGCCAATATTTCCGGCCACATAAACTTTGCCCTGAGCCATGGCGTTGGCCGCTCCATTGCCTGCGTTGCCATGCACGACGATTTCAGCACCGGCATTTAGCCAGCCCACATCGTCGGACACAGGGCCCAAAACCTCTATCTTAGTATTCGAAAACCCCATTGAGCCTACACGCTGACCCGCCGGGCCTTTTACCTGAACATAAACCTCTTTATCTCCCGCACGCCACAAACGGCCTCCAATACCATGTTGGCCATAAGCATTTACCAGCAACCGGCGATGCCCTTTTGAAACGGCTTCCTGGATCTGCTCTTCGAGCATACGGGATTCGACCCGCTGACCGTTATTTTTGCCGGATATAATATGGAATTTTTCAACATTCATCATACGAGATCCTCATCAGTACCCCTATACCACATATTTAATATCAAGCCTCCGGGCAGCACGGTAGTCGCTGATTCCCAGAGCATCGCTCATACCGATGGGCAACGTGGTGGAACGGCCCAGAGGCGCAACGATTTTTTTCAGTTCAGTATCAAAGCTGAGAAATACATCCACAACCCGCTCAGCAACCTTGTCCACATCCAGACGCCTGTATAATCGAGGGTCCTGACTTGTGATGCCTTTGGGACACAGGCCGATATTGCAGATGTTGCAACGGTCGGACTCTGAGCCAATACATCCGGCAGCCGCCTGCATGATGTATTTGCCGATCTGGACGCCACTTGCCCCAAGCATGATCAGAGCGGCCGCATTGGCTGCCAGATTGCCGTTTTTGCCCGCGCCGCCTCCGGCAAAAAGCGGAATTTCATTTTGTTTTCCTACCTTTACCAGGTTCAGATAAGCATCCCGGATATTGCTGGCAATAGGATGCCCCATGTGGTCCATGGATACATTATAGGCAGCGCCTGTTCCGCCGTCTTCGCCGTCAATGGCCAGACCGGCTGCATAAGGGTTCCGGGTCAGATTGTTAAGCACCGCCATGGCTGTGGATGAACCTGAAATTTTAGGATAGACCGGCACACGAAAGCCCCAGGCCATGTACATGCTCTGGATCATTTTGGCCACAGCCTCCTCGATGGAATACTTGGTCTGATGGGTTGGCGGGCTGGGCAGAGATACGCCTGTTGGCACTCCCCGGATAGCTGCGATTAGCTTATTGACCTTGTGCCACATGAGCAATCCGCCGTCACCGGGTTTTGCGCCCTGTCCATACTTAATTTCAATGGCGCAGGGATCTTCTTTCATCTCCGGCAGCGCATGGATAATCTCATCCCATCCAAAATACCCGCTGGCGATCTGTAAAATGGTGTATTTTAAAAACCGGCTGCGCAAAAGCCGCGGCGGACAACCCCCTTCGCCTGAGCACATGCGCACAGGCATGCCCAATTCCTCATTCAGATAGGCCACTCCCAACTGCAAGCCTTCCCACATGTTCGGTGAAAGAGCGCCAAAAGACATACTGCCGATCAAGAGGGGATAGATTTCACGCACCGGCGGAATCCAGCCATTCGTTTGATAAAAGGCCATCGACTCCTCCGGCGGAAGGACTCTTCCCAACAGTGTGCGCAACTCAAATTCATGACGCCCGGCGTCCAATGCCGGATCGGTAAGCATGGAAATACGTATAAACTTGATTTGATCCAGAATACCGCCGGTTACGTTACGGCGTCCTCCCCGGCTGCGGGGCTGGCCCCCGCGGTTAATATGGTAACGCAGCTTGTCCGCCTCATCCGAGCGCATGGGCATAATCGCGTCATTGGGGCACACCATGGTGCACATGGCGCAACCGATGCAGCCATAGGCCGGATCAACCTTCTGGCGAATACCGTGATAAACTGAAAAGACATTCGAAGACGGCTTATCAGGATCAAGACTGGTCTGCAGCGCCCTTTTGCGGAAAACACCCGCTTCAATGGCATTTACCGGACAAACCGCAGTACAGCGTCCGCACAGGGAGCACTTATCCTTATGCCATAAAATCTGCCAGGGCAAATCTTTAACACTTAAAGAGCAAGGGGTAACGGGTCTGTCTGGGAGCATATGGTAACCTCCTGGCGATCCGGGCCCACAAGGGCTGTATCCAGATGCATTGGTTGAAAATCCTTTGATTTATCACGATCCGGAATGGCTGAATCCAATCCGCAAATTTCTGAAGAAAATGCCCAGCAGCCCGGTTTTCCGCCAACGACCCCCGGCCGGAGCTTTTTGCGGTCCTGCACCATAAAAAGGGAGTGATCCGGCAAGCATCCAATCACACAATTAGGCCCGTCAATAATAAAACGGCGGCAGGATTGTTTCAAATGTTTGAGAAACGGGCCATTGGGATGTTTGTCCAAGCCTTGTTCTTGCAGCGGCGTGATCAGATGCTTGTATGCCTGCACTCCCAAGCCCATTTTTTTTATGGTAAAATGCAGGATATGAGTAAAAACTTCCGAATCGGACTGGTAGCCTGTGTATCCGTCAAATCCCCTTGACAGCAAATACTCCCGAATGGGCAAATAAGCGGTATTTTCACCATTGGTCATCGTGGCAAAGCCCTGGATGAAAAATGGATGGCAGGCGTACAAATTAATAGCGTAGTTGGTATTCTGACGGCCCTGAACCATTATCACCCTGGCATTGAGCTCTTTGCGGCCCATTCCCAGATAATGGGCCACAGTCATGGGATCGCCAATTTCTTTAATCATGATCACATCCGGCCAAAAAGAAAAAACAATCATATCCTTTTTCGACTCGCCCATCTTGCGCAATTTAAGACGAATACCGACCAGCATCTCATCAATCTTTTCCTGGGGCTTGTTTTCCCACTCCTCGGGCAACTCATAAGCTCTGATCAGATAAACATCCCGTGCAGGGATGCCCGGCGGTGTAACTTTCGGAACTTTGATGCTGATTTTATACTTGGTCATAAATCCAAGGTCCATCATGAACCGGTCCAGACGCTTGATGCCCTCATCGGTAAATATACCGGAAAGAATGGGCGCGTCTTTCATCTCCTCGAAGGGCCCGGCCAAATCGCGCAAAAAGATACCGACACCGGAACCGTCATGGCCTTCGCGCATGATATCCAGGGCTTCTATTGCCACCATCGGCGATAAGGGCTTGTCACTGGTAATGCCAAAAAGACGACACATGGTATTGCTTTCCTTTCAGATAAATAATGGAAAGAATGATCAATCAAAAATCGTGTACTGGCTCAGTTGTATGATAATTATTATAAAATCAAGGGTTTTGCGATTAAAACTGGATCGGCGTCAACTCCGTGATTTTTAAGAGAAAAATAGTTTGTTCAGCCATTGGTTTGCATATAGCTTAACCAGTGCCCAAAATCGTGCCTGAATTTTAAATGCGCCATATTTATCCAATATTAAAAATAATCGGCGCTAATAACATATTGGCAGTATGTTGTCTTTTGTTATTTAAATTTTGCCATTTTTTTATCTTTTTAGTGCGCAGATGACTGAATCGGCACACTCAGATAAACCAAATTTATAAATTCTGTCGTGATTTTAAGTAGCGCCCATCCGAAAATGGCGGATGGAGGGGAAATTTGGTCGAAATCAAGGCGTGTGAAAAAATTTTATCACAGGCATATAGATGAAATTTTGAACACAACAAAGATATCGGACAAATTGGCCATTTCTGATGCACACTACGCAATTAATGATATCTATATCCTTTAGGCGATTTGTGTTAAAGAATATACCATCTTGAAGGTGCGAATACGTTAAGGCGATTTGTGTTAAAGAATATACCATCTTGTATGTCTTTTTTCCCGTCTTCTGCGTTATGCCAAAGCCCGAATACGTTAAGTATGCAAACTGATCAGCAAAACTTTGGCGCGCCTTGAATACGAAAAAAAATCGAAGCT
>JAAERL010000368.1 GCA_024230435.1 Desulfobacteraceae bacterium
AATATACCATCTTGTATGTCTTTTTTCCCGTCTTCTGCGTTATGCCAAAGCCCGAATACGTTAAGTATGCAAACTTTGGCACGCCTTGAATACGAAAAAAAATCCTGCTCAATCTGGTATATTCTTTTCCGTCAATCGCCTAAGTTCTAAAAAATAACGATTTATTACAAAAATAAGCGGATTTCTAAAGACTAAAATAATTTAAGGGACGTGTTTTTTTTGCATGAATGCATGATGGAATAATTTTTGCTTGCCTTAGAGGGACTACGCCAAAGGCTGGACTGGTTCATTTTTGAGGGAGAGCGCATATTGTGCACGTCATATGATTTAGAATACAATTTTTGCACTAAAGACTGTCCGGTTAGCGCACAGATGGAGTTTGTGCAGTTCTCGGCGTTAATACTGATGCCTCTTTTTTTCAGATTGGATCCAAATGTTGCACTTTACGCGGCAGGCTCCGGTGCGATTCTATTCCAAATTATCACCAAGCCTGGCGACTTTGTTTTTTTTGACTCTTTGTTCGCGTTTGCCGCGTCTATTATATATGGAATTAAAAATATTCTTAAAACATTAAGCATTTCCGGCGCCCTGTGTGCTCTTGGGGCGATTGGCTTTCTATATGCTTTGAATAATTCAGGCATGACAATAATTAGTGCGCAGTTTTTGCTTTATAATTTTTTGTTAATCATTGCTGGTCCGGCGATCATGATTATCGGGCTTATTCTGGTACCGGCTGCAGTTTATATGATTTCTTATATGATTATTGTGAAAATCGGAGGCGGCGCATTTCAGATTTCACAAAGTAAAGTACTTTTTATTCATGACTATGAGCTGGTACGTAACACCTTACCTCCTGGAGCTATAAACTGCCCGCTAAGTAAACCGCAGGCATTTCAAATTCCGCGTTTAATCTCGACTTGGGAAATGAAAATCATATGAATTTGCATTCCTTATCTTTATTTAAATTCTGAGGTGTCTCCTATGATGGCTATTGTTTATCCAATTTTAGTTGCTTTTTATTTCATCGTAGCCCTTAGTCTGATGTTGTATGGATTGAATTGCCTTGTAATGGTTTATCTTTACCAGCGCCGCCGGCAAGCAGCAGCGCAGCGGGTGAACTCTATAAGATCTATAAGCAGTAAACAAACAGATCCTGAAACAGTGCCTGTGGTAACGACGCAAATTGCAATTTACAACGAAATTAATGTTGCAGAACGTGTTATGCGTGCAGCCTGTGAAATGCAGTATCCTAAGGGGCGTCATGAAATTCAAATTTTAGATGACAGTACCGATGATACGCGCACCATTGTGGACCGGGTCGCAGAAGAGCTGCACAAAAAAGGCCATGACATTAATGTTATCAGGCGAACTAACCGGTCTGGTTTTAAAGCCGGAGCCCTGGGCAATGGTTTATCCCAGGCGCGGGGCAGTTTGATTGCAGTATTTGACGCTGATTTTTTGCCTACCCCGGAATTTCTTTTGCGTGCCGTTCCCTTTTTTCTAGCTGATCGGAAAGTTGGATTGGTCCAGGCGCGCTGGGGTCACTTAAATGCGAAGCGATCTTTGATTACACGGGCTCAGGCTATTGGTATCGATGGCCATTTTATGGTGGAGCAGGCTGCCCGTAATTGGAACCGGCTTTATATGAACTTTAACGGTACGGCCGGCATTTGGCGTAAAGCGGCCATTGAAGCAGGCGGGGGCTGGCAATGGGATACCCTGACAGAGGACATGGATCTGTCTTACCGGGTTCAGATAGCGGGTTGGCAAACCCAATATGTTCAGGACCTGGTCGTTCCTGCTGAAATTCCTGAAAATATCAACGCGTTTAAAAGCCAGCAATTTCGATGGGCTAAAGGGTCCACCCAAACCGCTTTAAAAATATTGCCAAAGTTGATACACTGTCCGGTAAGCAACTTTAAAAAATTGCAGGCCTTTTTTCATATGACGCACTATTTTGTGCACCCTTTAATGTTAATTATGGCGCTGATGGCGCTGCCGGTTTTGTTATTCCTGAACGTTGCTCTTCCAACAATGGCGTATATGCTGTTTGTACTTATTTTAACTTTATGCATGGTTGCGCCTAATACGCTTTACCTGATAAGTCAACGTCATGCCTATAGTGATTGGATTCAGCGAGTTGTCTTTTTGCCGGCATTGGTCATTATCGGGGTTGGTGTCGCCGTATCAAACACTCGTGCTGTGTTTGAGGCTTTGTTAGGCCATAAAAGCGACTTTGTGCGCACACCTAAAAGCGGTGACCGTACATTGAAGCGGTATCGTGCAACGTTTCCCTATTTGGCATTTGTAGAAATAATTATAGGCAGTTATTGCTTTTACTCTTTTTCAATCTATTTATCTTTAGGCAAATACTGGGTTGGCCCTTTTTTGGCAATTTATGCTTCAGGCTTTATGTTCGTGGGTTGTCTGACGCTGATACATCATTTTTCAAACCGGTATTAAGGCGATTTCTGTTAAAGAATATACCATCTTGTATGTCTTTTTTCCCGTCTTCTGCGTTATGCCAAAGGTGCGAATACGTTAAGTATGCAAACTGATCATCAATCTTTGGCGCGCCTTGAATACGAAAAAAAATCGAAGCTCAATCTGGTAT
>JAAERL010000369.1 GCA_024230435.1 Desulfobacteraceae bacterium
CGCAAACCTTTTAGAGTGCCGATTCCCAAGCGGTCTTTGTCCCAAACTAAAACACTTTCAACCTTCCGGTCAATTTTCATAGCTGCCCGGATTATTACCGGTAACGTGCGCCAGTTGCAAAAGGACCACAAAGCGCCGTTGCTCTTGAGAGCCTTTAATGCAAGGCCAAACCATTCGGCATACCACGATGCGCCGTTCATCAAGTCCATCCAGGGATTTATCTTTTTGGTATGGTCAGAAGCCATGGAAAAGAAATAAGGCGGGTCGGCTATAACCAGATCCAAGGAATCCGGTTCCAATGTCTGTGCCACTTCTATACAATCGTGGTTATAAAGTTTTCCAAATTCAGTTTCAAAGTAAGGTTTCAAGTTCTTCCTTTCAGTGACTCAATTTGCAGAAAAACAGCAAAAGGAGCATATGTTTTAATATAAGCAATTGATATGTGGGGATATAATAAATTTAAGACTTTTGCGGCATGCCGCAGGCAAGGGTATTGCTTTTTTAATAAGTCTCTATATTTCAGCTCTCAGTGAGCCATGCGCCTGGAAATCTTGTCAGTTACCGTTCCCTTACGCTTGTCGTAGCTGCGCATGCCAGCAATGCCGAGCATGCCGCTTATAATCACCCACAGCGCTTCGGCAGGCAGCACAGGCGGCGGTAAAAGCATGTTGTCAATAATTTGTTTGGCCTGCAAGTAGGACCACAGCCAGGTCAGCAAAGGATAGAGGATGAACTGATAAGCCAGGGCAACGGCTCCCACCCAACCGATAGCTGGCCGCCAACCGGCTACAAAGATACTCTTGTGCTGCGCTTCGGCTGCATTGATTGCAAGCTGGCCTTTAACAAGTTGTGCATCTATGATTTTTTCCTGCAGAGCGATCTTTAAGCGCTCTTCATCGGTGGTGATCAGGTCATCTGCAATGGCCCCTATGCTTTTTATTATGGTGCCGATACCTAAAATATTCATGCTGATTCCGCTACTTTTAATGTCCGGTTAAGCCAGCCGAGCAGAAATTTTGACTGGCTGCGATCCTGATTACAGATGTCGCTATAGCGCTTGATTTTTGCCAGGGCATACGTGGTGGCAAATTCGTCCGGATCTGCTTCATTAAGCTTGTGCAGGGTGACTGGTCCTATGATGCCGTCCGGTGTAGTCTTCAACAATATTTGAGCAAGCTTTATGGCTGTGCGGCAACCTGCGTTTGCCGCGAAATCGAACAGTGAAAAAACAATTGTCTGTTCCCGGATCTCGTCCCCCTTGATTTTTTCCCAAAATTGGCGCCGGTAAAATTGTTTTACCTGGACGGTTAAGTCTGCGTTATCAATTTCGCCGTTGTCGATGTAGCTCCAGCCGGGCCAATTTGGGTGATACTTGCGAGATATGCCAGCATAGGTCAGTCCGCCCCGGTCCCCGCTTACCCGGTGGAGCTTATAGCCTCCCTCGTTTTTGATCATTTCTTTAAAAGCGTCGTCAAATTTACCCATTTTACCTTTTCCTTTTACCTCGCTTAATTTTTAATGACATGCTCTACGTAAGCACTGATTCTCACTTCAAGCCTTGCAAGAAATGTGTTTGTTTTTGCCTGCTCTTGCTGCAAGCTCTCGATTTTTTTCATTAATTCAGAGAAGAGCCTTTCTCCCCTGCTCAATTCTTTTTTTACTTCCGCATGTGTTTGACGGCAGAATGCAATTTGTTGCTTCTCAGCGAGTGCCTTTTTTAATTCCATGTAGTGAGCCTGCTCAACTTCCTTTTCCGCCTTCTTATCGATTTGTGCGTGTATCCGGCGAACCATGTATAAAAAACATCCGGAATTTATGATCACTATCAGGGCACCGATAGCAATTTCTATAGTTGTCATACCCGTCACTAATAATTTAATGTTTTTC
>JAAERL010000370.1 GCA_024230435.1 Desulfobacteraceae bacterium
AAGAATATACCATCTTGTATGTCTTTTTTCCCGTCTTCTGCGTTATGCCAAAGCCCGAATACGTAAAGTATGCAAACTTTGGCACGCCTTGAATACGAAAAAAAATCCTGCTCAATCTGGTATATTCTTTTCCGCCAATCGCCTAAGTTGTTTTCCTCAAATCATATTTTGAAAAGAAAGTGAAGCGTTATTTATTTTATGAAATAGCCTGCTGCTCTCCATTTTCCGTCTTTGTCTAACATGAAGGTTACAGTTTCGAGAGATGATTTTTTATTCTCGAAAGCTGTTTCGAAAGACATAACGATATATTTCCCGTCTGGTGCTCCTGGAAGATGGTTTGCCTCTTGTGACTTTAACATATTTCTATTATACAATTTTCCGAGAGGTTCACGGGCTGCCCTAACAGAATTTAACCAGATTTGTTCAGATACTGCTGTTTTAAAAAAAGTAGACGCATCCTTCCAACTGTCTGAATAATTACCATTATCTATTAAAAATAGCCATTTTTTTGCCGAAGAGAGAACCTTGTCGTTCTTGGTATCGGCCAACGAAAGATTAAAACCAAAGCAAATTAATAGTATGCTTATAAAAAGAATATATCTTTTTTTCATATAATCTCCTTATCATTTTAATGGACGGAACAAAGGGTAACCCTTGACACGCTCTTTAATGGGTGACCTTTAATCTTCGCTTATTATGCATCAAAGGCCTGCATGAGCGCCCCGAAAAATTCGGGTTTGCCAGTCTTGAAGAGACCATACCATGCATCTAACACTTTGGGACTATAAAGATTGAGACGTTGAAAAATATGCTGAGCAAAGTCCACTGGCGCGAGCCCAGATGCAGTTATCAAATTTGCATCAGTGACAGCCGGAGATTCCTCGTATAACGAAACGCCGCAATATTGAGTTGCGGCCAAGTATTGCTTGGCGTTACTGGTGTGCCGGCGATCATCCAGAAGTCCTGCCCGGGCTAACCCCACAGTCGCACCACAAATTGCCGCAACGGGAACACCAGCCGACAGAAATTGTGCGGCAACCTCGACTGCTTCCATATTCTGGCCTGAGTCCCAAGCAGTACCCCCGGGAAGTATCAGCATTGCGCTATCGGCATAGGAAATATTTTCAAGCGTAAGGTCAGGGTCAATACGAACACCTCCGATGGTCATGACCGGCCCTTGGCGTAATGATACAGTTCGAATTTGATATCGATCTGGACTTAGTTGAAATTGAGGATTGTTAATTGCTGCGATAGCGTAACCAGCTTCCCAATCCGACAAACTATCGAACACAAAAAAATAAACGTTTTGTTGTTTCATTTCTTTTCTCCAATTGGATGCAGGGCTTTCAGCGGAATCAGCATTCGCAGCCTGAACGAGCAATGGTAAAATACATCGAACAAATAATGGATGCTGGATCTTAAATTTGTAATCATTACCTAATCCGTCTTCGCATTTTAAAAATTTGCCTTCGGCAGCAGCCCGGTATAGACCGCCGGCCGGACTGCCTGGTTAGATTTTGTTATTAGTATCGCCGTGTTTCAATCAAATCATAATGTATAGATTCTAAGTCCCATCGCTTCAGTACCTTTTGAGCGGCATCAGGAACATAACACTCTTTATAATTTTCACCTTGAAAGCCGATTACATTTTGTAATGAATCAAAAGTCATCATAGTGATAAACTCGACTTCATCTTCATCTTCAAGTTCAATTCTCAACATTTCAATTTTGTTGTACCCGGGAATGTTTTTGGCTTCTATGCTTGGGAGAACTTCGGTATTTAAAATATCTTGATATTTGTCTGCATTTTTTTTGGAGGTCCATCCGTGCCAAATTCGTTTAATTGTCATGATCTATTTCCCTTTTGAAAATCAAATCTAACGGGCGCGCAGCGCCGTGAATGGCTTGGTTGTGGGGTCACGTTCCCCAGCGGTCCCGCTAAAAGAAATGGTTAGATGGCTTTTTGAATTTTGCCGCCATGATAATAGAGAACATAAACTTTATCATTATTCTCGTAAATGCTTTCAATGCCATGGAAACTATCAACAGAACCATATTGTTGATTCTCATATATAAAATCTTGTTTTTCCAACTTTGCAGGCCCTCTGAACGGATAATCAGGAGAAATCAAAAGCATTGCCTCCCTTAAGAAAGAATAAATACCTTTGGGGTTAGAGCCATTAGGCAATACTTCCCCAAAATAGTTCATTACCCAGAGCAATCCATTGTTAGAGTCAAATATCTGCTCCGATCCGGCAAAGGGGTTGAAACCATTATAACGGTCTAAATATCTATATTCGTCTGTTAGGATTTCAAAACCCACTGAGCCATCATTAAATTTTTTTTCTTTACCTTCATCTCTACTGGCATAGCCAGATAATTTTGCTTTCAAGATAAAATCAATTAGAGTCATACTTGTTCCTTTGTGTTTCCAGCAAACATGTAACGATTAGTCTTCAGGGGTCGCAACGATCTATCAGCGGTCTTTCTGAAAGGCTTGGTTTATATTTCGACGATTGATCCGTTCCAGCCTGATGATGAATATTGTGCAACGACTAACGCATTCTGGGTCCGATCTGCGGCTGCGATTAATCCGCACGGTCCCCAGATAGCGCTTTTGCCTGCTGGAGTCAAACCGCCAGTAGGTCTGTTGTGATTAGCCATTCCAACGAGCAAACCGAATTTTTCAGCATAACTTTTCAGTTTCCGAGTATCAGTCTCATATCCGTTGTCGCTGATGAGAACTCCAGCAATATATACTGATGCGTCCATATCAGTGCAAGTTTCGACATGCTTTGGATTGTTTGTATCGGCACAGATTGCATTGAATATATTTAATCCTCCGAGACTGACGGAGTGAAATTTTTTACCGGCAGAAAAATATTTTTTTTCCCCCGAATGCAGATTCATCTTCGAATATGTTTCGGTATATCCATCAGGCATCATTATAAATTCAGCAATATGTGGAAGGCTTCCACTTTTAAGCGGAGCCCCTGCGGCAATATGAATTTTATGATAAACCGCCGCTCTTTTTAGCGGTGTTAACTGGGGATCGTTATCTGAAAAAGCCGTTTGCGCCAGTAACTGAGGTTCATAACCTGTCAGTGATAATTCGGGAAATACAATATATGAAATTCCGTGTTCGGCAGCTTTGCTCACTGCATTAAGGTGTGTTCTGATATTGGCGGAAACATCCCCTTTTACTGAAGAAATCTGCGCAACTGAAATTTTTAAATTATTTTTCAATGTTACCTCAAAATATAACATGGATTAGTTTGCCAATAGCCGTAAAATAATGCGCCTGTTTAAAGGCCGAATCGGTTTAGGCTGCTAACTTACTGCATAAACAATCCAGTAGACGAATTAGGTCACTTATTAGCATCCCAAACAATTACATCTATTATGTATCTTGTAACGTGGCCGAATGTTCATTCCACATTTTTTTCAAGTTTTTATAGCGTTACAATAGATATAAATCAAGGCTCATGTTGGATTCCAGGGTCATGATGTGGTTAAAGGCAATTTTTTTTCCAATCATGCAAGGCGCTATCCACAAATGCATGTTAACATTATAAATTTGATAGACGATGCTCAGTGTTATAACAAGGTACGAAAACTTTAGATGGCCAGAAGGCAGGCAGTGCCTTTTTTGTGAATCCAGGTGTGTTATTCGATGAGGCTTTGATGATACAGAATCCTCCCGGCAACGCTATGAATGTAAAGCATGCAAAAAAAGATTCGATGATTTAACAGGCGCCATCTTTGCTGGACATCATCAGCCTCTGAAAGTGTGGATGCTTTGTTTGTATTTTATGGGATTTCAATTTATCTAATAGTCAGATCGTCAAAGAATTGGACATGGATCGCAGCGATGTTCAACAGATGACGACACAACTGCGTGAAGGCGTTGTAAAAAAAGCCGGTAATAAAAGTTCAGGGTGAAGTAGAGTGTGATGAAGTATATGTAATCGCAGGGCACAAAGGCAATCCGGAGGCTGTGGCGAAAAAAGGCCTATCAGGACGCACAAACCGGCTAAAAGGCGCCCGTGGCCGAGGAACGCTGGAAAAAGAAAAGCCTTCTATATTAGGAATAATCCAACGTTGCTGCAGAGGTAGTGATTAAAATGCTTGTCAATGTCAAACAGATCACTATCAGGCCCCTGATAGAAAATACTGTAAAACCTGGCAGCATGATCTATGCCGATGAATACGCCATCTATGACCGGCTGGATCAGTGGGGCTATGGGCACAAGAGCGTAAACCATGGATCTGGCGAGTATGCAAGAGATGAAAATGGAGATGACTTCTGCCAAGTCAATGTCAATACAATGGAAGGCTTCTGGTCTCTTTTAAGAAGCTGGCTGCGCCCACACCGAGGGATTTCGCAGGAAAAACTTCATTCTTAATCTGTATTTTTTGAGTATGTTCATAATGTGGGCAAACGAGAAAAGGCTCTATTACATTCCTTGATTGAGGTGATAGTTAAATAAGACCCTGAATCAGACCCTGAATCAGACCATGGTATGTGCAATATTCCAAAACGAGCATAACTTGCGGTCCGAACTCTTGCCCTTGAAATACATCTTTTTCAAGTACTGGCGAGATACGCTTTTCATTTGTGAAAATCCTCGTTGTAATAGAAATGGCACAGCCTTAATTTTAGACATAAAAAAATACGAGGTTAACCTTTTTGAGTTTGATACCTAAGCGCTTTTTTGTCAAAGCCGCCCCCGAGCAGTCTTTGGCAACTACCAGATCAAGATAACCAAAAATAATCGAAGTGCCCTTGCCGCATATAAGAGCATTTTCCAACCACCATATTTACCTCCAATGATATATGTTTTTGCGAGTTCAAAAGCCATAAAAAAATAGTAAGCATCCCGGAATTTTGGTCAACCCAATTTGAAAGGGGCGATCCTTTTGACGAAGCGTGCAGGGAAAACAAAAAGGACTGCGGGTTATCGTCCGCAGCCCTGATTTTTAGTTAACTATAGAGATGAATTTCAATCATAATATCCATCTATGCGAATATAACGAATTTTATTCCAGCTATAATAGCTCAAAGGGTAATTATCACGATCAGTGGTGTGTGCCGCAATCTTTATATAAGATCCGCTTTTATACACAACGACCACACTGTGATCATAGCTATTATCCCCATCAAAATCTAACTGGATAATATCACCGGTTTGAACACCGCTGGTGCTTGTCAAAGAACCCACAGGGCCAGTATAACTATTACCCGCCAAATAAGAATATAATTGATTTACTCCGGTCCAGGACGGTGCGCGGTTGCTATATCCATAGTAATACCATATGTAGCTTCCGCCACTATCCATGGGGGCTCCTCCTGCGCGAATGACTTGAGAACAAAAATTTGTACAGTCTCCGCCCATACTGCTAAAATCACCATACGCACTGTTTCTGCCATGAGCCCATGTATGAGCATAGCTTACTGCGTCTGATCTATCATAAGAATGAAAGGCGCCTGCCAGTTCTCGGGTTTGGTCTGAAGGAATATCCAATAAAACAGAATCAGTATCGGTTTCACCTGCGAAATTTCTCATTCGTATCTGTTTAATTGCCTGTATTTTATTCAATTTGGTTTTATTCAGAAACTTTTTCAGTTCATCTTCATAGATATCAGTTATGATTTTCCATCCGTTATCTGTATTTCTTAGAAGGATGGTATGTTTCAATCCTCTCATTTTAGATACCTCGTCAGGATGGGCCTCGAAAACAACATCATGTCCTTCGGTTAATGTCACTGTAGCTATTTCCGGGTTCTGAGAGATTGTAATGGATTCATACTCAAGAAAATACTCATACTCAAGATAACGGAGAGTATTATTCTCAGCGTTTGCGATTTCTATCTCAATTTTATCTGTTTCATCTTTGAAAAAATTTTGTGCCCTGACGTTATTATCAAACAACTGGCTGAAATCTTTTACATCCAAAGTATGAAGGCATTCATATTTTAGATCAAAATATTGTTTGATGACAGCATCAATATCATTTTCGGCTTCAACGGCCATTACTGCATTAGGAATAACGAACAACAGCAGTGAACTTACAACGGCAAGTTTCGTAAAAAACTTCATATGAAATTTCTCCTTTTGTTGTTAATATAAAAAAAATGATTTGCTGTTTATCCAACACAAATAGTTCAATGCCGGCTAAAAATGAACACAGCTCTACCTTAGAAACAATGCGCAAAACAACGCAATTGTCTCGCGAACAAGATGAACACTGTGCGCACAGTTGTTCGATGGATATATGGTTGAAACTTTAGAGCAGGAATGAGAATGGCAATGAGGTTAAATCAATTCCGCATGATTTCAATATGGAGTTCGACTTGCAGGCAATAATAGAGAAGCCGGCTCTTTTTTTCAACAGAAAAATATCTGATTTTTTAAAATTTTATTAATACACGTACAAACGAATATTGATGCGAAAAATATCAACGAGAGACAGAAAAGCTGCTTGCAGAATTTGAAGAATTCGAGACTTGTTTTCGCGACAGCGCATGATTCATAAAAAATTACTGGAAACGATTGGGATATTTTGCGCCCATTTCGATGGCATTCGCAGAATCGGGGATCAATCGGATATTGCCACAACACCAATGGTTGCAAAATCTGTTGATTCCAACATCTCTGAAGGGATATAGAGCAGCCCCCAAATCAGTTATAACCTACTTTTTTTTAACTTGTGCATTAATATCTGTTTATCCAGTGGTTCGGCAATGGCGCAATCTATTTTATAGAAGTTAGCAAACGGGTGCCGGCCTTGATCGTGGACTGAAAAACGAATCAGTCTTTTCATTATAATAGTCATCTTTAAGGCATCTGCTGCTTCTTCGGGCCTATCGGCTAAAAGGATATCTCCACCATTGGGTTCATAAAGAATATATTTACCTTCTAAAGTTCGTTTGCAATTAATCATATGCTCTCCACTCTTTACAACCTGACCTTTTGAGCTAAATGCTTTTGATCCCATGCAAATGGCAGCAACGCCACCTGGTTTTAATAAATCACAAATACGATCAACTTGGGAAAAATGTAGAATCTCTACAGTAGTGATTTTTTTACTAAACTTGGATAATATTTCTTTACCAAGAGAGACTGCGTCAGAAACAACCTCCAATTTCCTTTTTCCTTTTTCCTTTTTCAACTTTTTTATAGTATTGATGGTGATACTCTGAATATGTGCGTTGTATATCCCGATAAGTATAAAAATTTTTGTCCACAAAATCCGGATGTAAAATTCTGTTTTGCTTAAAATCTTTTTCATGCGCCCCTTTTAGATGATCAATTGCATCAACCACGCAATTTCCAAAACAAACCCCTTCTTCTGTTTTAAAACCTAACATATTATTCTTCTCAAGTTCAAATTCTTGATAATAACTTTGAATAATCTTTAAAGAATTTTGGCCATTTTCAAGCCAATTATCGATTTGCTCCGCCAAAAACGGAATAAAGGGAAATGTGCGACTTTGGCCTGATTCCCGCCACTCAGTTTTCAGTTCTTGATAGGCTCTTTGAAACTGCAGTTTATGACTCTCACCCAAAGGGTGCACCAGTTCTGACAAAAAATGCCTTGCTTTAAGTTCAGAATGAGCCAAATGTTTTTGACGCATGGTGCTCTTGCTTGTTTTATCGTCCTGCTTTTTTTTCAGCAGACTGTGCTCATCATTGTTACCCAGGTGTATCCGGCCATCAATAATTCTCTTGAGTTTCAAAGGCCCCCGCAACCTTTGAGACGCGACTTCATTCATATATTTGTGCTTGCTATCACAGTAAATCCGAAAGTTATCCGCATTAAAATCATCTGTACCAATATTTCTTTTAAGGCCTTCCTTTATCGATTTCAATAGGAAATTTTATTACTTTACATTTTTACGCCCTTTGCATCAAAAGCGTGTGTGGAGTTTGGTGAGTGGCTCGTACCAGAGGCGCTCAAAACAGGTTCACCACCGCCAATAGGTCTCCAGTTTGCCCAGAAGCCTTAAAGAATCAATTTTTTTGTTCAACAATGGCGGCAATCATTTTTCCAAAAGGAGATCCGCTAAAAAAGCGGTTTAATCTCTCCCGTTTTTTTTCACTCCCTCCAATAAAACAGAATCGGTATCGGTTTCGCCTGCTAAGCTCTTCATTTGTATTTGTTCAATTGCCTGTTTTTTATTTAATTTGGCTTTATTCAGAAACATTTTCAGTTCATCTTCATAGATATCAGTAATGATTTTCCATCCTTTATCTGTATTTCTTAGAAGAATGGTATGTTTCAAACCTCTCATTTTTGACACCTCATCAGGATGGACCTCGAAAACAACATCATGCCCTTCGATTAATGCCACTGTGGCTATTTCCGGGTTCTGAGAGATATTGATGGATTCATACTCAATAAAATACTTATACTCAAGATAACGGAGAGAATTTTTCTCAGCGTTTGCGATTTCTATCTCAATTTTATCTGTTTCATCTTTGAAAAATTCCTGTGCCCTGACGTTATTATCAAGCAAATGGCTGAAATCTTTTACATCCAAAGTATGAAGACTTTCATATTTCAGATCAAAATATTGTTTAATGACAGCATCAATATCATTTTCAACTTCAATGCCCATTACTGCATTTGTGACAATAAACAATAGCAATGAACTTACAACGGCAAGTTTTGTAAAAAACTTCATATGAAATTTCTCCTTTTATTGTTATTTTTTAAATCATAATGGTCGAAGTTAAAACCAAACCCTGCAATACTAACACCCCACCACTAGGTGAATCACCCCCCAATACTGAAAATCATACTATTGCATGAGCGATGTTCCAAAACGAGCATAACTTGCGGTCCGAACTCTTGCCTTTGAAATACATCTTTTTCAGATCTTGGTGAGATACGCTTTTAACATGTGAAAACCCTCGTTGTAATAGAAATGGCACAGCCTCATTTTCAGACATAAAAAAAATGAAAGGCTCGCCTTTTTGAGCTTGATATCTAAGCGCTTTTTTTGCCAAAGCCACTTCCGAACGGTCTTTGGCAACTAACAGATCAAGATAATCAAAAACGATCGAACTGCCCTTTCCGCAGCTTCCGGCAACAAAACCCAGGACCTCATCGATGGCCTCAATTGTTAGATAATAGGTGACGCCTTCCCAGATAAATAGTGTTTTAGCACCTCTTTCATATCCGTGGTTAGAAAGTGCTGAATCGATGGTTGTTTGTTCAAAATTAATAGGAACGTAAACGGTATTCGCGGGAAGCTTGCCGAAAATGCGACGGACTTTTTCTTTCTTCAATTTCTGGGTAGCGGGGTGATCGAGCTCAAACACCTTCTTGTTTTCCAATCCTTTAAACCGATAGGCTCTTGTATCGTATCCGGCTCCGAGAATAACAACCTGGTCAATTCCCTTTTTGATGCTCTCTTTTAGTTTGTCGTCTATGAACCTTACCCGGGCCACATGAACAGCGGTTGTACCGCAAAAACGGCGCTCGATGCCCATCCAAAGCGCAAATCTTGCAAGAATTGGAATATTTAAAAGGCGCCTGTACTTTAAACGAATAAAATCTTTTGCATATCTATCGCAGCACACCTGCTCTTTAGGAGGCCGAATCGATTCAACCGCTCTGAAAATGGCAGATATTTCCGCCGTCCAGCTTGCCTTGTTTTCCTTCACTCTTTGTTATCTCCTGTTTAGAAATAGAACAGAACAATTTATTTATGGGCACTATTTAAGCATACAGCGGATCTGCTCCACCCGGATATGTTTACAGAAGTGATCCGCCAATTGATCATAAGAGCGGTCACGGGCGGCCGGTCCGAATGCCAGGTCAGTGGCCAGATGCCCAAGGCCCACAGCATTCAACCATTTATGCGTGATACCGGGAGAATCGAACAAGCCGTGAATGTATGTACCCATGATGCGCCCGTTTTCCGTTACGCATCCGTCTATATCGTCGCAGGTAATTTGATTTCGCTGATGAACGTTAAATACGGGATCACCCTGATAACGCCGGGTTTGCCCCATATGAATTTCATACCCTGCGCCCTGGCCGCCGTTCCAGGAAAACAAAGTCCGGGTAGTGGTTTTAGGGGCTTTTAAAATTGTTTCAACCGGCAGTAAATCGATCCCGGCAGTGACGCCCGGTTTGGCTTCCACGCCGTCCGGGTCCTGCACAGTTCTGCCGAGCATTTGGTAGCCTCCGCAAATGCCGAGCAAAGCGCCGCCATTATTTGCATAAGTTTTCAAATGCTCCGCCCACCCGGTATCCCAGGCCCATTCCAGGTCGCTGCGCGTACTTTTGGAGCCGGGTATGATTACCGCCGAAAAATCGGCAAGGGGCCGGGGCCGTTCCAGGTACACAACCTGCAAGCCGTCTATCTGGTGCAAGGGGTCCATGTCAGTAAAATTGGAAATGTGAGGCAGCCGGATCACCGCAATGGCGGGTTTGCCTTTTTCCAGAACGGTATTATGCCGGACCTGTTCGATCACCACTGAGTCTTCCTGTTCAATGGCAAAGTCTTCATACCAGGGCAACACTCCCAGAACCGGCAAACCGGTATGGTTTTCGATCCATTGCACCCCCCCCTTAAAAAGAGCGATATCACCGCGAAACCGGTTGATAATTACTCCTTTAATCAGAGACCGCCACTTTTCCGGTAAACAGGCCAAAGTGCCCACGATCTGGGCAAATACGCCTCCGCGATGGATATCGGCCACAAGGATCACCGGAGCATTGGCATATTGGGCCATACGCAGATTTACAATATCGTTTGGCAACAGATTGACCTCGGCGCATGAACCGGCGCCCTCCATGACGACTATACTGTGTTTTTTTCTCAAACGGTCCAGGGCCGAGCAGGCTGTATCAAAAAGCTTGTTTTTGCGGTTATGGTACTCAACGGCCGAGGCGTTAAGCCAGGCTTTGCCCAACAAAACCACCTGGGAGCCGACCTGGCTGGTGGGTTTCAATAAAACGGGATTCATGTCCACATGGGGTGCAATACGGGCGGCTTCTGCCTGAACAATCTGGGCCCGCCCCATCTCCAGACCTTCAGGGGTCACACCCGAATTATTGGACATATTCTGGGCTTTATAAGGAGCCACGTCAATTTGCGAATCACTGAAAACACGGCACAAAGCAGTGGTTACAATGCTTTTGCCTACGTCCGAGCCCGTTCCCAAAATGGCGATACAGGAAGCTGATTCATTTTTCATATCATTTACCGTCTGTCTTTATTTGTATGCTGTATTTATATGCCGTCTATTTTATATTTACTTGCGTACCCGCGGGGTGTCAGCATCCACTGGTCAATTTGCCGCGTGCTTGAATTGCCGATAAACACCGTGGTCTGCATGTCCACTTGAGCAGTGTGAAGCTGGTCCAGGGTAGTCAGGGTCACCTTCTGGTCCTGCCGCATGGCTGCCGTGACAATCCCCACCGGCGTTTGGCCGCTGCGATGGGCGAGAATCAGTTCCTGGGCGAGCTGCAACTGCCAATGCCGTTTTTTACTTTTCGGATTATACAAAACAATCACAAAATCTGCTTCGGCCGCGGCACTGAGGCGTTTTTCAATAATTTGCCAGGGGGTCAGCAAATCACTCAGGCTTATTGCCGCAAAATCGTGGGTTAAAGGCGCACCCAGCAGTGCAGCCCCCGAACACAGGGCCGGGATACCCGGAATGATTTCCACATGGATTTCTTTGCTAGGATTTTCCACTTGCCTTGATACCATTTTCAACCCTTTGCCGGTGCATACTTCCAACACCAGTGACGCCATGGCGTAGATGCCCGCGTCACCACTGGAAACCAGCGCAACTTGCTGTCCTTTAATGGCCGCATCAACGGCGTCGTTCACACGCTGGAGTTCCTTTGTCATGCCGGTGCTGATCACTTGCTTGCCCTCTATCAACGGCCGGATTAGATCGATATAAGTAGCATAACCTGCAATTACATCAGCCGATTCCAGGGCCAACCGGGCGTTTACCGACATGTGGCCGATATGTCCGGGTCCGATGCCGACTACGCAAATTTTCGCCTTGCAATGGCCACGGTTACATTGCGCGTCTTGTGTTTGGGAACTATCAAAGGGCCCTTTCGGGCTGCCAGTATCGCTGCTGCTTCGCATACGCTTGGTACTCCTATGTGTTTATTTACCTGTTCGGAAGGATTGGGGACCTGCTTCACATCTTGAAGCTGCATCTTGCTGAAAGTAAGAAAAGGCAAGTCAAGTTCACCGGCCAGCTCTTGCAATCCGGCTTCATTGGCTTTCAGATCAATAGAAGCAATGGCTGCAAGACTTGCGGCGGCCAATCCATGGGAATCCAATATCCGGAACAAGAGGGTTTTAATTTCTTCTTTATCGGTATTACGGTTGCATCCGATACCGGCAATCAAACCGGCGGGCCGCAGTACTAGTACCGTTTCGGGCAATTGCGCCAGCTTATCGTCAATAAACAGACCGGGCAGCCTGAGCGATATTGCGTCTTCAAATGGCGCTGTATTGGCCAACGCACTGCCTAAAATGCCAAAGGGGTCGTGTAGCGCAACGGGAGTATCTTCCAGCAAGGCCATGTTTATATGTTTGATTGCTTCAGGGTTTTCAATTTTTAAACCATGCTGACCGGCGAGCACATCGATGGCCAACTTTTGATTCACATCGGTTGCCGTAGTAATCACCGCAACAGCCCCCAAAACAGATGCCGCTTGCCCGGCAAGCTTGTTAGCGCCGCCCAAATGACCGGAAACAAGACTTACCGCATAATTGCCCCTGTCATCGATTACTACTACCGCAGGATCGCAGGTTTTATGAACCAGGTGCGGCGCAATGGCCCGCACCACGATACCGCAAGCCATAATAAAAAGATGCCCTCCAAAATCATTGAACCGCGCCCCAACCGCTTCCATTAAGCTGTCAAAACAAGTTGTCCGGTCAGCAATGCTCTCAGGTGCAATACGTTGGGAGCAAAACAGATGTGCATCCTGCCAATGCCGCGTCAGCCGCTGGGCAATGGCAAGGCCGTTGGGGGTCAGCACCCACACGGCCAATTTATTCTTCTTTACGGTATCCATGAGAGAAATGTTTGTCATAAAGTTTTGATAAGGCCAACGGGGTATCCGGGCAATGCTCGATTGCCGGTCCTACCAGGATCAAGGCAAGCCGGTTGATACCTTCGCGTTTGGCGGTTTGCGCAAGATCGGCAATCCTGGTCCGCAAAATTTTTTCTTCAGGGTGGCTCACCCTGCAGGCCACAGCGCAGGCCGCTTTAGGGCCGTAGGTTTTTTTGAGAATACCGGCCACTTCATCCACCAATGCCATGCTCAGATAAATAGCCATGGACGCCCCGTGCTGCGCCAAAGAAAGCAGGGCCTCTTTTTCCGGCACTGGTGTTCTTCCGGCCATGCGCGTTAAAATCAAGGTCTGGGTTTGTTCGGGCAAGGTATATTCAAGGCCCATTGTTGCAGCAGCGGCAAAAGCAGCCGTTACTCCGGGAATGACGGTATATTCTATTGCTTGTTTTTTCAGCCCCCTGATTTGTTCTGCAATGGCCCCATACAAGCTCGGATCGCCAGTATGCAGCCTTACAACGGACTTGCCCTGCTGATAAGCGTTGGCCATGATCTGTATAATCTGTTCCAGGTTCAAACCGGCGCTGCTAATTGTTTCTGCCTCAGGCCCGGCCCAGTCAAGAAGGGCTTCAGGCACCAATGAACCAGCATAAAGAATCAAGTCCGCGTTTTCAAGGGCCCTTTTGCCTTTCACAGTGATCAATTCAGGATCACCAGGCCCCGCTCCGCAAAAAACAATCGGGCGCCGATGCGTTGCAATGTTATTTTCCAAGTTTTATCCTTTTACCGGATATGATCCATACCGGATTTTTGGCTTCAAAACGGCTGCTCCAGGGCATGCTTTTCGCTTGGCTGACCTGGACCTGAACAACCTCGGTTTCAAGCCCTGCGCATTGAAGCGTTTTTAGTGCAACCGGCAGGTTATCCAGCAGCACCGTATTTACGACTAAAATACCCTCCGGCGAAAGGCGTTCGGCCGCCTTTTCAAGTATGGGAACCAGACCGGAGCCTGCCCCGCCTACAAAAATACGATCAGGCGTCGGTAAATTTTCCATGCCATCGGGCAGTTCGGCCTGTACTGTCTCCAGGTTATAAACACCCCATTTGCGGGCATTGGCGGTAATTTGATCAACCCTGTGCGATTTTTTTTCCACGGCCACTATATGCCCTGTCTGCCCAAGCAAAACAGAAGCCTCAATTCCGACGGCGCCGCTTCCTGCTCCCAGATCCCAAAGGATCATACCCGGCTGTAAACGCAGCTTTACCAGGGTTACGGCCCGCACTTCAGCCTTTGTAATCAATCCGGCTTCATGCTCAAAGGCATAGTCGTCCATGCCCAAAGTGATTTTGCCCTTATTTGTAAAGGCCGGACATTGCTCCCGGTCTTGCCTGATCACTACCACGTTGGGCTGTTGAAAACTCCTTGCAGCGGCTTGCTCCAATGTGTACCACCCTATGGTTTCTTCGGGCTCGCCCAATTTTTCGAAGACGGCTATTTTATAACCGGTCTTATTATTTTCTATCAACAGGTCCGCCAATTTTTCAGGGCTGTTATTAGAATCCGTAAAAACAGCCACGGTTTCATGATGGCTTAAAGCATAAAAGAGTTCTGCAAAATTATACCTGCCATGCAGGCTGACCACCCGAACATTTCCCCAGGGTTCCTTAAGATGGGTAAAGGCCGCCGCAAGAGAAGACACGTTAGGATAAATCTCTATGTTTTCCTTACCGAGCCGCCGCGCCAGTAAGGCGCCAATTCCAAAAAACAAAGGATCACCCGAGGCAAGAACCACAATCCGGTGATCGTGCATCTGATTAGCGACAAAAGACAAACTATTTGTTAAATTTCCTTCAAGCTCCTTTTTGAGGACATCCAAATCATCAAACCAGTCCAGGAAGCGTTTACTGCCAACCAGGATATCTGCCGACCTGATTTTCGACAAATGATCCTGAGTCAGATCCTTCCTGGATAAGCCCACTCCAATAATTATGACCTTTTCCATGTCAACACCTCTTTTTTTTTCAGTCTGAAAAACAAACAGCTCCTTGAAAATCGAATATAACGGCATGTACGTTCAGTTTCCCGCTGGAAAATCCGATAGCGGCTCTAATCACCTCCTTTCCAACCCTTTGAATCAGTTCCGGGTATCGCGGCCGGATCAAATCGAAGGCGTGCCGCGCTGTGTTTGCCCTTTCCACCTGTTGGGCAAAAACTGCATCGGAGCTGATTTCCTGGGCCCATTGGGCCAGCTTTTTCAGTCTAAGGTCCGCTGAACGGGCATGTGTATGAGCAATTGCCTGGGACATTTTAACTGCCTTGCCAAAAAAGACGGCCATGGTTACCGATTCAATCCCCTGGGCCTGAGCCATTTGAATTGATTTAGCGAAAAAATCTCCGATTTGGATAAAACGGTCTTGAGCAATCCGCGGCCACAGATTTTGAGCAAAGCGTTCACTGCGCCTGCCGGTAGTAAATACTACTTCACTGGCGCCGCATGCACGGGCCACGGACAGCGATGACGCAATGGTGGCCAGATAAGCTTCGTGGGACAGTGGCCGGACCTCGCCTGTGGTGCCGAGTATGGAAATCCCGCCTAAAATTCCCAACCTGGCATTGAGGGTTTTACGCGCTAGGATTTGTCCATCGGGAACGTAAACTTCGACCTCCACCTGCCCGGTCATATGATATCTTTCAAGCACATCTTCCACGGCGAGTGTGATCATTTTCTTTGGTCCCGAAGTAATGGCGGCATGCCCGGGCGCTGTCTCCAGGCCCGGTTTGGTGACCTTGCCCACTCCCTTTCCGCCAGTAACGCGGACAGAACCGGCAGCAACGGACGGTTTAAAATTGACTGTGGCTCCAATCCTGGCCCCGTGGGTGATGTCCGGGTCATCACCGGCGTCCTTGATGACCTCGCATTGCACTTTGCCGTCTTCAAGCCGCCTGCATGTATCAATGAGAATTTTTATTGACCGGCCGGTTAACAAGGCCAGCTCCACGTGCGGCACCCGTTGATGACCCAATAGGTAACACAAGCCCGCCTTTGCGGCGGCGGCGGCGGCTGCGCCGGTGGTAAACCCGCTGCGAAGCTTCTTGCCGGTTCCTGCGGCCATTTATCTTTCGCCATCCACGGCCATCAGGGCCAGTGCGTTCACCGCGCTTATGGCGACGGTAGAACCGCCTTTGCGCCCGATGTTTGTGATGTAAGGCACTTGAGAGTTCAATAACCCGGCTTTGGATTCCACGGCATTTACAAACCCTACAGGCAGCCCGATAATCAAAGCCGGATCGGCCTGGCCGCTGTCCACCAGTTCCAGCAAACGCAGCAATGCCGTGGGAGCGTTGCCTACAACATAAATACCGCCTTGCATAATCTGACTACCGGCATCCACGGCCGCCTTGGCGCGTGTTGTGCCCTTGGCGGCGGCCTGCCGGGTTACATCCGGGTCCGCAATCAAACAGGTCACCGAAACCCCGAACTTTTCGAGCTCCTTTTTGCGGGCGCCCTGCCTGGCCATATGCGTATCGGTGATAATTGCTCTGCCCTGCCGGATGGCTTCTAAGCCGGCTGTTACCGCCAGAGGGTGAAAACGAACATCGCGCAAGTACTCAAAATCAGCAGTTGTGTGAATCATCCGCCGGACAATAGGCCATTGAACCGGGGTAAATTCGTGTGGACCCGCCTCTTTGTCGATAATGGCAAAGCTTAAACTCTCGATCTCTTCCGGTTTCATCGCTGATTTTCCCTTTTCTGCTGATAGTGACGGCAACTGCCGGTAAAGTGTTTCGGGATTTGCGGCTGACTTGCGAAATGCAAATGCACATAGCTGCCTAACGTTTTGTTATTTAAGTACCCTTGGCTCAAGGGTTCTTTTGTTCTGCGGGAGGTCACTTTGTAAACGCTGCGGTAACTTGCACCGTTTTCGGCAGTACAAATATCAGAATAGTGAAATTCATGCCCGCGGGCTGTTATGCCCTTATCTCCAAGAATAGTGTTTTGTGTAAGGGTGATCTCACGATAACCCAGTGTTCTCAATTTGGGTTGCATTTTGGTCTCAAAGTCAAAACATCCGCACATGGCATATGAATTAGCTTCAACATCGGTCAACCGGGAACACAGGTACATAAAACCGCCGCACTCGCCATAAATTGGCATGCCCCGGCAACTTTGCTCCAATATGGCCTGCCGAAGGGCCTTGTTTTCGGATAACCTTCGGGCATGCAGCTCGGGGTAACCGCCTCCAAGATAAAGCCCATCCAAATCTTGTGGCAGATTAGTGTCTTGCAGAGGTGAAAAAAAGACCAGTTCAGCCCCCTGCTGTTCGAGCAATTCCAGGTTTTCGCAATAGTAGAAGCAAAACGCCCGATCCCTTGCCACACCAATTCGGACATTGGGTTTCAGGGTCTTGGTCTTTTGCGAATTATCAGAAGTTAAAATAGAAGGTAATTTTGAAATTAAGGCGTCCAAATCGATTTGCTCTTCGATCTTGAATTTTAGTCTATCGATCATTTCAGCGTCAATCATATGATCCTGGGCGGTCACCAAACCCAAATGCCGTTCGGGAATGCGTAATTGTTCATTTCGCAATATTGCTCCCAAACAGGCCATATTTGTGTAAGTACTCAGCGCCTGTTCTAAATAGGATAGATGCGCCTTGCTGCCCAGGTTATTGAAAATCACACCGGCAAATTTCAAATCCGGATCAAATTGTTCAAATCCCTGAACAAGGGCTGCTGCGCTGCGCGCCATGCTTGCGGCATCGACCACCAGCACGACCGGCAGATCGAGCCATTTGGCCATTTGGGCGGTTGAACCGTCTTCGCTGTTTGCGCAAGAACCATCAAAAAGCCCCATCACGCCTTCGACTACGGCGACATCAAAACCGCTGGCTTTGCGGAAAAAATTTCCCTGGTTATGCTCACGGCTGAGCATCCAGCCATCCAGGTTGGTGCTGTTTACGCCAGTAATTGCTGCGTGATGCCCAGGATCGATAAAATCCGGTCCCACCTTAAAAGGCGCAACCTTCAACCCGCGTGCCGCCAGGGCGGCCATGATACCCAGTGAAAGTGTTGTCTTTCCGCATCCGCTGTGTGTTCCGGCCACAACCATTGCTTTTGTATGAGTAGGATTGGCCATCATGTTGAATCTGATTCTGCGTTAGCGCGGTTGCGGTTGGCAATAATCAATGTCCAGTAATTAGGTTCGGCTTCGGCCAATGAGCAAACATCTGTGTGAACCTTTTCTTCAGCACGGCTGCAATGGGAAATTCCGATACTGCCTTCGATAAGTCCAGCATCATCCAACGCTTCGCAAATTCCATGTATATTGCGGTACGCCTTCATGAAAACAACGTTGTCCGGTTTGGGGTCCGTGGTCTTTAACCGGTTACCGCCCTGGACTCCTGACAGCACCAGCAAAGATTCATCCCCTTCGACCAGGGGCCGGTTGGTTGCGGCGGCGGCAGCCTGGTAGCTGGTGATCCCCGGTATGGTTCGGATTTTGATATCCTGAGCGCAGGCGTTTAGAAATCTCAAAATGTAGCCATAAGTTGAGTACGTCAGTGGATCTCCTAAAGTTAAAAAGGCTGCGTTCATTCCTTTTTCAAGATAATCTGCAATCGTGACAGCGTGTTTTTTCCAGGCTTCTTCTTTCACGTTCTGATCATTGGACATGGGAAACGCCAGAGTTTCAACGGGCGTTTTTTCAGGGATATAAGACCGGACGATGTCCACGGCTAAAGAGTAGTCATTACGTGTTGAAGCGGCAGTAAAAACCTTGTCCACCTCCGCTAAAACGCGCACGGATTTTACCGGAATCAATTCCGGGTCGCCGGGGCCCACGCCAATACCGAATAAAGTGCCTGTTGTCATAATTTTGGTTCCTTTTAAAGCCCCTTGGCGGCAGCCGGTTCGATCCGGTCTGCGCAGCCCGTGGCCATAGTTTCATCATCGAACACTTGCGGATACAGTATCCTGCCGAAACGGCAAATGCCGCACAGCAATCTCAATGTCGGCCGTGATATCAATTTTTCGTCAATTGTATAAATTTCTCCATTTTGAACGGCTTTGATCACGCCAAAGCCGGGCTCGTTTTGAATACTTTCCAAACAGGGCCGATTCATGGGCCCTGTCTGAGCGATGAACACATCAATTTCATGGGCCCGCGAAAGAATGCGCTCTTTGCCGTAATCGGCAATATTTGTCCCCCGGCGCGAAACCGCATCGGCCGCCACATTTACTCCGCCCGCCGTTTCAAGGGCAAACACGGCCATGGCATTGGGCGCAAAGGTTCGCATGCGGCTGTGTATCGCTTCTAAGTAAACCCTTTTTTTAACCGGTATTTTTGCGGCAAGCGTGCGGATCGTAGCAGTGGCGCTCTCAAAATGGGCGATCATGGCTTGCGCAGCGGCGCTACGGCCGCTGAGTTTGCCCAGAACCCGCCAGTAAATCAGCATCTCTTGATGGCTGGAGGGCTGCAGCGATACGACAACAATGCCGTATTTTTCCAGTTGCCGCATCAGCGGGCCGTATCCGCGGTCAATCATCGGCCGAATCAAAACCAGGTCGGGACGGGCCGCAATAAATTTTTCTGGATCATCGTGACTGGAAAAAACCGGCTTGTTTTTTACTGCAACCGGCCAATCGGCGTGCCTGTTCACCCCTGCCACCTGATCACCGGCGCCCATGGCAAAAAGATTTTCGGCGTGAGCGCCGTACAAGGCAATGATTCTTTTAAAGGGCTGTTCCAAAGTGATACGGCGGCCATTGGCGTCAATAAGCATGGCGTCAATGGGATTGTATGACATGGCCCGGCAGGGTGCGGGCAAAAAAACAAACGCAAGACCTATAAGCACTAAAAACCTGATTGGATTAATTTTCATGACCTGCTCTCCTTTGAAAAACGATCTGGCGCGATTGTGAAAAGTGATTGTATTCGACCCGGGCTTGCACATTGAAAACGGTTTTCAACATCTGCGCAGTCAACACATCGGCAGAAGGGCCACAGGCAAGCACCTGCCCGTCTTTCATGCACACCAATTGCTGACAATACATGGCGGCCAGGTTGATGTCCTGTAAAACAGCAATAACGGTAGCGCCCTGTTTAACACGTCCGGCGGCCAGGTCCAGCAGATCGAGGCTATGATGCATATCAAGGTTGGATGTGGCTTCGTCAAGCAACAAGACTTGAGTTTGCTGGGCCAAGCAGCGGGCAAAAACAACCCGTTGACCTTCACCACCGCTGAGCTGGCTCACCAGGCGATTTTCGAAACCGTTCAAACGTGTCTGTTCCAGCACCTTCTCAACGATCGAATAATCTTCAACTCCGGGACGGGCGAAACGAGGTATGTGAGGATGGCGTCCCATCATGACGATCTCTTTGCAGGTATAGGGAAACGTAATGGCAAATTGCTGGGGAACCAGAGAAATTAGACGCGCTAAGGCCTGGCGGGAATAGTCATGAAGTTTTTTTTTCTTGAAGGCGATTGTTCCCTGTGATGCGCGGCGATGTCCGGCCAGCAGGTCCAATAAAGTCGTTTTACCGCTGCCGTTGGGTCCGATGACGCCATAAAAGCAACCGCTGTCAAAGCGAAGACAAACATCGCTGAGAACAGCTTTTGATCCATAAGCATATGCCACATTTTTCAACTCGTACATTGGCGTGTTATCCAAGGCTGCCTGCCTGCCGCTTTCGATAGATATAACAAAAAACCGGACCGCCGATCAGCGCCGTCACCACACCGATGGGGATTTCATTCGGCAGTGCTGTTCTTATCACGGTATCGGCAAACAATAGTAAACAGGCCCCTAATAGGGCCGACACAGGGATCAATCTGCGGTTATCCGGGCCGGTCAAAAAACGTACGATATGGGGTATCAGCAAACCGACAAAACCGATAATGCCGGAAACTGACACGCATACCGAGGCAACCAGCGAAGCGGTAATCAATAACACCAGAGAAATCCGGCGGGGCGATACGCCCAAAGAACCGGCGGCGCGGCCTCCCAGTGCCAAAAGGTTCAAATCCCGGCTGAAAAAAAAACATACCGCCACTCCAAAGATCACAGCCGTTGCCGCCAACACCACTTCGCCCCATGTTTTGGACGCAAAGCTGCCCATTAACCAAAAAATAATGATGCTGACCTGTTCATCGGCCAGGAATTTTAACAGGCTGACCCCGGCGGAAAGAATCGCCGCCACAATAATTCCAGAGAGTATTAGATTGCCCGAGGTGTAATCACCGCTGCTTGCCGTCAGGTAAATGACCGCCGCCAAAGTGGCCGCCGCTCCGCCAAAAGCGAATATGGGCACTGTCCATATTCCAATTAAAGCGGTATTGAAAACCAGCGCCAAAGATGCCCCGAACGCCGCTCCGGCGGATATACCCAGAGTATAAGGATCAGCCAGGGGATTTAGCAAAATTGCCTGGAAAACAGCCCCGCTGACAGCCAGTCCCGATCCTACCAGGGCCGCAGTCAGCACCCGCGGCAATCTTACCTCCCAAACAGCGGCAAGCGCCACCTCATCCAAATGGCCGATAGAATCGTTTATCCCGAAAAGTTTTGCGAACACAATCCGGGCGACATCCCAAAATTTAATATTGAGATAGCCGCTTGCTGTAGCAAAAATAATTTCCAGCAGCAAAACACCTGCCAACAGCACAAGTAAAAAGGCTGAAGCCTGGCGCAACATCACAGCAACGGAATAAAATTTTGTACGCCCCAATGGTATCTAAACTCCTGTGAGAAAAACAAAAAACCCCTCAAGTAAATTCCACTTGAAGGGTTGCACCCAGTTTCTTTAACCCCAAGTCTTAAGCTCGCGGGAATAGTTCCGCGCATCACCCGCAAGCTCGTTTGATAAGGCAGGTCTTCTGACTTCTCCACCCTTTATGCGATTTTTATAAAAAAATATAACATCTTATTTATTTTTTTCAGCCTTCTTAAGTTGTTCCAAAGGTTTCCGATACGTAACGTATGCAAACTTTGGCGCGCCTTGAAGACGAAAAAAAATCTAAGCGCAATATGGTATCTTGTTAAAATGTTATATTCTTTTTCGTCAATCGCGTTAGGAATGTGAATTCCCGAACAGGATCGACAAAGATGCTAACCCGGCGCAATACCGGACAATTCGCATCTTTCGCAATTCTTGCGGCGGCCTTCCCACACTGTTTCAACAGCGCAGTGGCTGGTAAGGCGATTTACAGTTAAATAATATACCATCTTGTATGTCTTTTTTCCCGTCTTGTGCGTTATGCCAAAGGTGCGGATACGTTAAGTATGCAAACTGATCAGCAAAACTTTGGCGCGCTTTGAATACGAAAAAAAATCGAAGCTCAATCTGGTATATTCTTTTCCGCCAATCGCCTAAGGATCCTGAAGGTTCCAAATCACCCAATCTTGCAATAACAGATGATTTGCAACTTTCAAGCACCTGATTTCCGCAAGGGCTGTCTGCCTAAAACACCAGGCAAACCGGAGTTACAGCGGCGGGACCGCTCCCGATTTTAACGGGATTCCCTATTAAGCCTTTTGGCGCCTTTAGAAAAAACTATAAAAAAAAAGCCTGCTATTGTAAACTGATAATTCGTTGTTGCTTTAGGTTTAAAGATAGCTTATTTAATCTTTATGTTAAATTCTGTTAATCTTCAATTCACTTTTATATACTGACAGCCGATCAGTAATATGATGCTTGGCCTCATAAAATTAAACCGTGAAAAACTAACAGAAAGAGACAGTTATGCAAAAGGCCGCCATTGCCAAGGCAAAAGGCGGTGCATGACCGAAAAGTACTGCTGATTGATTGCGATACACAACTATTTGATGAGTTCATTACCGGGCATGAGAAAAAAATACCCGGTTTTTAAGGAAATTGGCGGAAAAAAATATACCTTATTGCGTAGGATTTTTTTTCGCCTTAAAGGCGTACCAAAATTCGCATACTTAACGTATCCGCACCTTTGGCAGGTAAGCAGACGGAAAAAAAGGCAAGCATGATGGTATATAATTTGACTGCAAACCTGCTAAAAACGAGGCGATTCAGGCAGGCCCGGAAAAATCTTTGGATTCTTGATGACGGTATCAAACTAATGGTTTAGACCTGCCTATTTTCGATTGCGCTCCGGGGACATTTTAAGCGTAATACCTATGGCCGCAGAGCAAGCGCTGCGCCCGGTCGCGATGCAATCACTTTCGCTTGAATATTTAAAAACCTTTTTCGGATACTTGATTTTCAGCCAAAAAACACAATAGGAAATTAGTATTGAAATATGCTCTACCGGCCATGTCAGATCCCCGCACAAGGAAAAAATTTGGAATATTTAAAAAACGATAGCGGTTATTCGCAAAAACAAATCTGTCATCCCATCCGCGCTAATGTGAGACTGTCTGAAGCACCGGCCAACAAGGATAAAACCATCTTTGAGTTCGACGGCAATGCCGCTGATGCGAACGATTACCACAAACTGGCAAGAAAGACGTATTGACGATGGTATCCGAGCTGAAAAAAAACTCGCTTTTTTATGAAAATCATCTTATGTATACAGTTTGTGCAGTTACAGGGCAAACCCTGCCGGCAAAAAAAATTCTAAAAAAAAAGCCGGTTTTTACTTGTCTGGAAAACTTCTTGAACGCTTCAACCGCATTTTTCATATGATGAAATTAGAAAATTTTCCTGTCGAAAATAAATCAGCCCTTTTAGAAATAACGCTCGAATTTGCACTGAATGATCTTGAAAATGAAAATCTGAGCCAATTGAGAACAGCAATCGAAAAAAAACGGATTTGACATCTATAAGGCGCACAGTATCAGCTTCAGGTGGTGCAATCCTGTGCGCCTGATTGACGGATATGCGTATCCCAAACATAAAAAGAAAGGACGGCGTTTGCTCGCTACGCCTTAAGCAATGGGCTTTAACGTCGGAAATTAAATGAAAGCGGTACAAGGATATTTGGAAATAACAGATAACGGAAATGGTTTTTTACGTTCCATCGATCAAAATTTTGGCCAATCTCCCTCCGATATATACGTTCCTGAAAATTTGCTCAACCGCGCCAATCTCAAAGAGGGGCTGTTTATCGAAGGCCTTGGCGTCGAACCTAAAAAACCTAGCGGCTGTTTGCAGCTAAAAACGATCGGCAAAGCGAATAACCTTGAATTCGAAAAATATACGCAAATCACATCTCTTCAACACAATGTCAGTATTCACCCCTGTGAACGCTTCGTATTGGGCCGGAGCCACAAGGATATCACAGGCAGGGCGCTGGATATGATCTGTCCGATTGGCAGAGGCCAGCGAGGGCTGATAATCGCCCCTCCCAAATCAGGCAAGACCACCCTTTTAAAATTTATCGCCAACGCCGTCACTTCCGCCTATGATGATGCTAAAGTATTCGTTTTGCTGGTTGACGAACGCCCGGAAGAAGTAACCGATTTCAAAAGAGGGTTAAAAAAAGCGCATGTATTGAGTTCGTCTGCGGACCAACGTGTCGACCAGCATATGCGCATTATAAGACTGGCAATGAATACCGCTATCCGTTGGACGGAAATGGGCCATGACGCCGTGGTTTTTATCGACTCTCTTACACGTATGACACGCGCGTTTAACAGAAAAATAAGGAGCAATGGACGTGTGATGACTGGCGGGCTGGGGGCTAACGCCATGGAATTGCCCCGCCAAATCTTTGGCGCCGCCCGGAATCTTGAAGGTGCGGGCTCACTTACCATCATCGCAACCATACTGGTGGATACCGGCAGCAAAATGGACGAAATTATATATCAGGAATTTAAAGGGACAGGAAACATGGATTTGGCTTTAAGCCGTAAATGCGCTGAACAGAGGCTTTGGCCGGCCATTGATATCCATAACTCCGGAACCCGCAAGGAAGAATTGCTGATGTCACGCCAAGAGTATGATAAGATCGTTGAATTTAGACGGGCATTGGCCGGTATGTCCGAAGTCAAGGCCCTTACGACGTTTTTAGAGCATCTGGCAAATAAACGATGATAAGGGCGGCCATGGCGGGTGCAAATCAACACGCTCCGCACATAGGTATATTATCTTTGAGCTCACATGTAAAAAGCATCAAAAGACAAGCAGGATTGCTCAACGAACAATCCTGCTCGTACCCCAGCCGTATTGCAACCTTAGGCGTCAATTTGTTCTCTGCTTTAAAAGGAGTCATTTTTTTCATCTTTATTTAGGCTGTCCTCTTTATTTAAGCTGTCCTCTTTATCAAAGCTGTCCTCTAAATCATCAAACTCATCATTTAAACTGATCAAGTTCAGTATCTCTTCGGCTGAAGCAGCAATATCCTCATCATCGTGTGCGGTATACTCATCAAGAATTTCATTGGCAATATCCGGGCGAACCCCCGGCAACGCCTCAAGTGCGGCGATCAAAAAATCCTTATCTGTTTGCGAAGATTGCGAAGATTCAAGAATCTTTGAAAGATATGGCCAGGCATCGGTCAGCCCCCAAATACCCGCAGCCCGTATCGCCCAATAATGAATATCAGGATTTTTATTTTCCAGACAAGAGAGAATCTGTTTGTCAAAACCCGGAATATAGTTCATGCAGAATACGCCGGTCAGCACCCAGTCATCATCTGTGCTTTCAAAAGCTGTCTTTATGGCTTTGGGATGCCATTTTCGAGGGGCGTTTACCGAAGCCTCGAGTACCTTTCGCCGCACATATTTAGGCTGTGATCTATCATTGAAAATTTCCTGCAAAAAAAGAATTGTCTTCACAAACAGAGGCTCCGAAATAAATCCTTCATCTGGATCGTCAAATCCCAACGAATCCGCTTGCTCCATGGTGGCCCCCAAGGAAATCGCCGCTTGCCCGCGCAGGATTTCAGCTTCATTGACTTGAGCGATAATCGATAACAGCGCCTGAGCCACATCATCGCATATCACTGCATAGTCACCGGCATATTGAATCGCCATCAGACGATCCTTCTCATTTGCGGTACGGTCTTTCAAGATACCAATAAGAAAATCACCAGTTTCCTCGGGCCACTCCCACGGTGGCGTTATTTCAAGTTCGTGTAAGTTCATCTGCCCCTCCTTTATGCTGGATAAATAATAAAATATGCTACGATAACTTTGCCTGGTCATGCAATCCTTTTCACGGTTTATGATCAGTATAGTGTCCATCGGCTATCTATGAAAATTTGTGTAAGGCGATTGGCTGAAAAAATTACAACATTTTAACAGATACCGCATTAGGCTTAGATTTTTTTTCGTTTTTAAGGCGTGTCAAAGTTTGCATACTTTAGGTATTCGCACCTTTGGCATAACACGCAAGACGGGAAAAAAGACATGTAAGATGGTATATTATTTAACACAAATCGTCTTAGGGCGGGGTAGTTGACTGCAAAAGTATTTTTTCATGAGACGATACAACAGTTCGCAACACATCGGCATTTTGGCTCACAGTATGAGCTTTTTTTCACAATACCACCATATGCGACTTTGTGTACAAGCTGCATCACAACATATTGATGGCGCAGTATTCACACACGAGATAGAGGCTGCCGCACTGTGGCAGCCTCATCCAAGACTACGATGCATTGTAAAGCGCCTTTTCGTCTCCAGTATTTCCCAAAATTGCATCACATGACACCGCCTGTGGCATGTGTGAGCGCAGCCGCAGACGTTCTCAGGGCTTTTACCCCCTCCGAGCTAAACGGGGGGGGCAGCGTTTGCAAAATTAAATTCTTCGACAAGAGACGTCATAAGTTGCTTTACGGATATTATATCCTTTACCCTGTATGCGTTTTCACCGGCAAATGCGAAACCTTGTTTCAGCTTGCCCTTATACGCATTGCCCAGAGCAAGTGCTATACAATAGGGGCTCTTTTGGGGAACACAGGTTTTCAGACAGTGAAACGGACATTTGAATGGTGTTTTGTGGCCCTGATCGGCCGCATTGATAAATGAATTGCGCAATGCCCTGCCCGGCATTCCAACAGGACTTTTGATAATCGCCATGTCTTCTTGTTTGGCGTGGACATAGGATTGTTTAAAGGCATCATCGGCGTCGCATTCGTTAGTAGCAACGAAACGGGTTCCCAACTGAACGCCTGAAGCGCCCATGTTCATAAACCGATGAATATCATGGCCCGTATAAATGCCCCCGGCCGCGATAACGGGAATTTTTTTATTGTACTCCGATTCAAAGGGCTTCAGGACTTTGAGCACTTCAGCCACCAATTTTTCCAGACAAAATTCAGGATCTTCAATCTGATTCGTTTTGAATCCGATATGCCCGCCAGCCTTGGGGCCTTCGACAACCACAGCATCGGGCAAATAATCATACCGGGCAAGCCATTTTTTACTGATAAGTTTCACAGCCCTTGCAGAAGACACTATTGGCGCCAGTTTGGTCTGGCTGCCAGGTTTAAGAAATCCAGGCAAATCCAGTGGCATGCCCGCCCCGGAAAAAATGATATCAACGCCTTCCGAAATTGAAGTCTCCACCATATCTGCATAGTTGGTCAATGCAACCATGATATTGACTCCCAGCACACCATTGCTTTGTTTTCTTGTTTTTCTGATTTCCCTTTTCAGCGCGCGAATATTGGCTTGCCTGAAATTTTTTCCAAAATCAGGCTCTTTAATCCCAGGCATAGCCCCGGCTATCACTCCTACTCCGCCCTCATTGGCCACGGCGGACGCCAGGCCGGATAAAGAAATGCAAATCCCCATGCCGCCTTGAATAATAGGAACCCGTACAGTCAAGTCGCCAATCTTTAGTTCTGGTAATTCGTTTTTTTTCAATTTATATTCCTAACCATTTTCCACTCATCATCCGAACAGTCCGTTTTTGCTGATCCGAATATTGGCCTCTGCATTTTATGTTGGAGAACGGATCATATGTTAATCTGTCGCTTACGCTACAATCACTATAATTGCAGCCCGGCCCGGCAAATACAATTCGATTTGCGCCAAGCCAGGTGTATTATTAAAAATCCGGGACATAGATAGCAAGACAGAGCCATGCTTTTACAAATTTTTTACAATTGGTTTTACAAATCCAAGCTACCGCAATGATCCATATCATCCTAAAAAAGTGGATGATAATCGGCCAAAACAGATATACCGCACAATGTTAATCAGTAATGCCATCGCCGAAATAGACAAAATTGCCCTGAATCCTGGCGTGTGGAAATTTTTCCACGTGCATCTTTTTCCGCGGGCGCCCAATTGATATACAGAATTGATATACCGGGGATAAAATTTTTCGCATGTAACGGAAATATCGGGCAAATTATCGGTTTCGGGCAAATTATCGGTTTATGGATAGGCAAATCTATTGGTATTTGCTTAGGTGGCATTTGCTTAGGTGGCATTTGCAGGCGGCCGCCGGATCACCCATGCAGGCGCGATACCCAATACGGTTCATGGAAGTTACCCCCCCATTGATCCACAATAGTTTTCTTTTACTGCCAGCCGTCTGAAAATAAAGGCCTCTCTTTTTTTTCTGAAATGCTCTCAAATAACTTTATAGGAGACTCAACTTGATTTTGACTGATCAGTATTTATTTTTAATGCTGTTTTTGTTGAACTTTTGATTACCATAATATAGCTTGGGTTAAAATATTTTAATGAGGAGGGGGGTTGTAATAGAATTGGAAGCGATCATCTTCGCTATGCTTGGTTCTGGAGCCTACGTGGCATGGAATATCGGTGCAAGCGATACCGCGAATTGCATCGGAACAACAGTAGGATGCGGACTAATCAGCTACCGCAAGGCGGTTATTATCGTGGCCGTGTTTTCTCTTGCCGGCACTTTGCTTCAGGGCGATCAGGTTATGAAAACCATCGGCAAAGGAATTGTTAAGGAAAATCTCGAATACCTTGCCATTTTGGTTGTGCTTATTTGTTCAGGCTTTTTCGTTACCCTGGCCACTTTTTTTAAAATCCCCGTGTCCACTTCACAGGCAATCGTTGGCGGCGTCCTGGGTATTGGTCTGGCGCTGGATGCACAGATAGAATACAGCAAACTGATCACCATTGCGCAAAGCTGGCTGATTTGTCCGGTTTTGGCTATGGCCCTGGCATATGGTTTACACCAATTATTGATACTGTTGTTGAAACGTCTCAACATCAACCCTTTGCTTGTTCAAAATACAATCGGCAAACTGGCGATTTTATCGGTATGCTATGTTGCCTTCGCCATGGGGGCCTGTAATGCCGGAAACGCAGTCGGATTCATTGCAAACCTGAACATTATTCACCCCAAGCTGCTTTTACTAATCAGTGGAATGTTCATCTCTTTAGGGGCTATAACTTATGGTAAAAAAGTTTCCGGAACGGTAGGCAAAGGCATCACTCCCCTTGATCTTTCCGGGGCATTTATAGCGCAGATGAGCGCGGCTTTCGGGATGCATCTTTTTTCCCTTTTGGGCATCCCGGTTTCGACCACTTCGGCAATCGTTGGAGCGGTAGTGGGAGTAGGCCTTGTTAAAGGAACCTCTGCTATCAAAAAAAAGACGATTTTCATTATTCTCGTTGGCTGGCTGCTAACGCCGGCCTGTGCTGCCGGTACGGCGTTTTTTATTTACCGCGGGCTTAATTATATATTATCTTGATTAATGGGATTAAATCATGCTGTTTAAAAAAGAAAAAAAAGTCATCGAGCTTATCGAGGCACACGCAAACAAGGTCAAGCAGTGTCTTGAGTTGACTTCTAAAGCGCTTAAGGCGTTTTTTGCCGGACAAATGCATAGCGCTAAGACACTGGCGCGCAAAACCGATAAAACAGAATCCGAGGCGGACCTTATCCGTCATGAGGTGCGTAACATACTTTACAGCGGCGCTTATATGCCGTTGCTGCGAGAGGATATCTACAAATTGGTTGAACGTATGGATGCAGTGGCCAATGCCGCCGAAAAGTGCTGTGATATTTTTCTGAACCAACGGCCCCCGGTGCCCGCTTCGATGGCACAAGACTTCATGCAAATTGCGGAAGTCAGCATGAGCATCGGCAAAGCGCTGGAAAACGCAATGTTGTGCTATTTGCGCGGCGTGTGCCCAGTTGAAGAATCACGGCGGCTCGCAAAGGAAATAGGCATGATTGAATCGAAAGTTGATAAATTAGAATGGGATATTACCAAAAAAATATTTTCTTCCCACATCAATTACAGCCTCAAACTGCATCTGAGATATTGCCTTGACGCCCTGGTGCAAGTAAGCGACAAAGCAGAGGATGCTGCAGATCAAATGGAACTGGTCACCTTTAAATCAATGACATAAATGCAAAGTCTAAAAACTTAAAAATTTTGTTTACCCGATTGGCGGAAAAAAATTTAGCATCTTAACAGATACCATATTGGGCTTAGATTTTTTTTTCGTCTTCAAAGTGCGCCAAAGTTTGCATACTTAACGTATTCGCACATTTGGCATAACGCACAAGACGGAAAAAAAAGACATGCAAGATGGCATATTATTTAATAATAGATAGCTTTAGTCGATTGGCGAAAAAAATCACCTTATACATAATAAGGTACACTTTAAACCATAGCGTTAAAGCTAGGCTTTAACAGAAAATAGAACTATAATCGTGACAGGTGAATATTTTATATTAATTATCGGCTATTGTTTTGGATTTTATATGGCCTGGAATATCGGCGCAAACGATGTCGCCAACTCTATGGCTTCGGCCGTGGGAGCCAAGGCCATAACCATCCGGCAAGCTATTTTTATTGCAGCTATTCTTAATGTAGCAGGCGCAACATTTATCGGCTCCCATGTAACCAATACCATTCGAAAAGGAATTGTTTCCACTCAAGTGCTGACAGACCCCGATATAGCTCTGGTTGGAGCATTTTCCGCTCTTTTGGCGGCCGCTTTATGGGTTTCTTTCGCAACCTGGAAATCATTGCCGGTATCTACCACCCACTCCATTGTAGGCGCAATGATCGGCTTCGGCATCATGGCCGGCGGTATGGATGTCATCAATTGGGGCAAATTAGGTGCTGTGGTGATGAGTTGGATCATATCACCAGTTTTGAGCCTGATTATTGCATATATTCTGTTTCACATAATCATTAGATTCATTTTGTCGCGGCAAAATGCCCTGGCCGCGGCTGTCAGGCTATCGCCGGTATTTATCGGCAGCGCCTGCTTTATCGTGGTTCTGTCTTTTTTATTCAAGACGCCTCTTGGTAAAAAATTTTCCATATCAATGCCCATGGCTCTCATGGCCGCCCTGATCGTGTCCGGCATATTAGGGTTGTTGGGAAAAGCGCTTATTAATAGATTTGTAAATAGAGCTGCAAAATCAGCCACCGCCGAAGAAATCTTCCGCCGTATTCAGATCGGAACATCGTGTTACGTTGCGCTGGCGCAGGGCGCTAACGATGTGGCAAACGCCATAGGCCCTCTGGCTGTCATTTATTTTTTAGTTAAAACCGGCTCAATCGGTGAAAAAGTACCCGTTCCCTTTTTTTTACTTCTTTTTGGCGGAGTCGGCATTGCCTGCGGCATCTGGATGGCAGGCTACCGGGTCATGTCCACCATTGGCACCAAAATTACCACTTTAACAAACACACGCGGTTTCTGCGTGGATTTCGCCGCCGCCTCCACAGTGCTTTTAGCCTCTAAAATGGGCCTCCCGGTATCGACCACACACGCGTCCGTTGGAGGTGTGATGGGAGTTGGTTTAGCCAGGGGAATGGAAGCTGTTAATTTTCGAATTATTCTACAAATCATGCTTTATTGGGTACTGACGGTGCCTGCAGCCGCCATAACCAGCATGGTATTATTTTTGTTGATCAAATCGATTCTATAAAAAGGAGATAACATGCGAATACCCTTTTTATCCATGTTTTTGACCTCACCATTCGAAGGTCTTTTGGAACATGCCGAAAAAGTGAAAGAATGCGCCTGGGCTTTTCAGGAAGCAATTGAGTGCTATATCTCACCTAAATGCGAAACGTTTGAAGAACTGCGCACAAAAGTGGCCACTTATGAAAGCGAGGCCGATACAATAAAACGCGGAATCCGGGGCCACCTGCCCATCGGCACGCTTATGCCGGTAAGCAAGTTCCAGCTCTTTCGCTATATCCGGGAACAGGACGGGGTTTTGGATGCCGTGGAGGCCTGCCTGAATTGGATTTCGGTCTATCAGGAGCCGGGTTTACCGTCCCAATTGCAAAAAGATTTTCTTTTGCTGGTCGACGCTGTAATCGAACCCATTGAAGAACTGCGCGAAATGGTCGCACAAGCCCGTCTGTACTTTAAAAACTATAATGAACAGCAACGCGCCAAGGTGAAAGAGATCATAAACAATTTGCATCAACAAGAGCATAATGTCGATCAGATGGAATTTTCATTAAAAAGTAAAATATTCAATATGGAACTGGATGCTGTTTCTATTTTCCATTTGGTTCGTCTGGTCGAAATCGTGGGCTCGATTGCCGATCATGCCGAAAACGCAGGCGATATGATGCGAGCCATGATAGCAAAATAGAAAATGTACGGTGATAGATAAGAAAAGGAAATATCATTGAACAAAAAATAAGCGGCGCATTCTCCATCCTCTAAGCGTAGCGTAGGGTGGAGTTAGCCGCTATTCTGGTTTTCGATATATCGCTTAATTACCGATAATGAAGCGCCACCAGCCGATACAATGCAGTAGGATCGAGA
>JAAERL010000371.1 GCA_024230435.1 Desulfobacteraceae bacterium
TAAGGCGATTTGCAGTTAAAGAATATACCATCTTGTATGTCTTTTTTCCCGTCTTCTGCGTTATGCCAAAGCCCGAATACGTTAAGTATGCAAACTTTGGCACGCCTTGAATACGAAAAAAAATCGAAGCTCAATCTGGTATATTTTTTTCCGTCAATCGCCTAAATCAATCATCCTTTATATCTTTCGTGAAATACAAGTCTGTAACATATTCAATGGTATCTTGTTTCAATTCATCAGTTAATCCCCTGAAAATACGCAAAAGGCGTATTTCATTCTTGTCAAGATTGGCAAATTCCTGATTTTCAGGCGGGGCTTTTTTAATTTCTTTTGGCACCCAATTTTCAATTGAAGGGTCTGAGTGGTCATATATGATCGGTAAGGGCGGAATTGCGTCAGGCAATGCTTGATGCAGTTTTTCCCAGGTTTCAGGCGCAACAGATTTTTGACCCTTGACAAGCTTGCCGATAACAGTTTCAGAAACTCCGGAAAGCTTTGCCAGGTAAGCCTTGGCACCTCTGCCATAGCTTTTATCAAACTCAATTAGCGCGTTAGTCAGATATTTTGCTGAAATTCCCATAAAGACCCAATAACAATAAAAAATGGAAAAGTCAAAAATAATTACTTGACAATAAATAACTAATGGCTTAGTTTTTATTTCATGAAAAATTCAACCCTCATGTTTAAGGTCCATAAAATTATATAATGAAAAGAAAGTATGTTATGAAGGTTTGAGCTTGTTGATTGGCTGGTTTATCAGGGTGGTGCTTTAAATCCGGATTCGCGTTTGATTTAATCTGTTATCGATAACCATCTGGAAACTAACTATCGATTCTGACAGGGGGAATTTTTTGTAATCATAAAATAACTATCTAATTAGTTATAGCTTCAGGGTCTCAGATAAATAATTTAACCGGCTAATGCAGCGGTGTGTGACCCGGTTAAGAGACGATCTAAAAGAATTTTGTTGGGAAACTATGGTTACCTGCATCATTGAGTAATCATAAAAGTTTTTTCTTTTACCCAAATAAAAGCATATGACCTGCCCATCGCCGGGCAGGCCATAAAAGAAAAGAAGCATGATTGGGGAATCACGCACCAGCTTAAAACAAATACCTCCGGCTCTTGGGTTCCAATTGGAACCGTGTTTTGCAAAAGTCGCTTTGAATAATGGAAAGAGAGAGGATTTGTTTTATGGTCTCAATAAATCACATTAAAAAGTAAATGTCATTGAATTAAAAGAGCAGAAAAATTCAAAAAAAGGTAGCGCTAAATATGTCAAATTATTCGGATTTACTATATGAGATTTTGATTGACGGCGAACAAAAAGGGCTGATTAAAAAAACCGCCGAATATGCTGGAGTGGCTTATCGGACTATACACCATTACATGCATGACAAAAAGGTGAACACTCCCGTCAATATAATCAAAGCGGCCTGGCTTGTTAACAAAGATCCGCGTCTGGAAATGATTCTTACGCCGGAAGGCTACCGCCTTATAGAAAAAAAAGAAAATATCAAGTCTGTGAAAGATCCGATTTCCGAAGCCACGGACGTGGTGATTGAGGCTTCTGATCTCATAAAGGAAATCCGTTTGGCAGTCAAAGACGGGCAATATTCCAAGTCTGAACGCAGATCACTTTCAAAACGCCTGCTTTCTTTGGAAAGACAGGTGTTCGAAACACGGGACTCTCTGAATAAAGAATTCCAAAATTATCAAAACGTAAGATCCATATCGATGAGAACTTAAATGATCATGGCAGGGGATGTATACGGTGAAAATGGCGCAATATTTGAAAAACATAAACCATTGCACAAATACATCCCCTGTTTTTCTTACTATTTTTGCACATACGTTTCACCAGCTTTGGCCCAGGTTCATGTGGGGTCGTTACTATATCTTTCATTGTTCTTTTTTAAATCGTTTTACGCCCGTGCACAATAGCGGACGTAGAGCAGGCCCGCAAGAATAGCAAAAAATACCCATGGAGGAAGAACAGCTTAAGACGCTATCGCAGTACCGCAAAAAAGGTCCAAAAGATCCATCAAACAAAACCTAAACCAATAAGAAAGGATTGGCATTATGAATCATTACGTATTTATCTTAGGTGCACCAGATCTTGAAATGGACAAAATTGAAAAGTTTTTAAAAGTCGCAGACATGCCTTACAAATACGCAACTGCGAACGGCAGGCGCGTAACTTCCGATAATGCCTACTACGCTGAACCGGTTTATTTGGAAAATTTGACCCTTTCACCCAGGGCGCAAGCTGTGTTCGTCGAATGCGCCCCTGCCTTTGTGCTTGATATTTACAGGCAGGGACCCTCACTGGACACGATATCCATAGACCATCACCGGCTCGGGGATAAAGGCTATGCCAAGCCGCCCACAATGTTTATGCAGGCATCTTCTATCGGGCAAGTGCTAACTCTTCTGGCCAGATCTATGATGACTAAAAAATTTGTTAAAGCAATTGACCGGTATACAAAAAAAGACAATCCCCTGGCAAAAGTGATGGGCAAGTATTCAATCAGGCAAATGGAGCTTTTGATGGGTGATTGGTATGTCAGATTAAATAGCAAGGGACAATATATTGAGATTCCGCGGGATATTGTTTTAGTTGCTGCGGCGGACCACTGCCTTGCGGCAGTCAAGGCCGGACGCTGTCTAGGCATTGAGCGGCATGAGTTAAAGGCCAGCAAAACAGCAAAGTCTGTTCATGCCGAACCGTGTATCTGTACTGCTTAAGCAACTTCCCAGGTTGGATTGAGTAAAACGAAAATCCGGCATTTCCCGGCATGGGCTAAAAGTTGAATTTTCACGAAGCTCAATCCAATCAGTAATCTGAGGGCTTTTCCGGCTGAAACATAGCCCGGCAAAGCCCCCAACAGCAAAGGTTGCAAAACGGTTGGTCGAGGTGCCGGTTATTGCATGATTGTTTACCCTCTTAATTTTTAAAGAAAGAAAATGACAATGAAAAATTATGATGAAACCAACGACCACATTAACAACATTTACAGCGTTTACGTTGACCCAAAAGCCCAAAGCAATGGGGCTTTAACCGAATTTATCGGCTCTGTTTTATCCATGACATTTTACCCCTTATCTTTTCCGCCGGTCGAAAAACTTAAACCGCAAGCGTCATAGCGTGGCAGCTTCGTAGGTTGGATTCTCGCAAAGCTCAATCCAACCTTCAATCTTAAACCTAAAAGGAGCATTGACATGGCGCATGATATCCATCCAATGATCAAGAACTCCGTTTTATCAGATCTTATACGTCAAGGCGTTTCAACAAGCCTGGTAGTTGATATTCAATTCAACCAGTACGAAAGCTTTGAATACAATAGAGGCCGCAGCAGACGCATTATCAAACGATTTTTCACGGCCTATGGCGTAACCGGTAATAAGCTTGGAAGAGTTAATGGCGCTGATGTGGGACTCGCTGACATAGTAAAACCTTCAGGCTCGGCATTGTAGAGAACGATTCATGATGCCTTTTTTTTGCGTCTGCCCCCCTTGCCCCCCCTTCAAAAGATTCAGGCCAATGATCATATGGGATGGGCAAGGGGTTTGGCAGGCATTACATCGCGGGTCCTTTCGGGGTCAAGGGTGCCGAGCGGGTAAGGTGGTCGCCCGATAGGTGGGCACAGGTAAAACTGAAAAATGGAATGGAAAATGGAAAGCAAGATGTAAAACATAGGACAATTTACCTTGGATTAAA
>JAAERL010000372.1 GCA_024230435.1 Desulfobacteraceae bacterium
AATATACCAGATTGAGCAGGATTTTTTTTCGTATTCAAGGCGTGCCAAAGTTTGCATACTTAACGTATTCGGGCTTTGGCATAACGCAGAAGACGGGAAAAAAGACATACAAGATGGTATATTCTTTAACAGAAATCGCCTATATTATCATATAAAGGAATAACTATGAATTTTATTGCCGCGGCTTCTACGCATACCAAATTCAACTGGAGGGTCCGTTCTTTGGCTTCCGATTTCCTGCTCGAGGATACCTGGGAGTTCCCATACGAATTCAGCGCAAAGGACGGGGTCGATTTACATTTGTTCCAGAAAACCGCCATTGAGCCTATGATGAAGAGTATTTATGATGTCTCCTTGACTGGAATGCTCTTCAGGGTGCGAAAGGTTTTCGGGAGTTTATTCCGCATCGATAATAACTTGAATAATCTTTCTATTCCGGGCTGCCGGGAAAAGAGCCTTCGGGATCGTTTGCAGGAAAGCGATCTTGAGAAAGACACGCCGGAACGCGCGATGGACATCTCAACGCGAGACTATATGAACTTCAGGCCAGTGTATACCTTCGCGGACGAAACGCTCCATGAACTCTCCAATTCCACAGAGCATGCATTAATGCATTATGCTTGGTCTCCCTCGGGAGAAGGGAAGTGGAAGGTCCGCCTTGCGGTGTACATTAAGTATAGGACCGCTCTCAGCGCTTTTTACATGAGCTGCATCCGGCCATTGCGCCATTTCGTCGTCTATCCCCATATTTTCATAAAGTGCATGGAACACTGGGAAGCGCGAAAGGCGCCCGGATAGGATTTTGGTTTTAAAAAACGCGTTTGCGTGAAATGTGCAATTTTATTTTTACCAGTAAAAGATATTATGGCTTCGAAATCAATGAGATTCAAACCACTTCCCAATCTATATCTATAAGAAAGGGCGTTAACTATGACAGATAAATTGATCTGTGTTGCAAAAGTCGCTAAACGGTTGGATTGCTCTCGCCGGTATGTCTACACATTAATTCATAACGGAAAACTTGCTGCTCTGCGCATTGGTGAAAAATACGGGCTCCGTGTGCCGGAATCGTCCCTATTAAATTTTATGAAAACCAGAAGAATCAATGCCGCAGACTATGACAGTTGAAAAATGCCGTAATTCTTTACCGGGTAGTAAATGGAGGATTATTTTCTGAAATATCGAAAAAATTGATAATAGGTAAGGCGATTTGTGTTAAAGAATATACCATCTTGTATGTCTTTTTTCCCGTCTTGTGCGTTATGCCAAAGGTGCGAATACGTTAAGTATGCAAACTGGTCAGCAAAACTTTGGCGCGCCTTGAATACGAAAAAAAATCGAAGCTCAATCTGGTATATTCTTTTCCGCCAATCGCCTAAACCGGACCGGGCGCGTTAGCGGTCAATGCTGCAACGGTGTCCAAAATTTGCAGTTAAAAAACATCGTAAATTAGCTTCAGGGACGCCACAGCCTCCAGCCATGAGGTGTTCGAAAATAAATGATTACGTAGCCAGCGAATGAATTTTAGTGGTCGCTGAGTGGCTCGTTTGGTGGTTGTGAAAAACAATGGCAATTTATTAGTATCCACCTCACATTTACCAAGGTCTTTAGTAAGCCTTTTTTTGCGCCGCTCATCTTCTTTATTATTTTTTACACCTTGTTTTTCTATGTCCTGTTCAAATAAAAGCATTAGATTGTGTGCCATGCAGATAAATTCAGCCTGCATAGTTTTTGCTGTTTCTGATGTCGCCCATGCCTTTTTTTCACCCATCTTTATTTTTACTTCTTCAAATACTTTTTCTATATCCCATCTAGTTTTATATAGATA